>NZ_JBIKJL010000013.1:0-50632 GCF_044361015.1 Flavobacterium sp.
TTATCAATTTTTTATCCTCATTATATATCTATGAACGTAGCCCTGATTGAGGGTGCAAAAGTAACCCTCTTTTACCAATTTCCAAATCTTTTTTAACCTATTTTTTTTTCTTTTTCGCAACTAGCTGGTTAATCGCACTTTGTAATTCATTTATTTTTTTTGAAACCTATATTAACTGCCTTTATAATAACAATTTTGGGTTTTGTTATCAAAATGTTGAGAATTGTAGTAAAATTAACTGTCTTTTATTAATCGTCGGAAATAATAAATCCTACTATTAAATCTAAAAAAATAAATATAATAATTAATAAAACTTTTGAATTGGTGATTTGAAAAACTATTGAGGAGTATTCTTTTTTTCTTTTGCCTTTTCAACTTTTTCTTTCCATATTTTGGAAAGTTCAACATAATCGATAAAGTTGGCTGAAGGTTGACGTTGCAAACGCCCTTCATTAAAAGCTTTTAACAAAATACTTTCGATAAGAAAATCTTCCGTTACAGTAAAAGGGTCATATTTTGTTTTTAAATCTATGTCAAAAACTTTTGCAGTATTACTTGCCCAAAAGGCTTTCCAACTACTTTTTAAATCTTTAACTAATGTATAGGTCGATTTTCCTGTTTGGCGATAAATTAATTTGACTAAAATTTGACCTTGTTTACGAGATAATTTTTTAAGTTGGCCTTCAAATTCAATTTCTAGGTAGTTTTCAACAATCTTAAAGTATTTCTTTTTTTCACGTTCTGTTTTAAATTTACCCATATTGTAATTTAACCGCGTCAAATTGTCGGCTGCTAATTTCGCATAAGGATAAACTTTAATAACCCGTTGTTGTAATAACAGAAACTTTTTGCGGTATTCATCCTCTTTATTGGATTTATGTCCGGTTACTACAACTTCATCTAAATCTAAGGAAGTTCGTAATATGGAGTCATTTCCAATCAAATAATATATAACTAGGGAATCTTTTTTTGTCTCCTGAGAATTGGCAATAAATACGGTACACAGAAATAAAATTGATAAAAAGGCCTTCATGTTTTTCATAAATAAAGTTCAAAAATAGAGATTTATACTTAACTATGATATCTTATTTATAATTTAGCAAAAAAAATCAAAATTTATGTTTGCAAAAACCATACTAAAAAAATCATCACTCACATTTTTAGAAAAATATTTAAACAATGCCTCGCCTACAGGCTATGAATCGGAAGGTCAAAAACTATGGATGGAATATATTAAACCTTATGTTGGTACCTTTATTACAGATACTTATGGAACAGCAGTTGGTATTATAAATCTGGATGCCCCTTATAAAGTAGTCATTGAAGGTCATTCAGATGAAATTTCATGGTATGTAAATTACATTACAGACAATGGCCTGATCTATGTAATTAGAAACGGTGGTTCAGATCATCAAATTGCACCTTCTAAACGGGTTAATATTCATACTAAAAAAGGAATTGTTAAAGGAGTATTTGGATGGCCAGCTATACATACACGAAATAGAGGAAAGGAAGAAAATGCTAGAATTGACAACTTATTTGTAGACTTGGGATGCTCAACAAAGGAGGAAGTTGAGAAATTGGGTGTTCATGTAGGATGCGTAATTACATATCCAGATGAATTTATGATTTTAAACGAAAACAAATTTGTTTGTCGAGCAATTGATAATCGAATGGGCGGATTTATGGTGGCAGAAGTTGCTCGTTTATTGTTTGAAAATAAAAAGAAATTACCATTTGGATTATACATTACAAACTCTGTTCAAGAAGAAGTTGGTTTACGCGGGGCAGAAATGATTACAAAAACCATCAAACCCAATGTTGCCATTGTAACTGATGTTTGTCATGATACTACAACCCCAATGATTGACAAAAAGATTGAAGGAGAAACACAAATTGGTAAAGGACCGGTTATTACTTATGCTCCGGCAGTTCAAAATAATTTAAGAGAATTAATTATTTCAACAGCTGAAGTGAATAAAATTCCTTTTCAACGATTAGCATCTTCAAGGGTTACCGGAACAGATACTGATGCATTTGCTTACAGCAATGGTGGTGTAGCATCGGCATTAATCTCTTTACCCTTACGTTATATGCATACTACGGTTGAAATGGTTCACCGTGAAGATGTAGAAAACGTAATTAAATTAATATATGAAACCTTATTAAATATGGAAAACAACGAATCCTTTTCCTATTTCAAATAAACTATTGTTTTTTTTAAGATTACCAAAGGTTGATTTTAGGGAATTTTTGCTTTAAAAACCATAGCTTTGCAAAAAATTGAGTGAATGATTAATCCGTCTGCACATGGTTGGATAGACAAGTTTTTTAGCAAATATTATTTGCTTAATTCACCCTATGAAATTGATAGTAAAGATTTTTATTGCAGAACGCGTGCTACCGGGTTTATTTATGGTCATGTTATTTCGATTGGTTCTTTTAAACCTTTATTGATAAAAGGTTGGACCTCTGAAGAAATTTCAAAAGTAGCTTTATTGAATAGTTTATTTGGTATTTATCAATTGACTGCAAAAAATCAAGATAAATCTGAATTTTCTAAAATGGTTTTAAAATTTTATAATACGATAAATCCGGAAGGTTTTTCACTCCTAAAAAAAATATTACCCAATGAAAGTGATTCAATAAAATTAGAAAAAATAATTAGTGAAAGGGTTCAAACCAACGATAATATGGTAAGTAAAAACTTTTCACATATTGTTACCAATGCCTTATTGTTTATTGATGTTCTTGCTTTCCAAAATTTTCTTATTAACAACGAATTATCAAAAAATTATATCCAGAAAACAGAAGAAATTATTTTAGGTATAGTTTCTTTGGCTTTAACAACAAAAAGTAATAAAACATTGTATGATGATTTACTTATTAAACTTTTTGAAACTTCAGTGCGATATACTAAATTTTCAGGCACAAAAATAGATAGCTTAGACAAATTACCTTTAGAAATACTTCAAACAAATTTAGAAAAATACTATATCATGGATTTGGCTGCAATGGCTATTTGGAATGATAGTGAAATGGAAAAAAAAGAAGCTGAATTTTTACATGAATTGGGCTATACTCTACAATTAGAAAAATACTATATATTAGAATGTATATCAGCAATTAATCAATTTATAAATAAGTATAAAGCTGAAATCCCCTATTTTAATTATTCAAATCCAATTAAACATTTTTATGATCAATCGACACAAAATGTAGTTAATTTGATAACTCGAAATAAAAAAAGACTACAAAAAGAATTAGCTGAAAGTAAAGAATTAGTGGTATTACTAGCTACCTCAACTCAACGCGAATTAGATACTCAGGAAAAAAAGAAAATGAAAAAACAGCTTTTAGATGTATGTAAGACTATCCCATCTCTAACTATTTTTTTATTACCCGGCGGAAGTTTATTATTGCCCATATTAATAAAATTTATTCCGCAGATACTTCCCTCGTCGTTTAATGAAAATTTAGACAATTAAAGAATTTTAAAAAAATTAGAATTTCAATACCATCTGCATTCCCCAAGTTTGTTTATTGGTGAAAGGATTTCTCTCAATTGGAATAAAACTTGAATAAGCCACTACTTTATTTTTGGTTTTATACCCAAAAACATCTAATATTTCATTGAAGGGATCCATAATAAAAAGTGTAGTATTTCCCAAGAATTTTGAGTTCAAAATTCTTCTTTCATTTCTGATAATTTTTCCTTTTGCAATAAAAAACCCTTCACCAACTATTGAACCTACAACCGGAGTGATGATTAAATCTTGCCAAGAAGGTATTTCTGCAAAAGCTTCGATTCCATATTCCCAAAAAAATGTAGACATTAAAAAAGAATAAGTGGCACATTCCCAAGGTTTGTAACCACTTCCTCGGGCTGACATATAATAGACTCCTCCTGCCCATGGATGGATAATATAATTCATTACAAAATCATCTTCGTCTATAACGGGACCGGCTTTTACATTTTCTTTCCACTTTTTAAGCAACCCTTCTTCTTTTATTTCCTCTTTATCCCATTTAGATATACTCTCCGGTGCAATCCACAAAAGTCCAAATGCTCCTAAAGCGGTTACTGCATACATTCCTGTATTATACCACAATCTTTTTGGGTCACGTTGGGGATTGTAAATTCTGCTCGAATCAATTCGTGTTAAAGGTTCAAATTGGATAATTTTCGGGAAATCCTCTAATGAAGTTAAAGTATCTTTAACTAATTCTAATTTAGGAGTTGCAGGGATAGAATCATTTTGACCTGTTACTTTTGTAACGTTCAAAAAAATAAAAAAACCTAGTAAAAGAATACTTATTTTTCCCATGAAGCGACAAAAATATAAAAATGTAGCAAGAATCTAAATCTTTCTACACTTTTTTTAACATTTATAAGTAAATTTATTTTTTCTTATAAATAGTTAGAATTTAAGTTGATATACTTCATCTAATTCATCATTATTTTTGAAGTTTACACCTAAATCCGTTACATATCCCGAATTAAGTCCATAAACCCATCCATGAATTGACAATTTCTGTCCAGTTTTCCATGCTGACTGTACAATTGATGTTTTGGCTAAATCATACACTTGTTCTTTTACATTTAATTCTACAAACTTATTGAATCGGTCTGTTTCATCACTTGTATTATCAAGTTCTTCTTGATGAAAACGATATACATCTTTTATGTGTCGTATCCAATTATCTATAATTCCAATTGAATCATTTCCCATAGCAGCCTTTATACCACCACATCCATAATGACCACAAACGATGATATGTTTCACTTTTAAAGCATTTACTGCATAATCAAGAACACTAAGCATATTCATATCGGAGTGAATAACCATGTTTGCAATATTTCTATGCACAAAAACTTCACCCGGAGCTGCTCCAATGATTTCATTTGCAGGAACTCTACTATCTGAACAACCTATCCAAAGTAAGGGTGGGTTTTGTCCCTTTGATAAATCTTTAAAAAACTCAGGGTCTAATTTTAATTTATCTTCAACCCATTTTTTATTATTCTCTAGTATTTTTTTATAGAACTCGCTCATATCAAATTATTTTTTATTAGTGTTTTTTGTTATGCTCAATAGAAACGTGTTGTCTATCTTTGGTACTATTGCATCAGTTTACATCATAGAAAATTCAAATTTACCATGAAGTTTAACCTTTTTAATTTAAGATGCTTTTATCATATTGCTTGGCTAAGAAAACCAAAATTTCACCAATACAAGCCTCAGGAATTAACTCCAAAAATTGAGCTAAATATAGGGCTTCTTCTGTCAATTTTTTACGTATTATAGTAAAAAACACCCTCAGTGTGTCTACTGAAGGTGTTTTGTGAATTTTTAATTCACTCTTAAGAACGCAGAAATCTATTACTTTTAATTTTTAAATGCAGTATCTCCTGCGTCAAAATAAGAATAATTCTTGATTTTTTCTTTAAGGAAAAAATCAACATAACTCTGAGGATTGGTTACATTACCTCTTTCAGAAAGTAGATTTACGGTGATATTTTTATTTTCGGATTGTACTACAAAATCTTCAAGAATATCTATAATATCGCTATCAATGTATTTACTATTTCTAACGTCAAGCTCCAAAGTGATATCATTTGGAAGACTTTGAAGTTGTTTTGCAATAGCACCTTTATTTAAGAAAGTTACCTCTTCTGCAAAAACCATTTTTACTAATTTATCATTTGCTTTGTCTAAATGAAGGAAAAGTGAGTTTTGGTAACTTTTGACCATAATTACGATTATCCCAATAATTAAACCTGCCATAATACCCCATAATAAATCTTTTGCAACGATAACCGCAATTGTAGTTACAAAAGGCACAAATTGTGTCCACCCTTTATCCCACATTTTTTTAAATAAACTTGGTTTAGCTAGTTTATAACCAACCACTATGAGGACCGCAGCTAAAACTGATAAAGGAATATTATTTAGTAATTTAGGTAATGCTAAAACAGCAAGTAATAACAAAAAACCGTGAATAATAGATGACATTTTACTTTTAGCATTCGACTGTATATTGGCAGAGCTTCTTACAATCACTTGTGTTAAAGGTAACCCCCCTATCAATCCTGACAAGACATTTCCTGTGCCCTGAGCAAATAGTTCGCGATTAGTTGGCGTAACATTTTTAGCGGGGTCTAACTTATCTGTTGCCTCAACACTCAATAACGTCTCTAAACTTGCTATTAACGCTAAAGTAAAGGCAATAGTCCAAACTCTAACATCTTGAATAGCACTAAAATCAGGAAACGTAAGGAAAGCTTTTAAATCGTTAAAATTTTCAGCCACAGGAATCGACACTAAGTGTATGTCTTTTATGGCTAGATCTGTGTTGTTATCAAATATTAATTTAATGATTGTACCAACTACGACAGCTATAATAGGTCCTTGAATTACTTTGAATATTTTTGACTTTTTTGCTAAAATATTATCCCAAAAGAGAATCAATGTTAAGCCCAAAACACCAATAATTACAGATCCTGGGGTTATATTGCCAAGTATATGTATAATGGCAGAGAAAGTTGTTTCACCCGATGCTTCTACAAACTCATCTGCTCCCATAGGTTCAGCATCATATCCAAATAAATGTGGAATTTGTTTTAAGATGATAATAATTCCAATGCCCGAAAGCATACCAAGTATGACGCTATTTGGAAAAAAGTAGCCGATAATCCCAAATCGTAAGATGCCAAACAGTATCTGTATTAATCCGGCTAAGACTACCGCAACTAAAAATACTTCAAAGTTGCCAAGCTCAATGATTGCAGCTGCAACAATAGCAGCTAGCCCTGCTGCAGGACCTGAAACGCCAAGATTTGAACCGCTTAATGCCCCAACTACTATACCTCCTATCACACCAGTTATTAAGCCTGACAAAAGTGGTGCACCAGAGGCTAATGCAATACCTAAACACAAAGGTAATGCTACAAAAAAAACAACTATACTTGCTGGGAAATCACTTTTTAAAGTTTTTAAATTCATTTTTTCTATTTATTAATTCTAATTATACAATGAAGGTTGTATCAGCGTAGTAAGTAACCTGTCCTGTTGTTAAATCATGCATTCCGCCAATAATACCAACTTCACCGTTTTCAATCATGTGTTCAAGTATAGTGCTTCTTTCCATGATTGCTTTTACGGATCTTTTTACATTTATGGCAGCCACATTTTCAACAAAATCAGCATTTTTTGAGTTGCGATTTTCTTTAGTTTCTACTTCGTCATCTACGGCGGGTCTTATTTTGGCAAGCAAGGCTGTTAAATTACCCATTTCGGCATGGTCACAAGCTCCTTTTACTGCTCCACATTTGCTATGTCCTAAAATCACAATTATTTTTGAACCCGCTAATTTACATGCAAACTCTATGCTCCCTAAAATATCTTCATTGATAATATTTCCAGCAATACGCACACTAAAAATATCACCAAGTCCTTGGTCAAAAATAAGTTCGGCAGAAGTTCTGCTATCAATACAGCTTAAAACCACAGCAAATGGATGCTGTCCATCTGAGGTTTCGTTTGCTTGTTGTAATAGATTACGATTTGCTTTTAAGTTGTTAACAAATCTCTTATTGCCCTCTTGGAGCAATTTCAAAGCGATAGATGGCGTAATTGAATCTTGTAATTCTTTTGTTAATGTTTTCATTATTTTACTGTTTTTTGTTTATAATGTTATTGTTGTTTTTTAAACTTACGATTAGCTGATATATATTTCGTTAAATATGATTCCTTAAAAAAATTTAATTAATGCTACAGGACCGGAAATGCTGATGTTAGATTTACTTAATAACCCAACTAGAATTCCACCTATTACTACAGAAATAATTCCGGAAAAAAGATATGCTCCGGATGCTAATGCAATCCTACACACAACGGAAGTGCAACTAAAAATACCACCAAACCAGATACAAAATCAGATTTGAGGTGTGCCAAAATATTAATTTTTTTTGTCATTGACCTGAAATAAAATATGAATAAATAGTTAAAAAAACTATTGTTTCTCTGACTTAACAGAATAAAACACTTTCATATTTATACTTCGGGAGGCGGAGAAAATATTTCCTCTAAAACATCATCATATTGGATGTGGTTTTCAAAGGATACTTTTTTAGAGGAATGAATAATAAATTCAAAAGTTAATTCCTCTTTTAAATTTTTGATTGCTTCTTTTACTTTAAAGTTTTTGTGTGATTCCTCTTCTTCTGACATGTTATAAATAATAGACATGTCAACACTTTTATTCAAATATCCAACAATTGTGGGTAATGATATAAATGTAACAAATAAAACTAACACTAAAGAAGCTGTAATCTTCATAATTGCAAAACTATACTTTAAGCTGATTAATGCATAATTTTTTTATATAATTTAAAATAACTTTAACTAAATTCCTTCCTCTAACCAAGCCTTCATCATCCACATTGTTTTTTCTTGTTCTTTAATAAAATCACTCATCATAGAATTAGTTCCTTCATCTAATGCCTCACCCGCTTGTTTTAAAATTACTCTTTCTATTTTTAATAATTGAGTTAAGGAGCTCACAATTAAATTTATGGCATTTTCATCGTTTGAAACATCTCGTCCTACAAACAATTTGTTATTTTTAATATAGTCTTCAAAAGTATGCAACGGTGTTCCTCCCAGGGTAAGTATACGTTCTGCAATTAAATCTATTTTTAATTGACTATCATTATATAATTCTTCAAATTTTAAATGAAGATCAAAAAAACGTTTCCCTTTGATATTCCAATGTAACCCTCTTAAATTTTGATAATACACCTGAAAATTAGCTAATAAAATGTTTAATTCAGCAGACAAAACTTCTGCTTTTTTTGAATCCAGACCTATACTATTGGTTTTCATTACTTTATGTTTTTATAAATTATTACATAAATTTACAAAATATTAGCCATAAATCATATAAATAAAATTGATAGTTTTTATATTTGCATCATAAATTACTATTAGATGACCATTACCCAATTAAAATATGTTTTAGCCGTTGCAGAACATAAAAATTTTACGTTAGCCGCAGAAAAGTGTTTTGTCACACAGCCTACTTTAAGTATGCAAATACAAAAAATTGAAGAAGAATTAGGGATTTTAATTTTTGACCGAAGTAAAAAACCCATCCAATTAACAGAAATTGGACAAAAAATTGTCAATCAATCTAAAAACATTGTCAATGAAGCGGAACGAATTCAAGATATTGTAGATCAGCAGAAAGGATTTATTGGGGGAGAATTCCGATTAGGAATTATTCCAACAGTTATGCCAACCTTACTTCCGATGTTTTTGAATAACTTTATTAAAAAATATCCAAAAGTTAATTTAATTATTGAAGAGTTAAATACCACTGAAATAATAGTAAAACTTAAGAATGGCCATCTAGATGCTGCCATTGCAGTTACACCTTTGGAAGAAGAAAAAATTAAGGAAGTTGTTTTATATTTTGAACCTTTTGTTGCCTATATTCCTGAAAGTCATGCTTATTTTGAAAAAAAGGAAATTGAAATTTCCGATTTAAACTTAGATGAAATTTTATTGTTACAAGATGGACATTGTTTTAGAGACGGAATTGTCAATTTGTGTAAAAATAATAACACCACTTCGGATAAGTTTAACTTTCACATAGAAAGTGGCAGTTTTGAAACCTTAATAAAATTAGCGGATGAAGGTTTAGGTACAACTCTTCTACCCTATTTACATACATTAGATTTGAAAGAAAATGACAAGAAGAAACTTCGTCATTTTAAAGATCCAAAACCGGCACGTGAAGTCAGTTTAATTTACCCGAGGAGTGAATTGAAAATTCATATCATTGATGCTTTACGAAATGTTATTTCAGGAGTTATTCGAGGTGCAATTGCTTTTCAGGATGTTCAAATTATAAGTCCAATTCAAAAGAAATAAAAAAAGGAGCTATTTAGGCTCCTTTAGTTTTATGGGTTAACATAAATTAAACAACATCTTAATTCCGGTTTTTCTTCCGTAAAACTCAGCAACCAATCCCTCAATTGCTCAATTTCATATGGCAAAAGTGACTTTAGGGCTTTTTTCAGTTCTTTACGGAACAGATTAGGATCAAAACTAACGCTTTCAAGAATTCTCTTCGAGTAAGCAAACATGGTACTTGTCATAATCGTTTTTTAAGTAGGTTATTACTAATATTAGGATTAACCAAATTTATTAAATTTTATTTAATGAAAATTTTATTTTAAGAGTTAATTAGTATAATATTAACGATTATCGCCATCTAATAAGTTGCCTAAACCTCCTAACAAGCTTCCTTCTTCTTTATGTTTTCCGCCACCTTGAGGAGCTGCATCCCAGACTCTACTTGCTAATCTGCTGAAAGGAAGTGATTGAATATATACTGTTCCGGGACCTTTTAAAGTGGCAAAAAACAGACCTTCGCCACCAAAAATAGTATTTCTTATTCCTCCTACAAATTGAATATCGTAGTCTACATTTTGCGTAAAACCCACGATGCAACCGGTGTCAACTTTAATTAATTGTCCGGATTGTAGTTCAATTTTTGCCATAGTTCCACCGGCATGCACAAAAGCAAGTCCGGAACCCTCCAATTTTTGCATGATAAAACCCTCGCCTCCGAAAAGTCCGCGACCTAATTTTCTGGAGAATTCGATGCCTATTTTCACACCTTGATTGGCACATAAGAAAGCATCTTTTTGGCAAATGAATCGTCCACCAATGGCATTCAAATCGATTGGTAGAATTTTTCCCGGATAAGGCGAAGCGAAGGAGATTTTGCGTTGGTTTGGATAAGTATTTTGAAACAATGTCATAAACAAACTTTCACCGGTTAGCAAACGCTTTCCGGCAGAGAAGATCTTGTCCATAATTCCACCTGCATCGCTTCCGTCTCCAAAAATGGTTTTCATTTGAATACCATCTTCCATCATCATAAAGCCACCAGCTTCCGCAATTACTGATTCGGATGAACTCAAATTGATTTCTACATATTGCATTTCTTCACCGTAAATGGTGTAATCAATAATTTTATACATAATTTAGTATTTACAATACAACACTCTTTTTACAATCTACTCTTTTATCCCTCGCAACATTTCTCTTTTTCCGGGAGGTCCGGCTAATTTTTCAATTTGAAAACCGGCTTCCATCATGGCTCTTTTGATGTGTCCGCGACATGCGTAGGTGACCAATATTCCACCTGATTTTAAAGCCGTGTACATTTTCGTAAAAATTTCCAAACTCCACAGTTCCGGTTGCACCCGAAATCCAAAAGCATCAAAATAAATCAAATCAAATTGATTTATATCGTCAATTTCAGTAAATAATTGTTTACGTTTTGTTAGTCGGAAATGATTTGAAATTGTTACATTTTCTTCCCATTTACTAAGATGAAATAATTCAAATACAGGTTTAAAATTAGTAGCATTTAATTGATTTACATAATTCATTTGTAAAACTTCCTGAGAAGAAATCGGAAAGCCTTCAACACCAACATAGTCAACCATTTGATTTGATAGTTGACTTTCCAAAAAAGTGATAAACGCATTTAATCCGGTGCCGAAACCAATTTCTAAAATCGAAACGGATTGCCCTTTAAAAAGTGACAATCCGTTTTTGATGAATACATGCTGGGCTTCTTGAATGGCTCCGTGTTTGGAATGGTAACTTTCGTTCCAATCCGGGAGGTGAATGGAGGTTGATCCATCGGAAGTCACAATTATTTCTCTTTTCAAATGAACTTGTTTACTAATTTAATTGTAATTTTTTTATTCGAACAATCGGGCCGCTACATTTTACTTCATGACAAGAAATACAGGCTTGTATTGCATTGCTGTAATGTGCTTTCGCATTTTCAGGATCTTTATAAATCAATTCCTGAGCTTCCAAAAACACTTTTGCTTGTTTTTTGAAAAAATCGTCATTTTCAGTTGGATCCGTCATGATTGCACTGTGAATTTTTGCAAAGTGACTGGGGAATTCACCAGCCGGCTCGCCTTTTTCCAAACGAGCTTTTAGTCGTTGGTTGTCCACGTACATTTGTTCCATAAGCAGAGCCATTTCCGACATTTCGTACATGTCAAAAGTCTTTTTTGCTAGTGTATCTTTTGTTGCAGTAGTTTCTTTGGTGGTGGTTTCCTTAGTTTGTTGGCAACTTACTAAAGTAAAAAACGAAAGGACTATGAAAAGTACTTTATTCATTATTCTTTGATTAACACACCATTTGACAAAAAGGAATACGAAACTTTTGGTTCGATAATTGAATCAATTGCCGCTTGCGATTTGCCAGCATCTTTGGCATAATGTTTTAGCTCATCAACCGATTCTACTGAAATAAATGCCTTACCATTAACGATTGCTTCACTTCCTGCAGCATTTAAAGGCATGAAAAATCCATAATCTTTAAAACGCACAAATGTGTTTTTGTCATCACTCAAATTCATATTCATCCAGCAGCCTTTTTTCTGGCAAACATCTTTAATTTCTGAACGAAATTTAACCTCAACTGTGTCGCCTTCTTTAAGAGTTTCAAATTTGGCTAACAATTGTTCTTTTGTTATAGCTCCATCTAAGGTAATTGAATCACCAAATGATTGAAATTTTTCAGGAGCAACATTTGTTACTTCTTTAACTTCAACATTTTTACAAGCTATCATCGAGAAAATAGCTACCGCAATAACAAATACTTTTTTCATGTTTTAATTAATTAGATTTTACATTATTTATACAAAAGTAAAGAGTTTAATCCTTTTTAGAAGTATATTCTAATAAAATTTAAGCCATTGCTATCAAATCTGTAACAATTTTTATTCAGTTTAAGGAAAAATAAAAAAGTGTTGCTTATTTATCCTTTTTTTAGAAAACCATAAAAAACTCCACTATTTTTTTCTAATTTAGCAAAATCTTAAACAAAGTTATTATAGTTTTACATTTAAAAACATATCTCTTTGTTTTTCAATAACTTAAACACAACTGTACACTTTTAAATAAAAATCAATGAGTTCTAAACTTACTAACGAAATCGATATAGTTAAAGCTTCCAATTCAAAAATTAACTCGGTAGATTTTGAAAACCTCACCTTCGGAAATATTTTTACTGACCACATGTTAATCTGTGATTTTAAAGAAGGAAAATGGCAAAAACCTACCATTAAACAATACGAACCATTCCTGATTGACCCCTCTGCAAAAGTTTTTCATTATGGCCAAGCCATTTTTGAAGGAATGAAAGCATATAAAGATGAAAATGATGATGTTTGGATGTTTAGACCCGATCAAAATTATGAGCGTTTTAATCATTCTGCTGCTCGTTTAGCAATGCCGGAAGTAACGGAAGAAATTTTTATTGGTGGCTTGCATGCTCTCTTAAATTTAGAAAGAGATTGGGTAAAAAAAGGAAAAGGAAACACGTTGTATATTCGCCCTTTTATGATTGCGATTGGAACAGGTGTTATTGCTCAACCTTCTACTCAATATAGATTTATGATTATCCTTTCTCCTGCCCGTGCTTATTATTCAGGCGAAGTAAAAGTGCTTATTGCTGAACATTACAGCCGTGCGGCCAATGGAGGAATTGGTGCTGCAAAAGCAGCCGGAAACTATTCTGCTCAATTTTATCCAACTAAATTAGCCAATGAAAAAGGCTTTCAACAAATCATTTGGACAGATGATGCCACGCATACCAAATTGGAAGAAGCAGGTACAATGAACGTATTTTTTAGAATAAACGACACCTTATATACAGCACCAATCAGCGAACGTATTTTAGACGGTGTCACTAGAAAAAGTTTAATTGATTTAGCGAAACGAGAAGGAATCAATGTTGAAGTTCGTTCTGTATTAGTTTCAGAATTAATTGACGCAGTAAAACATGGCAGTTTGAAAGAAATTTTTGGGGCAGGAACAGCGGCCGTTGTCAATCCAATTGTTGGTTTTTCATTTCAGGAAACTTATTATGAATTACCAAAAATTGAAAATTCATATGCCATTCAATTAAAAGAAAAACTGACTAATATTCAATATAAATTAGCAGAAGATACTTTTGGATGGACCGTTAAAGTATAAGTTAACTTCTATTATAGAAAGTGTTCAATTGAAACCAAATTCACTGAACACTTTTTTTTATTTAAAAATCTTTTCAAAATCAGGTTTGAAATAATTTGGCCCTTTCATCACTTTTCCGTCTTCGCGATAAATTGGTCTTCCATCCTCTCCCAACTTACTCATGTTGCTGCGTTGAATTTCTTCAAACACTTCTTCAATTTTGTGTTGCAATCCGTGTTCTATAATTGTACCACACAAAATATAAAGCATATCACCTAACGCATCGGCCACTTCAACCAAGTCATTGTTCATGGCAGCTTCAAGGTATTCTTCATTTTCTTCTTTCATTAAATTATAACGTAGTAGATTTTTATTTTCGCCCAAATGAACAGCTGGTGATTCCTTAAAACCAATTTCAAAAGCTTCATGAAACTCTTTTACGGCATGAATTTGTTTTTGCATAATTCCATAAATTTAAAAAGTAAAAATAGAATTTTGGAAAACATCTTTTGTCACTTCAATTCAAAAACAATTAACTATTTTTGTTGAAAAATAAAACTATGTTTTCCAAAGGTCAATTAATTTTTGCAGGGATTTTTGTCGTCTGTTTTATAGCCATTATGATTTATGTTTATCGGAAAGACTTTGCTTTACATAAAATTCATTACAAAGGAAGCCTAAAAGTATTGTTTGGTTTTATTCTCTTTATTATTTTACTGTTCATCATAAAAATTTATCTTAAAAATAAATAGCTTTTTTATAAAATTCTTTTAAATAAACATGCCTCAAATAGTGTCTACTTTTTGGGGCATTTTTTTCAACTATTTTTTTTTGATAGCTCTGTTCAATTTATAAATTTAAAAAATCAAGGTTTTTTAACCAAAATAAATTTCCTACCTTTACATTTGAATATTCATAATAGAACGTCATGAGAATATTGAAATATATCTTACTTTTAATCGTTTTAGTAGCTTTGGCATTAGTCGTATTTATAGCCACTAAAGATGGTAGGTATAGCGTTACCAGCAGCAGAATGATTAAGTTGGAAAAATCCACTTTGTTTCAGTATGTAAATGACTATAAGAACTGGGAAGATTTTTGTTCCTTGAAAGAAGATGATGCTCAATTAAGATTTACTTTTCCCGAAAACACTGTTGGTGTTGGTGGAGCTTTCAGTTGGGATGGTGGTTTAGAAAGCGGTAAGATGCAAACCATATACTTAAAAGAAAACGACAGTATTGCCCAAAATTTATCTTGGAATGATTCTGAATCCAAAGCAAATATAATCTTTCGTGACACCATAGGGGGTACAAAAGTACGATGGAGTTGCAAAGGCAATCAGAATTTCTTAGGAAAATTTTATGCTCTTTTTTCTGGAGGAATTGAAAAAAAACTAACCCAAAACTTTGAAAATAGTTTAGCCAAGCTTGATAAAGTACTAACAAAAGAAATAAACACCTACGATATTTCCATTAATGGTCTAGTAAACGTAAATAAAATAAAATACCTTAAACGACGCTCTATTTCTAAAATACCCGATTTCTATACTAAAGTCCAAAAGCAAATGCCGCTACTTTTGAATTTTGTTAAAGATAATAACGTCGCAACCTTTGGTAGTCCATTTGTAGCTTTCGACTCGTATGATATACCTAACAATCTTGTAAAATTTGCAATTGCAATTCCGTTAAAAGAAGAAATATTCACCACTCCGGAAAGTGAATTTACCACAGATAGTATTCTTCCCTACCAAGCAGTAAAAATAACCTTAAAAGGAGATTATTCACACAGTAAAGAAGCTTGGGAGAAAGGAACTGAATTCATCAAACAGAATAACCTGGAGGAAAGTGCAACTGGCACCTATCAAGAAGTTTACACTAAAAGTAGAAAAGACATAAAATATCCTTCACAATGGATTACTGAAATCTACATCCCTATTAAAGCTAAACCGGTTTCAAAACTCGCTCAACCAAAACCGCAAACGGTTATTTCGGAAGCAATGGAATAATAATATTAAATTATATAATAATTATTTTATAAATACTAAGTTATTTTTAAGATTCCTTTAAACCATTTAAATTATTATCAGTCTAAACCACAAACAAGGTTTTGGAAAACGAGAAAGTTTTTATAGAAACATTATTAAACCCAAAAACGCAACAAGCTGCGTTTAAGCAATTGGTTTTCCAATTTCAAAAGCCATTGTATAACCATATACGTAATATAGTGCTCAATCACGACGATGCTAATGATGTTTTACAAAACACGTTCATCAAAGTTTTTCGAAACTTACCTAAATTTAAAGGTGAAAGCAAATTATTTTCTTGGATTTACCGAATTGCAACCAATGAAGCCTTGACCTTTTTACAACAAAAAACGAAACATCATCAATCCTCATCAGAAGAATATTTACAAAAACAAACTGAAAAGTTACAAGCTGATGTGTATTTTGAAGGTGATGAAATTCAATTTAAATTACAACAAGCTATTGCTCAATTGCCAGAAAAGCAAAAACTTGTTTTTAAAATGAAATATTTTGAAGAAATTAAATATGAAGATCTTTCGGAAATTTTAGATACTTCTGTAGGAGCATTGAAAGCTTCCTATCATCATGCTGTAAAAAAAATTGAAGAATATTTAAAAAAGGATTAAACCAATCATTAAAAATATAGTCTTATAAACATGAAATCATTTGACTTAGAAAATAGTCCAAAAATAAAATCGGGTTTTAAAGTTCCTGATGGTTATTTTGAGGAATTTAATGCAATACTAACTGAGCAACTAGCTATTGAAGTTGAGCCAAAAGTAATTTCATTTCATTCTAGAAAAAAGGTATGGTATTCCGCAATTGCTGCAATTTTACTTTTTGCAATTAGTGTAAAGGTCTATCAAAATTGGAAAGTAAATTCGTCTCCTCAATTAAATCAAGATGAAATTGAAAATTTTTTGAGCTATCATCCATCCATCACCACCGAAGATTTAATTACTTTGCTAAATGAGGAAGATATCCTAGCCTTTCAAAAAAGTAAAACTATTGAATCAGATACTATTGAGAATTATTTATTGACAACAGAATCTTTAGAATATTATTTAATTGATTAAAAATATAAAACGATGAAAACATATTTAAAACAAATTTCTTTATTGCTTATATTTATTTCAGCGATTACTTATGCACAAAAGCCACAAGGCAAACGAGATAAAGTAAAATCTTTGAAAATTGCTTTCATTTCAGATGAATTAGCATTAACCCCTCAAGAAGCTGAAAAATTTTGGCCTATTTACAATACTTTTGAAGATAAACAATTTGTATTACGCCATGAAAAAATGAAATCCTATATGGATAGAATGGAGACTTCTATTGACAAAATTACTGAAAAAGAAGCATTAAGTTTATTATCTCAAATTGAAAGCACTGAAGATGAATTGTATCAATTACGAAAAAAACTTATTACTGATTTGAAAGGTGTAATTAGTGCCCAAAAAATAATAAAGCTCCGAAAAGCAGAAGAGGATTTTAATCGAAATTTATTGAAACAATTTAGAGGAGGACGTCAGAATCAACCACCAAAAAATTAATTCGAAGTAAATTTCAATTTTACAATTTTATTTTTACCTGCAGCAATAGCATTACGTTCATCTACAAAACGAATAGTGTGTAAATCTGTATCATTACTTATTTTTTTCCAAAAACCACCAATATCATTTGAAAAATAAATGCCTTGAGGTCCAACACTTACAATCAAAATTCCTCCTGATTCAGGAACAAATTGTATACAAGAACTATAACCAAATCCCTGACCATCGGCTAATAAACTCCAAGACTGCCCACTGTTAATAGTAAGTGCCTTGTTTTTTGTGTTATTATTTTGATTTTCATAATCTCCACCAGCGATTATTCCTATAGAATCATTGTAAAAGTCAGCTGAAAATATTCCTGCCATTGATTTTCCCTGAATCATAGGGGTATCATGAACTGACCATGTTTTACCTTTGTCTTTTGAAAAAAACACTCTAGCTTTAGTTCCTCCGGTTACAACCCAAGTATTATCTCCTTTAACAATTAAACTACTGTTACTTGCAGCAAATCCTGCTTCACCTTCCGCGGTTTTAGGTACGTTTGAACAATCTACTTTATCCCATGTTAAACCACCATCTCTGGTAACTACTAATGACAAACATTGGTTTTTTGGGTCTCCCATCGCAATACCTTCGTATTCATTCCAAAATTGGATACCATTATAAAAAGCAGTTGGATTTGTATCTTCAAAAACTTTAGAAATTTTATTTTCCTCCTTTTCAATTTTATAAATAACAGACGGCTTATCTGTACTCACTAGAAAAATTGAAGTACTATTCTGAGCAATAGCCCTAAAATGAGGTTTTATAGAATTAAATTCTACTTTACCAACATAGTTTTTAGATTTATCAAAGTTACAATATCCATACGTACCTTTATCTGTCGCAAACCAAACTTTATTTTTATCTAGAGTAATAGCTCTAACACTCATACTAGCAGACATTAAAGTTTCAGAAATTACACCGGTAAATGGAGCCCGCTTGTTTGTTACAATTTTTTTAGTTTCTTGATTACAAGAAACCAAAACTATTAACAGTAAGATTTCACAAACTTTACGCATTTTGTTAAATATATAAGCAAATATAATAACAAAATCCTTTTTAACAAGAAATCATATTATAAAAAAACTTGTAAAAATTATATTGTAAGTATTGGCACAGAAATTGTATAACTAAAAAAATGAAACTTAAAATCTAATAATCATTTAAAACTTACCGTTATGAAAATTAAATTATTTACCCTTTTAATTGTATTGGTTAGTATTACCGATTCAAGAGCTCAAGACCGAACTACGGTTAAAGCTAATTCTGTGGATATAAGTGATAACTTAGATTTAAGAGCTATTGCAACCATATTTGGAGAAGCTGCTAATTTAGAAGATTTCGAACATCGATTAAATGATCCACAAACACAAATTTCAAATCTTGATTTAAATAATGATAACCAAGTTGATTATTTACGTGTAATTGAATCTGTAGAAGGTAGAACACATTTAATTATTGTTCAATCAGTCATAGGACGAGACCTTTTTCAAGATGTTGCCACTATTGAAGTAGAAAAAGACCGGAATAATAAATTACAAGTTCAAATTGTAGGAGATGTTTATATGTATGGTACAAATTATATCTATGAACCTATATATGCTTACACACCAATTATTTATAATACTTTTTGGGTAAACTCCTATCGACCTTACTGCTCACCGTGGTATTGGAATTATTATCCATCATACTATTTTGTATGGAATCCCTATCCCTATTTTCATTATAGAAATCACATAAATTTTTATGTGAATTATAATAATACTTGTCATTATGTAAACCACAGAAGAAGTAGTCATGCAGTAGCAATGCATCGCAATTATAGAACAAATGGTTATGAAAGACAATATCCAAATCGTTCCTTCAATCATCGCAATGATGGCTATTATAATCGTCACGAATTAGTTCAAATTCGCAATTATAGTTCTAATAGAGATAAAGCTGTTGCCTCTTCTCCAAGAAGTACTAGAGCAAATTTGTACACAGGAACTTCAAATTCAGGGGTAAGAAATAGAACTTATAATACTTCTAATGTTAGTAATTCACCAAGGCCAAGAACTGAAAATCCTAAAAGCTATTCTAGTGAGTCGGTCTATTCTTCTCCAAAACCAAGAACTGAAAATCCAAAAAGCTATTCAAATGAGACAGTCTATTCTACTCCAAAACCAAGAGTAAAAAACACCAATTCATCAGAATATTTAGCTTTTAATAATCCGAGAAGTACAACTATGAATAGTTCATCTTCAGAATATAGCAGTCCGAAACCTAGAGTTGAAGGGGTAAAAGAAGATAATAATTTTTCAAGTACGCCAAGAATTACGCCAAAATCAAGTGAATATAGTTCACCGCGTTCAACTACAAATCAAGCATCTTCTCCAAGAGTTCAAAATCAAAACTCTTATTCAAATTCTCCTCAACCAAGAGCAACTAGCTCCTCTAAAGTTGAACAAACAAGAAGTGAAGGAAGAAATAAAAATACTGCTGAGACAAGAACTTCCGGGAATTCAATTCGAAGAGGTTAAACTTTAAATTAATAAAAACACAAAGTAGCGACTTCAAAATTCGCTACTTTTTTTATTTAATTAATTTTTATTTTACTAATTTAAATACAGAGACTTTATGTTTTTGATCTGTACATTTTATAAAATAAATTCCAGATGCCCAATCTTCAGTGTTAATTCTTGTAAATGCAGAAATAGCTTCTTTGTATACTAATTCTGCATGCATATTATAACATTCTATTTTTAGCAATTGATTAGGAAAAGCTGAAATTCTTATTTCATTTTGAAATGGATTTGGATAGGCTTTAAATAACTCACTTTCATTTAATTCCAAAATATTAAGTGCACAATATTCACAATTATTAACTGAAGAGATTCCAACAGAAGAAGTAAGTAATTGTTGAAACGAATCTCCGGCACTACAATTTGATTTCAATTGATAATCAAGCCAATATAACATGCTTGGGTTTAATAATTGATGTTGTTCAGTTCTAGAAATGGTCGGTGAAGGCGAACAAGTGGATTCTCCAATGCTACAAAACAAATTATAGTTTGCCATTTGACAATGATTTCCTCCGGTAATGCTTATATACGTTTTACATTCACTATTAAGTACATTGTACATTGGCAATTGATTGGTGTTTGTTGGAGTTACACAATCATTTGTTCCGGCAATAACCAAAGCAGGAATAGTTAAATTTCCAGCAGCTGTAATCGCTGAAGGATTAGTTTCTGCAGCTGCTAAAGTAAGAATTACATCTATTTCGTTTGAAAATTGGACAGCTAAAAAAGCAGCTCCACCTCCCATACTATGCCCCATCAAAGCACTTTTATCTGATATGCGATTGTAAAAAATAGAAGATGAATTTAAATTTAATAGTGCCATCTGGCTTATCACAAAGGATAAATCTTTACCAAATTCTAAATGAGAAGGAGAAGCTCCTCCTTCTGTTTTTGGAAAAATCATGATGTAGCCTTGGGGTACTAATGCTTCCCAAATATTTTGATAAGCATCCCAGGACATTAAAAATCCATGCCCAAAGCTCAAAACGGGAAAAGACTCCGAAGTTGTAGAAACAACAGGAACATTAATTCCTGCGGAGTTGGCAGGATAATAAATTTCAGAGGCAATAGAACGATTTCCTCGACTGGCATCAATGAAAGTAATGGTAGTTCTACCTATTTCAAATGATTGAGCCGACATTCCAAAGGCTAAAAAAAGTAATATAAGGTGTAAAATTCTAATCATAATTTAAACATTTACAGCGTTTAAATATAATAAAAAAATTACTCTTCTTCTTCCAAAGTATGTGATTTTGAATAAGTTCGCCATTTTTCAACACACTCGGCCATATCTTGTGGGATTTCGGTGTCAAAGCGTAAAAATTCTTTGGTTATTGGATGTTCAAAACCTAAAGTTTTTGCATGAAGAGCTTGCCGGGGCAATACTTTAAAACAATTGTCTACAAACTGTTTGTATTTTGTGAAAGTTGTCCCTTTAAGAATGTTATGTCCGCCATATCGTTCATCATTAAACAAAGTATGTCCAATATGCTTCATGTGGGCTCTAATTTGATGCGTTCTCCCTGTTTCTAATTTACAGGATATCAAAGTTACATATCCTAATCGTTCTATAACTTTATAATGAGTCACAGCAGGTTTTCCCATACATTCATCTTCAAAAATTGCCATTTGCATACGATCTTTCACATGTCTGCCTATGTAGCCACGCACTGTACCTTCCTCTTCTTCTACATTTCCCCAAACTAACGCAATATATTCTCGTTCTGAAGTCTTAGCCGCAAATTGCTTGGTTAAATAGGCCATAGCAAAATCTGTTTTAGCAATCACCAAAAGACCGGAAGTATTTTTATCAATTCGATGCACTAACCCGGGTCTTTCTGAGCTATTCATAGGGAGATTTTCAAAATGATAAGCCAAAGCATTTACTAACGTTCCGCTATAATTTCCATGTCCGGGATGAACAACCATTCCCGCTTCTTTATTAACAACTAACAATTGATCATCTTCATAGATAACATTGATTGGAATATTTTCGGGTTCCAACAAGTATTCAAATGGCGGATGAGGCATCAAAACCCTAATTACATCAAATGGTTTTACTTTGTAATTAGATTTTACTGGTTGTTCATTTACCAATATATTTCCTGCAGTTGCTGCTTGTTGAATTTTATTTCTTGTTGCATTTTCGACTACTTGTATTAAATATTTATCAATACGAAGCATCGATTGTCCTTTAGGAACATCAAATCGGTGGTGTTCAAATAATTCGTCGTCTGTTTCATGTTCGACCGTTGGAGGAATATTATTCATTAGTGGGGTTTCTTTCTTGTTCTCGAATCAAACTGTCAATTTCAGTTTCATCAAAAGCGGCTTTACCATCACCTAAAACCAAGTCAATTTTAGATGTTTTCATGATTTTAGTTCCTGGTTTAACAGGAGCTCCCTTGTATCTCATTTCTAAAACCATATCTTTACCTAAATAAGGTTTGTAAGTTACCTCCCCTACTTGTAATCCTATCGACTTTAGCGTTGGTTCTGCTTGTCGGAACGTTTTTTCTATCAAGTCCGGTAACACAACGAAAGTATAACCGGATGTATTTACTTTGATATAAATTTTTCTATTTGCCTTAACTTTAGCTCCTTTTTTGGGTTCTTGTTCTACAACAGAAAACTGTGGAAAATCTTTATTATAATCCAACGTATCTAATAATACATAATCTAAACCTAATTCATCTAAAGTTTCTTCTGCCTGTTCAACATTCATTTTACTCAAATCTGGAACAGTGATTTCCTGACCGTGATTAGTAAAAAAAGAGAGCATATTAAAAAACACAAATGACAAAACAGTAATAATACCAAATGCTATTAAAACTTGCCTGAAAAACACTTTACTGGTTAGGTAATTTTTTAAACTCATTCTATTTTATTTGTTGCAAATATATAAAATAATAAACCGTTTTTAGTTTCCATAAATAAATGATAAATTTGTTAAGGTAAAACCTAATCTTTAAACGCACACCAATGAAAAATGTTGCCATCATCATGGGCGGATATTCCAGTGAATACCAAATTTCACTCACAAGTGGAAATGTAGTTTATCAATACTTGGATAAATCGAAATATAATCCCTACTGTATTCACATATTTAAAGAAAAATGGGTTTTGGTAAACGATAATAAAGAAGAGTTTCCGGTAAATAAAAATGATTTTTCCGTTAGTATGAATGGTGAAAAATTAAACTTTGATGTTGTGTTTAATGCCATTCACGGTACTCCCGGGGAAGATGGTTTGATGCAAGCCTACTTTGAATTATTAACTATTCCACAAACTAGTTGCGATTATTATCAATCAGCTTTAACCTTTAATAAAAGAGATTTGCTTTCTGTATTAAAACCGTATGGTATCAAAACGGCTACCTCCTATTATTTGAATTTTAGTGATGCTATTCAACCGGAGACTATTATTAAAAAGGTTGGATTGCCTTGTTTTGTAAAACCCAATAAATCAGGTTCCAGTTTTGGAATATCTAAAGTTATTTCGAAGGAAGAATTAATTCCCGCTATTGAAAATGCCTACAAAGAAGATAATGAAATCATTATTGAAAGTTTTTTAAACGGTATTGAAGTTTCTGTAGGTGTAATCAATTATAAAGGGAAAATTACTGTTTTACCTATTACTGAAATTGTTTCAGAAAATGATTTCTTTGATTATGAAGCTAAATATTTAGGAAAATCACAGGAAATCACACCGGCTAGAATTAGTGATGAATTAAAAGAAAAAATTGAAACAGTTGCAAAAAGAGCTTATGAAGTTCTAAAAATGAAAGGATTTTCAAGAAGCGAATTTATTATAGTAAATAATGAACCCTATATGCTGGAAATGAATACAATCCCTGGGATGACTACTGAAAGCATTTTACCACAACAAGCTAAAGTTGCTGGTATCTCATTGTCTGATTTGTTTGACAATGCCATTGAATTAGCGTTGACAAAATAATATAATTATGAAAAAAGCAATATTCCCAGGTTCATTTGACCCTATAACGTTAGGACATTTTGATATTATTCAACGTGGTATTTCACTTTTTGATGAAGTAATTGTAGCTATTGGAGTAAATGCAGAAAAAAAATACATGTTCTCCATTGAACAACGTATGAAATTTATTGAAGAAGCCTTTAAAGATGAGCCAAAAGTTCGCGTAATTACTTATGAAGGATTGACTATTGATTTGTGTAAAAAAGAAAAAGCTGAATTTATTTTACGTGGTTTACGAAATCCGTCTGATTTTGAATTTGAAAAAGCGATTGCTCATACCAACCGAAGACTATCAAAAATTGAAACTGTATTTTTATTAACTGCTTCTAAAACTTCCTATATCAGTTCGAGTATTGTTCGCGATGTTATTAGAAATGGAGGAGATTATACCGTATTAGTTCCTGATTCAGTCAAAATAAATTAAAAAACCCGATTCATTTGAACCGGGTTTAAATGAATCTTATTGAAAAAAATTATTCTTTGATAAGTCTTTTATTCAAAACTCCTTCTGAAGTTTGTAAATTCAAAATATAGATTCCTGTATTGTATTCAGAAATTGAAAATGAATTTGAAACATCTAAATTAATTGCCATTTGTTTTCCTGTAATATCAGTTAAACTCGCTTTTTCAATTGAAACTGAAGCTGGTAAATCAATTGTAAATTTTCCTTTAGATGGATTTGGAAAAACAGAAACCTTTTGTAAAATACTTTCTTTAACACTTAAAGTAGTTCCGGTAACACTCAATACTAAATGAGCATTTGGAAAATTAATTGCAGCCATTGTTGTTGGAGCATTAATTGCGCAACCAGTAGAAGAAATATAAGTTGGTGCAGTTTGCCCTAAATTGTTAGCAGATAAAAACACTCTATTTCCGCTATTTGCTGTTTGGGCATCATATCCTACTTCAACCAAAACATTTGAACCTGCTGGAATTGCTGCAACAATTGGAATAGAAACCAATGATAATACATTACTAATTAAAATATTTGTTGTAGCAGTTGCCAATAGAGTATATCCTGTAGGATAGCCTGCTGGAAAATTCGTATTTGTTGTAGAGTAAATTTTCACTGTTATTGGAAAACCATTAGGCAAAGTAGGTATTGTTAATGATTGAACTCCATATTGTACACTTGAAATTGTATAGTCAGAAGTTATTGAAAATGAATTCAATTGAAAAAATCTGAAATAACGATTATCACTTGAAGTAGATGGTGTTCCGCCATTACATGCAACATTTGTATCGCCTAAGTCCATTGAAGTAGAATGAGAAATTGTTTGACTCATTCCAATAAAACTAATAAATAATAAAATAGCTAAAGTAATTTTTTTCATAAATGTTTATTTTTAAATTTGTTACTAACAAAACTACTTTTTTTTTCTTAGACTAAATAGATTTTGGTTATTTTTTTTTAAAAAAACAAACACATGTTAAAATATTTTCAATTATCAGTATTTCTAGCCTGCTTTTTATCTTTTTCTCAAAATAAAAGTTTCATTTTGACACCTTTTGAAAAAGGTAATGGCAATCAATCGACAACTTATGAAGAATGTATTTCCTTTTATCAAAATTTAGCTAACAAGTATTCAAGTATTCAAATGCTGGAAAAAGGTAAAACTGATAGTGGAAAATCATTGCATATTGTTGTTTTTTCTGAAAATAAAAACTTTGATTTTGATCAAGATAAAGCAATTGTTTTGGTGAATAACGGAATACATCCCGGTGAACCCGATGGTATTGATGCTTCAATGATGCTCCTCCGAGATTTGGCAACTTCAAAAATTAAAGTTCCTAAAAATACGCTAATTGTAGTTATTCCGGTTTATAATATTGACGGAATGTTAAATAGAAATTTCTCTTCCAGAGCTAATCAAAATGGTCCGGAAGCTTATGGTTTTAGAGCAAATGGGAGAAATTATGATTTGAATAGAGATTTTATCAAATCGGATACTAAAAATTCAAGAAGCTTTCAAGAGCTATTTAGAAGTATTAATCCGGATGTTTTTTTAGACAATCACGTTTCTAACGGTGCTGATTATCAATATACTTTTACTTGTATTGCCACTCAACACGAACGATTAGGAACAACTTTAGGAAACTATTTCACCAACGAATTTTTTCCTGACATTATCAAAAGCATGAACCAAAAGAAAATTGAAGTTGTTCCCTATGTAAATGTTCACAGTACTACTCCAGACCAAGGTTTTGAACAATTTACAGATACACCAAGATATGCTACCGGATATAGCACACTTTTCAATACCTTGGGTTTTGTACCTGAAACACACATGCTCAAATCGTTTAAAGAAAGAGTGAAAGTAACTTATGAATTTATGGTTAGTGTTATTAATTATACCGATGCCAATTGGAATAAAATTAAAAAAATAAGAACGGAAAGTTATAATGATTACCAGGAAGGATCAAACTATCCAATAGATTGGGCAATTGACTCAACTAAAGTATCATATATTGATTTTAAAGGATTTGAAGGAAAGAACAAGCCAAGTGACATTTCCGGGAAAGATCGATTATATTATGATAGAAGTAAGCCGTTTACCAAGAAAATTCCTTTTTATGGAAATTATAAACCTACAAAATTTATTACGATTCCAAAATCCTATATCATTCCACAATCGCAATGGCAAATTATTGATTTGTTGAAATTAAATAAGATACAATATTCTCTAATTCAAAAGGATACGCTCATTGAAGTTGAAACGTATAAAATTGACAGTTATCAAACATCAAAATCTCCTTACGAAGGTCATTATGTACATTACAATACAAAAATTTCAAGAAATATTAAAAAAGTAAAATTTAATTCTGGTGATTATATTTTTTTCTCGAATCAACAGGGAGTAAAATATTTACTAGAAACACTTGAACCAGAGGCAGTTGATTCCTATTTTAATTGGAATTTTTTTGATGCCATTTTGCAACAAAAAGAATGGTACTCTGCTTATGTATTTGAAGATTTAGCTACGGATATTTTAAAACAAAATCCAATTTTAAAAGAAAGCTTTGAAAAAAAGAAACTGGAGGAACCAAAATTTGCTGAAAGTGGTTCGGCTCAATTAGATTGGATTTATAAAAATTCTGACCACTACGAAAAAGAACATTTACAGTATCCGGTTTATCGTCTATTAAAGTAATATGTAACGTAATTTTAAAAAAAACGTCAAGAATTTATACTCTTGACGTTTTTGTTTAGATAATAAAATTAGTTTTTTAGCAACTTAATTGAATTTCCAGATTCAAAATTTAAGAAATACAAACCTGTTTCAAAATTTGATAAATTTATAGTGGCATTATCCTCTAAAATCAAACCTTTTAGAATTACTTTCCCAAAACTGTCAGAAATTGTATAATGTTGATTATCATACAATCCTTTTATAAAAAACACATCCTTACTCGGATTAGGATAAACTACCACGTTACTATTTTTTTCATTTGAACCAATTGATAAAGCAGTTGGTGTAAACTTATAAACTGTTGTATTTGCAGGCGTTCCAGTAATAAAATCCATTTCAGTTGTTGTAGTAGGATTTGCTTGATTACCAATTAAAAAAAAGGAATTAGTAAAATCTTCCGTATCAAAATCAGCGGAGGTTACTCCAATAATACCGCCTGTTTCGCCTAGGTAAAAAATGGACGGATTAGTCACACTACTAGAGCCATAACGAATTTCAAAAACATTTGTAGTTTCATAAAGCCAAAGTTGAAAGTTTACAAACATTGCTAAGGTTGAATCATCAAAACTACCGCAATTTTTCCACTGTATTTTAAAAATACGACTGCCCACTGCTCCTTCTACTTTTTAGCTTAGTGGTGACAAAGAGTTATCACCGTTAAAGCCTCTGTCTACTAGGTCGTTGCCCATCGGACTAATAATTTCTGATAAAACTCCTTCAAAAGTGATAAAACTATCGCTCATGATTAATTCTTGAAAATTCTGACCATTAACATTAAAAGTAAATGGAATAGCAATTGGAACATCAAAATCATCCCAAATTTCGCCTTGATTAATTGACACCGGATTAACCAACTCAACATAGGACTGGTTTAATTTAAGAAATGTATAATTTTGAGCTTGTAAAAAACCGCAAAACAAAACGAAAACATAAGGAAAAGTTTTTCTCATAGAAGTAATTATATTTTTTTTATAAAAGTATAAAAAAAAATTACTTTTCAAAGAGCAATTTTATGTTTTCATACGAATTTAAAAGGCAATTTTCAATTTCACTTTCAGGTTTCCACTCCACTTTTTCAATCCCTTCTTCGACTTGACCAATTAATTTTTCATTGAAACTCGTTCGCATTTCAAACCAATGTGTTATTTTCAGTTTATAACGCCCGCTTCGTTTAAAAATATGATATGTTTTAGAAAGCTTTCTAATTATTTTTAATCCTTTCACTCCTGTTTCTTCTTCAACTTCCCGTATAGCGGTATATTCAATTTCTTCACCTTTTTCAATTCCGCCTTTAGGTAAATCCCATTTTTTATTTCTAAAAATAAATAAAACTTCATTTTTATCATTGTAAACCAATCCACCTCCAGCCTTTTCAACCGGGATTTTTGATTTCAACTTTTTCATCATTTCCTTTTCATCGGGATGATACAAAAAAGCTTTATCAACTTTGTTTTTAAATATTTTGATAATAAGCTCTTTAATATCAACACTTTCAAGTAAAAACAATTGAAAATCCGTTTCTTTTTGGATTTCATTTGTCAAAAAAAGTGGCTTGTCGTTCACAAAAACTTTATACATTTGTACTATGATTTTAAATAACGATACAGCTAAAAAAACGGCCGAATTGCTTTTACAAATAAACGCAATTAAATTAAATCCTAAAAATCCTTTTACATGGGCTTCAGGATGGAAATCGCCTATCTATTGTGATAATCGGATAACACTTTCATTTCCACCAATTCGTAATTATTTACGAGAGGAATTTTCTAAACATATCGAAAAGCAATTTGGAAAACCGGATGTTATTGCCGGTGTTGCTACTGGTGCAATTGGAATTGGAGTGCTTGTTGCTGAATACTTGGGATTACCTTTTGTATATGTTCGTCCCGAACCTAAAAAACATGGTAGACAAAACCAAATAGAAGGTTTTTTACAAAAAGGACAGAATGTTGTTGTTGTAGAAGATTTAATCAGTACAGGAAACAGTAGTTTACTTGCAGTGGAAGCTTTAAAAGAAGCAGGCGCTAATATTAAAGGAATGGTAGCCATTTTTACATATGGTTTTGATGTATCTGTTGAAAACTTTAAAAAAGCTAATGTTGAATTATATACACTTTCAAACTATGATAATTTATTAGAATTAGCTGTTGCGAAAAATTATATCACAGAAGAAGAACAACACACTTTACAAGAATGGCGGGTTAGCCCATCTACTTGGGGAGTTGAAGTTTAAGAATAGAAAAAAGAAAAAAGAAAAAAGAGAAAAGACAAAAATCTAAAC
Source organism: Flavobacterium sp. (assembly GCF_044361015.1). Taxonomy (GTDB): domain Bacteria; phylum Bacteroidota; class Bacteroidia; order Flavobacteriales; family Flavobacteriaceae; genus Flavobacterium. The sequence continues at coordinate 29,714 of NZ_JBIKJL010000013.1, forward strand.
CGACATCGGAAAACAGAAAACCGATAACAGAAAACAAAAAAATGAATTTAGAAAGCCCAAAAGTTACTGTAGAAAAATCAGCTCAGTATTTATTTGATTCCTTGAGTGATGTCAGCAATTTCGAAAAACTAATGCCTGATACAATTGCTAAATTTGAAGTAACCGGTGAAGATTCGTTTATTTTCGGACTTAAAGGTATGCCGGAAATCAAGTTACGGATGAAAGAAAAAAATCCGAGCAGTCAAGTTATTTTAGGAGCTGCTTCAGAAAAATTACCATTTACTTTAACCGGAAATATCACTAGTCTAAGTGATGTAAGTTCTGAAGTTCAATTATCTTTTAACGGTGATTTTAATCCTATGATGGCTATGATGATTAAAGGACCTATTTCAAAATTTATAGAAACTTTAGCTGCAAACATGCATAAATTATAAAACTACTTTATAATTGCATCATAAATAACCTGCTGAATATTTTCTCGAATATTTTTTTGAGATAATATGTTTTTATCGGCATTTGGAAACGTTCTATTTGATAAAAATATATAAATAATTTCCTCTTCAGGATCAGCCCAAGCCATTGTTCCGGTAAAACCGGTATGACCAAAACTAGTCATCGAAACACAACCGCATGTTGGTCCGGAAGTTCCTAATTGTGGCTTATCGAAACCAATTCCGCGACGATTTCCATTCTCGCAATAAAAGCATGTATTAAAGACTTCAAACGTATTTGCTGAAAAATAAACTTCTCCTCCATAGCTTCCTTTTTGCAAAAAAAGTTGCATCATCTTTGCTAAATCCATTGAATTGGAAAAGATTCCGGCGTGCCCTCCTACTCCCCCTTCCATTGCAGCCTCCATGTCATGCACATAGCCTTGAATAGTTTGATATCGAAAATAAGTATCTATTTCTGTTGGTGGAATTTTACTCATATCAAACTTGTGCAACGGATTGTATAACGTATTATTCATACCTAATTTAGAATAAAAGTTTTTACTACTCAGTTCATCAAGCGTTTTTCCAGTTGTTTTTTCTAAATAATTTTTAAGAATGATAAACGTAAAATCGCTGTATTTATATTCTTTTTTGGGTAATAATTTACTTTCTGCAATAGCCTTCATGATGGTGTCATAATAGTCTTTTCTTAAATATAAATTTTCAGCTACTTGATTTGGAAAACCGGTGCTATATGCTTTTCTATAATACTTCTCGGACGGCAAGTTATTTGAATCCAATGTCTGTTTATAAAATGGAATCCATGCCTGCAAACCTGCGTAATGGGATAACAAATCTTTAAAAATGATGTTTTCTTTATCTGTTCCTTTAAAAAGTGGTAACATTTCTCCCAAATGAGTTTCCAAGGATACCTTTTTATTATCGTATAATTGCATCACATTAGGCAAAGTAGATACAATTTTTGTTAACGAAGCGACATCATAAATATCTGAATTTTTAACTTGCATTTGTTTTTCATAAGTATGAAATCCAAAAGCTTTTTGATAAATTACTTTTCCTTTTCTAGCTACTAAAATTTGTCCTCCCGGTGTCATTTTTTCATCTATTGCTTTTTGCATGATTGCATCAATTCGTTGCAAAACAAAAGGATTCATTTTTACATTTTGAGGAGGTGTAAATCCTAAACGATTTAATTTTTCAGTTGATAAACCATGGTCAACTTTAAATTCTTCATTAATGGTAACTGGTAATTTTCCCTTAGCCTCAAGAGCACCAAAAATAAGTTGGGCAGAAACATTTTGAGCCACATCGCTATTTTGATAAGAAACTAAAACACCATCAATATTTTCAAAAGTAGGAATTGAACTTAACGCATAGGGTTTTACAAAACAATTTAAAATTACTTTTTTACGTTTGGCTATTTCTGTAATCCAAACAATTTCTTTAGCAGAAAAATCATGTTTTTTCCAAGCACCATCTGCTTTATGAAATCCTAAAATAACCTTTGTATAATCTTTTAATAAAACATTTAATGAATCTATATTTTCATGTTTAACCTCAGTTATATCAGTATATTTTTTTAATGTTTCTAAGAAAACTGTATTAGAATCATCTCCCAATTTTACATAAGCAATTTTATCTTTGTCCAATTCTTTGATTGGAATTATGGCTCCTTTATTTTTAATTACTGTGATGGCATTTTCATACAATTGATATTGTAGTCCTTCATCATGAGGAGTATTTATTGCAGATGAAAGTTTTTGAATTTCAATTGGTTTATTGGCATTCAATCCGGCTTTGTACTTGAAATGCAATATTTTTTTAACGGAATATGACAATCTATCTTGTGTAATAAATGAACTATCTATGGCCTCTTTTATTTTTTGAATAGCAACAGGAACATTTTCAGGAAAAAGCAAAATATCATTTCCGGCAGTAAAAGCGGCTAAATCGATATCCCCCGGTTTTTTAAAATTGCTTGCTCCTTTCATATTCAGAGCATCTGTAAAAATTAATCCTTTAAAATTCAACTCTTTTTTCAGCAAATCAGTAACAATAACATTAGAAATTGAAGAAGGATAACCCGGACGATTTTCAAAACTTGGTACATCCAAATGTGCAACCATTACACTGGCTAATCCTTTATAAATTAATCTCTTATAGGGATATAATTCAACGTCTCGTATATGTTCCTGTGAAAAATTAACTATCGGAAGCATATGATGTGAATCTGATTCTGTTGCACCATGACCCGGAAAATGTTTTCCGGTGGCAAACACGCCATTAGATTGCAATCCAATCATTAAAGCTAAAGCTCTTTCCGTAACATTCTTTTTATCTTCTCCAAAAGAACGATTTCCTATTATTGGGTTTTTCGGATTGGTATTGATATCTAAAACGGGTGCAAAATTAAAATGTACTCCCAATTGTTTAGATTGAATAGCCATTAATTCCCCCGTTTTTTCAATTAAATTTAAATCTTGAATAGCACCTAAAGTCATATTCCAAGGAAAACGATTGACAGAATCCAAACGCATACTTAATCCCCATTCGGCATCAATGCCAATAAACAAAGGAACTTTCGATTTCTTTTGAAAACGATTTGTCAATTGAGCTTGACGTACCGGTCCGCCTTGAAAAAAAATTAAGCCCCCAATTTTTTGTTCATCAATCAATTTATCAAGGGATTTAATATGAGTTGAATCTTTATTTGAATAAGCGGCCACCATAAATAGTTGACCAATTTTTTCTTCTGTTGAAAGTGAATTAAAAATACTGTCTACCCATTTTTTTTCTTCAGGGGTTGACAAGGAATAATTGAAGGTTAAATTTTCAAAATCCTCTATATTTTTATCTTTGGTAGGATTGATAGTTGATTCTGAAATAACAGGATTAGAGTTGACAGCTTTTTTTGTAGCACAATTTACAACTGAAATCAGCAAAAAGAGGAGAAGAAAAATTCGAAAAAATTTGAACATTATAATTTTTTTTTAAAAAAATCGGCTATGCCAGCTATCTGAGGCAGGAACTTCCCAGTTTTCTTTCCATTCTTCAATTGTGTTAACCAGATTATTAAATACAATCGTATTTTCAGAAACAGCTTTTTCTTTAGCCATTCGTTTAAAATCCAGCAATGATTTATGAGTCAAAAATTCTCCTTGCTTATAAGTAACATTCATTTTGTCTAATAAATCTACTTTATATTTTTGTTCTAATTTTTGAATAAACTCAACCGATTTATCAATTGAACATCCAGTTGCTTGTTGAACATCCTGATTAACGGCCAATATTAGAAATCGATTATATTTTGTTATAAAAGAGGCTTCTAACGGAGTTCCATGAGACATCCATTCGTCAATAAAAGATTGCAAATCTTTCTCAATTTCAATTATTTCATCATCAGAAAATTTTCGGTTGGATTGATAAATCCAAATTCTGGATTCTTCGGGAAGATTTTCAAATAGAATGTACATTTTTTTTGGTTTTGGGTGATTGGTAATGGGTTTTAGAACTATATCCTTTTACCAATTACCATTTACCTATTATCGAATATTATAAATCTTGAGCGTTTGCAATCAATTCTGCCACATCCATTACTTTTACGGAGGTTTCTTTTTCTTTATTTTTAATACCATCTGTCATCATGGTATTACAAAACGGGCATCCAGCGGCAATAATATCGGGTTTCGTTTCTAAAGCATCTTCTGTTCTCTCGATATTGATTTCTTTATTACCGGGTTCAGCGTCTTTAAACATTTGAGCACCTCCAGCTCCACAACACAATCCTTTGGCTTTGGAACGTTTCATTTCTACTAATTCAACATCTAATTTTTGAATTAATTCTCTAGGTGCTTCATACACATTATTTGCTCTTCCTAAATAACAAGGATCATGAAAAGTAATTCGTTTTCCTTTAAACTGACCACCTTCAATTGTTAAGCGTCCATCATCTAAAAGCGATTTTAGAAATTGAGTATGGTGCATCACTTCATATTGTCCCCCTAGTTCAGGATATTCATTTTTTATTGTATTGAAGCAATGCGGACAAGCGGTAACAATTTTCTTAACTTCATATGCATTCATGACTTGAATATTCATCATGGCTTGCATTTGAAATAAAAATTCATTTCCTGCTCTTTTTGCCGGATCACCGGTACAACTTTCCTCGGTTCCTAAAACTGCAAAAGGCACATTCGCCCGATTTAGAATTTGAACAAATGCTTTTGTGATTTTTTTAGCTCGATCATCAAAACTACCGGCACATCCAACCCAAAATAAAACTTCAGGTTGTTTGCCTTGAGCCATCATTTCTGCCATCGTTGGCACTACTAAATTTTCTGCCATATTATTTTGTTTGTGACAAGACTTTCATTGTCAGTACTATTAGTGATGTTCGTCGTCAAATACTTGAATGGTAACTTCTTTTTCGACTAAATCTGTAAATTTTCCTCTATAACGAGTAGCTTTCACTAAATGGTTATCAATCCAATGGTAATTTCCACCACGTGGTTTACCAAATAAAATTCCGTGGTATTTAAATCCATGTTTTTTAAGCCAAATCTCAGTATATTCTCTGTGAGCTTCAGTTCTGGAAGTAAAAAAGAATATAATATGCCCTTCATCATACCATTTATTTAATGTTACCAATGCATCCGGATAAACCTCTGCTGTTAACATACGTTCCGGCTCTTCGTTGGGAATATCATCACATACGGTTCCGTCAATATCTATTAAATAATTTTTAATTCCTTCCGGTAAAATCGGACTTAATTGCTGTCCATTTTCAGTAATGGCTTGAAGCTTTTTGTTAATGTCTTCCATTTTCATTTTTTAGTTTTTAATTAATTCACATTCATTAAACACTTTCCCAAGTCTCACTATTATGGAAATTTGTTTTTATATATAGTTTAGTTCTCCTCCTTCCAATTCAAGCGATCCATTTGGTTATATTGCCATGGAGCACCATTATTTTCAATATTTGTCATCATAGCGTTTATTGGCATCGGTGCAGCACTTTGTTCCATGACCAAATATCGTCTCATATCCATGATGATAGATAACGGGCTTATATTAACAGGGCATTCTTCTACACAAGCGTTACAAGATGTACATGCCCAAAGTTCTTCTGTGGTGATGTAATCATTTAATAACGATTTATTATCTGGAACAAAAACACCTTTGTTTAAATCTATAATTTTTCCTACTTCTTCAAGACGGTCACGTGTATCCATCATAATTTTACGAGGAGATAGTTTTTTTCCGGTTAGATTAGCCGGACAAGAAGAGGTACATCGTCCACATTCAGTACATGTGTATGCATTTAATAACTGTACCCAATTTAAATCCTGCACATCACTAGCTCCAAATTTTGACGGTATAGTCTCAGGATTTGCCTGTGCAGCAAATGGATCAGCTGAAGGATCCATCATTAATTTAACTTCGTTTGTAACACTTTCCAAATTATCAAACTTTCCTTTTTCGTTTAAATCTGCAAAATAAGTATTTGGAAATGCCAATAAAATATGTAAATGTTTCGAAAAGTATAAATAATTTAAGAAAACCAAAATTCCACAAATATGTAACCACCAAGCAGTTCTTTCAATTACGATTACCACTCCTTCAGACAAACCATTAAATAGTGGCGAGATAAATTGACTGATAGGAAAACTACCAGCTTGGTTATAATGATGAACATTCATTTCCTGTAACCATAAATCCGCTGCATTCATTATCAGAAATAATGACATTAAAACTATCTCAAAATATAAAATATAGTTTGCGTCATTTTTGGGCCAACTTTTCAAATCCGAGCTAACAAAACGTTTTAATTTTATTACATTTCTTCTTAACCAAAAAATAATAACTGAAACTAAAACTAATACGGCAAGTATTTCAAATGAAGCAATTAAAACATCATAAAATCCACCCATGAACGAAAACACACGATGAGTTCCGAACAAGCCATCAATAACAATTTCCAATAGTTCTAAGTTGATAATAATGAAACCAACATAAACTATAATATGCAAAAATCCTGCGATTGGACGTTTCAACATTTTTGACTGTCCTAATGCAATCATGGTCATGTTTTTCCGGCGTTCAGATGAATTATCTGTTCTGTTAACTTGTTGTCCAAGTTTAATGTTTCGAACAATTTTTTTTACATTAAGGGCAAAATAACCAAAGCCTAAGCCTAAGATTATCAAAAATAAAATATTATCTAAATAGCTCATTTACTGCTAATTTTTAATTTTAGAAGAATCTATTTCAGTTGGAGCAACATAAGGTTTGTTTTTCTTACCAAATAGGGAAACATTGACATATCGAGTTGGATTCAATCGTAAGTCTTCTAACAGAAGTTCCAATTCATTGGAAGCTTTTGTAAAATTTGTATACATCTTGTCATCTTTCAATAATTTGCCCATAGTGCCATTTCCATTCTCTAATTCGGCCATGATTTTATCAATATTTGCCAATGTTTTTTCTAAATTTTGAACGGTTTGCTTGATATTAACTTGAGCAAGTGAATCAGAGATTTTAGCAAAGTTTCCGGTGACATTTTCAAAATTTGCCAATGAATTATTAATTTTCGATTTGTTATCCGTCAGCGTTGTATTCACGGTTTTCGAGATATCACTAAATTCAGCCATGGTTTCACTGAATTTTGAAATACTGTTTTTGATATTTTGTTTTGTGTTCGCATCTAAAGTTTCATTCAAATTGCTTAACAAAATATCAGTTGAAACCATTACTTTTTCAATTTTTTCTTGTAGCGGTTGTAATTTTTCTGAAACAAGTGCGGTTAAACCACTTTTGATATCTCCTTTCAAATAATCGCCTGATTCAGCCAAAACAGATGGATTAAGAGTTCCCGGAACAATTTGAATCATCTTACCTCCTATTAATCCGGGTTCATAAATTAGTGCAATGCTGGATTTAGAAATCGAATATTCTTTATTAATTTGAATTTCAACCATAGGTTTCCATGAACTCATATTAATGAAACTAATATTTTTCACTTTTCCAATAACAAGACCATTAATAGTAACCGGGGATGAATTTACCAAACCCTCTACATCATTGTATTCTATGTAAAAAGTATTATAATCTGTTAAGATATCAGTCCCTTTTAAATAGCTATAACCCCAAATGAATAACAAAATGGAGGAAATTACTAATATTGCTGTTTTTATTTCTTTCGTTAATTTCAAAATTGTTCTAGTTTTTAGCAAATTTAAGATAAAAAAAATTTAATTGGCTTTTAATGCTTCTTGAATGCTAATTTTATTCCCATTTTTAAAGGCAACAATAAAAGAGGATTCATATCCTTTGTTTTTTGCTTCCGATAGATATTTCTTAGCTTCTTCATAGTTAGAGGTTTGAGAAAAATAATATTTATACAAACCCTTTTCGTCAACAACTGAAACTGGTGATAATCCATTAAAATTTTGTGGAACTAAATCAAGTTTTTTTCCACTGGCTGATATTTGTATTTTAAAAGTAATTCCTTTACTGTCGTCAGGAATAGGTTCATTAGTAATAACTACCTTAGCTTTTTCAACTTCTTTGGTATTGCTTTTATTTTGAACTACTGGAGTATCTTTTTCTACTTTTTCAACTGTCGCTTTATTTGTTTTTTCATCAACAATAACATTGGTGCCACCAAAATACTCTTTTTTATAATTCAAAATAGCATCTGAAATAGCTTTGGCTAATTCTTCCTGACCTTTATCAGAATTTAGATATTCTCCTTCAGGCTTATAAGATATAAAACCTAATTCGGTTAATATACTAGGCATTGAGGTTTGATTCAATACTAAAAACGGCCCTTGTTTTACACCTCTGTTTTTTCTGTCTAATTTATTTGTAAATTCATTTTGAATTTTAGTAGAAAGTGTTATGCTTTGGTCTAAATATTCTTCCTGCAAAAGCGGAATTCCAATTACACTTTCCAGTGAATTAGGATTATATCCGGCATATTTTATTTTATAATCACTCTCAAGTGTAATAACCGAATTCTCTTTTTTGGCTACTTCTAAATTGGATGCATTTTTGGTTAAACCCATCACAAACGTTTCAGTTCCAAAAGCATCGCCTTTTGGTGAAGCATTACAGTGAATTGACAAGAAAATATTTGCATTCGCTCTGTTAGCTATTCTCGCACGTTCCATCAACTCAATAAAAACATCGGTACTTCGTGTATAAATAACTTGAATATCATTGTATTTTTCTAAATTTCTACCAACTTTCAAGGCTACTTTTAAAGCAATATTTTTTTCTATGAAACCATAATAGTTAGCACCGAAATCTTTTCCACCATGACCTGGATCCAACACAACTTTAAATTTTGTATTTGTTTGAGAAAATAAATTTGCTGTTGATAGTATTAGAAAAGCAAAAAAGATAAATTTGAATTTATTTAAAAAGTGCATCATTGTAAAAGTTAATTTAATTAAAACTCTAGGTTTTAAATTTTATTATTTACTTATTTTTGACCGAAAATTATATGTAAGTTTGGCACTCCAAAAATCAAGCCATAATTTTACAAAAATAGCATTAAAACATTTGCGGACAAACTTATTTCATATCGTTTTATCAGCATTTTTCCTAACAATTGGATTTACAAAAGTTAGTGCACAGGAATTGCAAAATAAAACCTTAAAGGTTGAAGCCCAAAAACCAGTTGATAGCCTGATTATCAACAGTGAAGATTTTTTTCAGATTAAAGATACCGTTATTAACGATTCTTTAGAGCTTAACAAGAAAAAACCGCTTTTAGAAGATAAAATCAAATATAAAGCTGATAAATACACAAAAAATGATCAAAAGAATAAATTAATCACTTTATATGATAAAGCTGAACTTTATTATCAGGATATTGAACTGAAAGCCGGAATTATAATCATGAACTATGAAAAAAATGAAGTTTATGCCGGCAGAATTAAAGATTCAAGTGGAGTTTATACGCAAAATCCTGTTTTTAAACAAGGCTCAAATGTAGTAGAACCAGATTCCATTCGATTTAATTTTAAAACTCAAAAAGCTCTTATTTGGAATTCCAGAACCGAACAAGGAGAATTTAGAGTTAAGGCAGAAATTTCAAAAAAAGAAAATGACTCAGTCTATTTTTTAAAAGGTGCCCGATTTACTACCTCAAAAGATATAGACAATCCTGAGTATTATTTTTATACAGATAAAATTAAGTTAGTTCCCCGAAAAAAAGTAGTAACAGGTTTTACTAATATGGTTATTGCTAATGTGCCCACGCCTATAGCAATTCCTTTCGCTTTTTTTCCAATGACGGAAGAAAGTAGTTCCGGATTAATAATTCCTACTTTTCAAGATACCCGTAGACAAGGTTATTCGTTACAAAATGGGGGCTATTATTTAGCCTTGAGTGACTATTATGATTTAGCGATTTTAGGAGATTATTATACCAATGGTAGTTGGGGATTGCGATTTCAAAGTAGTTATGCTTTAAAATATAGGTTCAATGGAAGTTTTAATCTTCGTTTTGAAAACATTATACAAAGTGAACGTGGTTTTCCTGATTATTCAAAATCAAAAAATTACAACATTCAATGGTCTCATACACAAGACGCAAAATCAAATCCAAACTCACGGTTTTCGGCATCAGTCAATTTAGGTAGTAGCCAGTATTTTCAACAATCATTAAATCAGATAAATGTTGGTTCAAATTTAGTGAATAATTTGAGTTCATCTGTTTCCTATTCTAAGACTTTCAATACTGTTCCGCAAGTAAATATGTCCTTATCAGCTACCCATAATCAAAATACAGGTACAGAAGAAATAAATATGACATTGCCAACTCTACAAGCCAGCGTTGACCGTATTTTTCCATTTGCTTCAAAAGAAGGAACAAAAAAAGGATTAATTAAAAACATCAATCTTCAATACAATTTAAGAGGTGAATACCGAATCAATACCTACGATTCATTGTTTTTTAAACAGGAAATGTTTAAAGAAGCAAAAACCGGAATGCAACACACTATCCCGTTGAGCACAAACTTTAAAATTTTTAAACATTTTAGTGTTTCTGCCAATGCAAATTATAATGAAGTTTGGACTTTAAAAACGATCAATAAAGCCTTTGATGAGGAATTAAATAAAGTGGTTACAAATGAAGTCAGTGGTTTTGATTCCTTCCGAACTTATTCTTTTGGATCAAATTTAGGAACAACAATTTACGGAACATTTAATTTTGGTGAAGCCAATAAGATTCAAGCTATCAGACATGTGATGCGACCTTCCGTTTCTTATAGTTACACACCAAGTTTTGAAAAGTATTTTGACACCTATGCCATTGATGCCAGTGGAAAAATGGATGATTACACCCGTTTTGAAGGTGGGATTTTTGGTGAACCATCCAATACATACTCTAATTTTGCAGGAATTTCATTAGGTAATACATTTGAAGCTAAGGTGACTGAAAAAGACAGTACCAAGACAGAACCCAAAAAAGTTATGTTGCTTAATCAATTGAACTTTTCAACAAGTTATAATTTAGCTTCTGATTCTTTACAATGGGCTCCTGTTAGAATGAGTGGAGGAACATTATTATTCAATAATAAAATGAACGTTAATTTTGCGGCAACTTTAGATCCTTATGCCATTAATGCTGCCGGAAGAAGAATCGAAAAATTTAATATTGATAATGGCGGAAGTCTGTTTAGAATGACAAGTGCCAATATGACTGCCAATTATTCTTTTTCAAGTCAAGGAAAAAAAGATATTAAAAAGAAGAATGTACAAGGTGCAAAAAATGGTGGCCGTGATGATGATTTATTTGGAACCAATACAGACTTAAGTGACCGAAGAGAGAGTCAATTTGATGATTCTGATGAGGAAGAAGAAGAATTCTCAGAATTCTATAATTCTAAAGCTCCATGGGATTTTACTTTAGCATATTCGTTGACTTACAGCAACACAAATAGGGAAAGTATAATCTCAGGTAACTCTGTGATGTTTTCTGGAAATATTGATATTTCACCCCGATGGAAAGTTGGTGTTTCGTCGGGATATGATTTTGTTCAAAAGGGCGTGACGTTTACTCAGTTTAGATTTGAAAGAGATTTGTTGAGCTGGAGAATGGACTTCAATTGGTCTCCTTACGGAGCAAATGCCTATTGGGGTTTTTACATCGGAATTAAATCCTCTGTGTTGAGTGATTTAAAATATGACAAACGCTCAATTCCAGATAGAACATTACGTTAATTTTCTTTTATAGAATTTAATTATCAATAAAAAGTTATGAAAAAAATTATTTTTACAGCCAAAGCACCGGCTCCTATTGGACCCTATAATCAAGCTGTCTTAATTGGAAGTACATTATACACCTCCGGTCAAATCGCTCTAAATCCAAAAACGGGAGAATTAATTTTAGAGGATATTGAAACGGAAACCAATCAAGTTATGCAAAACTTGAAAGCTGTTTTAGAAACTGCGGATATGCAGTTTTCCAATGTGGTAAAAACGACTGTTTTTATCATGAACATGAATGATTTTGTTGCCATCAATAAAGTATATGGACAGTACTTTGATGAACATAACGCCCCTGCCAGAGAAACTGTTCAAGTAGCAGGTTTACCTAAAGGTGTAAATGTGGAGATTTCAATGATAGCAGTAAAATAAATCTTATTGCATTTTTATAATTTTTAAGGTTTTTGAAAGTCCGTTTTCTTGTTCTATGGTAATAAAGTAGATTCCATTTGAACCTAAAACTTCTGTAGAAAAATTGGTTTTATTTTTAATTTCAAGGATTTGAATAGCTTTTCCTAAACTGTCTGTTTGAAAAATTTTACCGTTAAAAGGAGTTGGAAAACGAAAATGAAGAGCTTTAGTTGTAGGATTAGGAAAAATATTGATTTCAGAAAAAAAAGCACTTTCAATCGATAAGGTATTAGGTTCTAGTAGCATTACCCAATAATCAGACCCTCCACGATTTAACTCCGTCTTTTCACCCACGTTGTTTGAAAGTGAATTTCCGCCTAAAAGAATTCTTCCATTGTCATCTATAAGCATATTTTCAATTCCATCATATAATTCACCACCAATAGTTTTTTGACCAATAATTTCACCATTAAGATTTATAAAAACTACCCAAAAATCTTCTAATCCTCTTGAAAAACTGGTTTTATCTCCTGAAATTCCTGATTTTGAGGTTCCGCTAACCACATATCCAATTTCTCCATTTTTTGAAATACTGGTTAAATTATCTTTATCATTTCCGCCAATTACTTTCTGCCAATCAATTAAACCAGATGATGATAATTTTACTAACCAAAAATCACTCAACCCATTAGAATCTTGAGTTTTATTTCCTGAAATACTTGAGTTCGAATAACATCCAACTAAAAATCCTCCATCATCAGTTACAATAACATCACCAAAAACTTCTAAACCACTTCCTCCAAGGGTTTTTTGCCATTCTATTTCACCATTACTGTTGAGCTTAACTATCCAAATATCATATTCGCCAAAACAATTTTCATTTTTTTCAGCAGAACTATTAGAATTAGAATCTCCAGACAAAATATAACCCCCATCAAGTGTGGAAAGAATCGAGTATAATCGATCATCAAGATTTCCACCAATTGTCCGTTGCCATTCAATTTCATTATTGCCATTCAATTTTATAATCCAAAAATCATGTTCACCAATAGCACCTCTTCTATTCTCAGTTTTTTCACCCGAAATATTTGAATCTGAAAAACCACCAATAATGATTTCATTTTCTAGTGTTTTCAAAACTGATGTTTGCATATCACTCCTATCCCCTCCAATTGTTTTTTGCCAAATGATACTTCCTTGATTATTAATTTTAAACAACCAATAATCACTTAATCCCCTTCTATCTTCGCTTTTTTCTCCAGAAATATTAGAAGATGAGGTTGCAGCCAAAATGTATCCGTCGCTTTCATTGATTATTTGATATAATCCATCACTCCCACTACCACCAATTGTTTTCTGCCAATCAACAGTTCCGCTTTCAGTAAACTTGATAATCCACACATCTGTAGAACCTCTACTGTTTTCATTTTTGTCGCCGTTGATTCCTGAATTTGAAGTTCCACCAACCAAGAAACCAGAATCATTTCCAACAACACAAGAACTGAAACCATCAATTTGATTACCCCCCATTGTCTTTTGCCAAATAATTCCAGGTTGGGCAATAACAAATTGAGATAACAAAATAAAAAATAAAGCCTTTTTCATAATGTTTTTTTAGCTACAATTTAAAGAAAATAAAGCTTGAATAATGCTTCTTAAAAGAATTTTAACTTTTAATTAAATAATTCATCTAAAAGGAGTTGAGCTGTTGCTTCATTTATTGCTAAAGGCACATTATGCACATCACTAACACGAATAAGCATATTTACATAGGCTTCACAGGGATGACTGGATAATGGATCTTTGAAGAAAAGTACCATTTTTTTTCCTTCTGCAACTCTACCGATAATTTTTGAACCGATAGCTTCTTCCATCAGGTATTCTTCCTCACTTTTGGTAATCATAATCATCGGAATCGCCGATTTAATTTCTTTCATTTCCGAAAGTGTTTCCAAACCACTCATTCCAGGCATGTTTTCGTCAAGGAATACAATGTCGAAGTTTCCTTTTTCAAAGATATCAATGGCATCTCTTCCGTTGTTACACTTAGTTACGCTATAGTTTTTTTGTTCTAAAAAGAGTATATGTGGTTTAAGTAAATCAATCTCGTCGTCTACCCAAAGTATTTTGATTGGTTCCATCGTGTGCTATTAAATTTCTGCTTGCAAGTTAACAAATCACGAACGCACAAAGTATTAAAGTTATTGTAAATGTTAAAGGAAAGTTGACTGAAATGCACTAGTCACCATATCTTACTAGTTATATGCTTCGTTAGTATAAAAATAATATTTTAAGATATAAAAAAAAAGCCACTAAAAATTGATTTCAATTATAACTTGCAATAAAATCAAAATCAGTTCTTGGTAACAGTCGGTAATTTTTTATATATTTGAAGTATTATCAGTTGTGATGCTCATTCTAGATAACTATTGATGCACTGAACTTTCTGAGGCTTAGAATTGTACCGTTTAGGCTACAAAATAGCACTTTGGAGTATACCTAACTAAAATCTAAAACTAAAATATGACAACTTACTCTACAATTGCTCAAATTATCATTGCCTTTTCAATTATCATTGTTTGGGTTTTTCGTTTTCACAACGTCGAGCAAGAATTTAAACAATATCAATTAAGTGATTTAGTTCGCAGTGCTGTTGGTGCAACAAAAATAGCCTTGTCAACCTTATTAATTGTTGGTATTTGGCACCCTGAATTAATACTTATTCCTTCATTAATAATGGCTTTTTTAATGATTTCAGCCCAATATTTTCATTTTAAAGTGAGTAATCCTTGGCACAAACACTTACCTTCATTATTTCTATTGCTGCTTTGTCTTTTTGTTGCTGCTGTATCATTAGAAGTAATTAAATAATGACCGTGCTTAACGTATTGATTTTTTTTTCCAGCTTTTCTTTTTTCATTTACGGATTGGCCTTTTTTACTTCAACAAAAATGAAAAGTGAATTTAAACGTTTTGGACTTGAAAAAGTAGGGGCACTCACAGCAGTTTTGGAACTTTTGGGTGCTATTGGTTTGCTGTTAGGTTTAAAATTCCAACCATTGTTACTTTTAGCATCAGGTGGTTTGGCTTTGTTAATGTTTTTTGGCGTTGTTGTTAGAATCAAAATAGGCGATTCGCTTTGGGTTTCTTTACCGGCATTGCTTTTTATGATTATAAATGGCTTTATTTTTTATGGTGCTATATTCACTTAAATAAGCAATAGGTGATTAGATTTACTAATGTGAGTTAACGATTATATTGTAAGGTGTTCATAAATTTAAAAAAAGAAAATCAAATGAATAGTCAAAATTTTATAAATAAAACAATTGAAAAATTGTTGTCTGCAAATAATAAAGAGCGAACAGAACGAGTGATTCTCTTTGTTGCAATAACTAGTTATTTGATTCACTTGGTTTTAATTTTTTTAGTATATCAAGACGTCATTCAAATAGAATCAAAATTATTTAATAATCCTATTGCAGCCATTTATACACCTTTTTCATTTATTCTTTTATATGAAGTATATTTGCTTGTATTCTATATCCCAAAATCAATCACAACCTATATTGGTAAGCAATACGAAATTATTACACTTATTGTTATCCGAAAAATCTTTAAAGATATTTCAAACCTGGAACTTACTGCCAATTGGTTTCAGAGTAATAGCGACCTTAAATTTTCTTACGATGTAGGAACTTCACTTATTTTATTTTTTTTAATCTATTTATTTTACCAAAAAAACAATAAAAATCAAAGTTTGGAGGTCAAATTGTCTGACAGAGAAGGTGAAAATTTAAATAAATTTATATTTTTAAAGAAGGGTATCGCGGTTGCTTTGTTACCGATACTGATTGCACTTGTATTTTACACTTTTTTTAGTTGGACAAATGATGCAATAAGTAATTATCAAAATGGATTAATCGCTTTTGAAGATGTAAATAAAGTTTTTTTCGACGAGTTTTTTACCATCTTGATTATTACAGATGTGCTGCTACTTCTTTTATCATTTTTTTATTCTGATGAATTTCATAAAATAATTAGAAATTCCGGTTTTGTAATTTCAACAATACTTATTAAAATATCTTTTTCAGTTGAGGGAATTGTCAGCAATGCATTAATAGTGGGTGCAGTTTTATTTGGCTACCTCATTTTAGTGATTCATGATTTATATGATAGAAAAATACATGATCAAAAAAAGTAGCTAGCAAAGTAAATGAAGTTTGATTTGTTGACAATTACAAATTATTACAGTACTTTTCAAGTAAGCACCTAAACTATGTTCTTGTAGGCGAAAGAACTTTGCAAAACTCTTTATGACGTCGTTTTGCATAACGTGGCTCTTCGAGTGTTTTCATAAGGGTACTTTTTGTGTATCGCTATAACAGGACAAGACAGAAAATTTAGATTTGTTAAAGGACACAGCTGCATCTAAAGCAACGAAAAAAGGAAAAGGTGTTGTGTTATGCTATGCTGATATTTCCTCATTTAGAGGTTTTTGGTTAGGGACAGAAAAACTTCTTTGGAACGGAATTTTCTATGGTAAACTCATGCCTTAAAACAAAAATGAACTTTTTTACTCAAATAAAAAGCGGAAACACTTTCTATAAATAAGTATTTTTGCAAAAAAAAACAATGCGAATAGATATCATAACCGTTTTACCTGAACTTTTAAAAAGTCCATTTGAAGCTTCTATTTTAAAAAGAGCTATTGACAAAGGTTTAGCTGAAGTTCATGTGCACAATTTGAGAGATTACACCACAAATAAGCAGAAAAGTGTAGACGACTATCAGTTTGGAGGCGGTGCCGGAATGGTAATGTCAATTCAACCGATAGATGATTGTATTGCCAAATTGAAAAGTGAACGCAAATATGATGAAATAATTTATATGTCGCCCGATGGTGAAACATTAAACCAGAAAATGGCCAATTCGATGTCGCTTTTAAAAAATATAATCATTTTATGCGGACATTATAAAGGTGTAGACCAACGGGTTCGTGACCATTTTATAACGAAAGAAATTTCCATTGGCGATTATGTGCTTTCCGGCGGTGAATTGGGAGCTGCTGTTTTGTCGGATGCCATTATTCGCTTGATACCCGGTGTTTTGAGTAATGAAACTTCTGCCTTGACAGATAGTTTTCAGGATAATTTGTTATCTGGACCTATATATACCCGACCGGCAGAATACAAAGGTTGGAAAGTCCCCGATGTTTTACTAAGTGGCAACTTTGCTGAAATTGACAAATGGCGAGAGAATAAAGCGTATGAACACACTAAAAACCGACGTCCGGATTTATTGGAAGAGTAAAAAAATACAGATTATTTTTCTGATTCAATAAAATTTATTACTTTTGCACTCAAATTTAGACCAACCTCTGACGAAAATCGTGAATGTTGCTCTGATAATCATTATTTTTAACTTAATTGTTATGGCAGATTTAATGAAATTCGTTGAAAGCGAATTTGTAACAAAAAAAGATTTTCCAGAATTTGGAGCCGGTGATACTATCACTGTTTATTATGAAATTAAAGAGGGTGAAAAAACAAGAACACAGTTCTTCAAAGGAGTTGTAATTCAAAGAAGAGGTTCAGGAACTACTGAAACCTTTACTATTCGTAAAATGTCAGGTGCTGTTGGGGTGGAAAGAATTTTCCCTGTAAACATGCCTGCTCTTCAAAAAGTAGAAGTTAACCAAAGAGGTAAAGTTCGTAGAGCTAGAATTTTCTATTTCAGAGACCTTACAGGTAAAAAAGCAAAAATCAAAGAAAGAAGAAGATAATCTTTTTTCAAGTTATACCAAATCCCGTTTTGAATTTCAAAACGGGATTTTTTATTTATTTGAGGCGACAAAATTATTCTCTTTCAATTTTCATCGCAAAAAACTATCTTCGCTTTGAATTGAAATTGTCATTGTTACTGAAGTTGATTTTTTAAAATGAACGATATCCTGCAAACTCCAATAGAATATCTTAAAGGCGTTGGTCCTTCAAGAGGTGAAACACTTCGAAAAGAACTCAGCATTCATCGTTATGGAGATTTGTTGACTTTTTTCCCAAATCGCTATATCGACCGCACACGATATTATAAAATCAATGAATTGCAATCACGAAGTGTCGGTAGTAATGCAGAAGCGCAAATTATTGGAAAAATTATTCATCTTAAAACAGTTGAGCAAAAAAAAGGAAGAGGACGATTAGTAGCCACTTTTGTTGATGAAACCGGCGAAATGGAATTGGTTTGGTTTCAGGGTCAGAAATGGATTCGCGAAAGTTTAAAACTCAATACACCTTATGTTGCTTTTGGAAAAGTTACTGCTTTTTCAGCAATGTTTAATATGGCTCATCCTGAATTAGAATTATTGGAAGAACATAAAGAAAGTCTGCGTTCAGCTTTGCAACCGGTTTATCCATCCACTGAAAAACTGACTCAAAGAGGCATTTCTAATCGAACAATAAATAAAATGATGCAACAATTATTTGTGGAAACACAAGCTCGTTTTTCAGAAACGTTGCCTAACTATTTAGCAGATGAATTAAAATTGTTTCCGAAAAATGCTGCTTTATTCAACATTCATTTTCCAAAAAGCCAGGATTTATTGACTAGAGCACAATTTCGATTAAAGTTTGAAGAGTTGTTTTTTATTCAACTGCAATTAATTACTAAAAACCTAATTCGAAAAAATAAAATCAAAGGATATCCATTTGAAAAAGTGGGTACCTATTTTAATGATTTTTACCAGCATCATTTACCTTTTGAATTAACAAATGCTCAAAAAAGAGTGTTGAAAGAAATTCGAAATGATTTAGGGAGTAATGCTCAAATGAATCGTTTATTACAAGGCGATGTTGGTTCAGGAAAAACAATTGTTGCTTTAATGTGCATGCTGATAGCCTTGGATAACGGATTCCAAAGTTGTTTGATGGCACCAACAGAAATATTAGCTACACAACATTTTAATGGATTAAGTGATTTAGCTAAAGAGTTGAATATCCAAATAAAATTACTAACCGGTTCCACAAAAACGGCTGAACGTAAAATCATTCATGGGCAATTAGAAAGTGGTGAATTACATATTTTGATTGGCACCCATGCTTTGTTGGAAGATAAAGTTCAGTTTAACAATTTAGGATTAGCCATTATTGATGAACAACATCGATTTGGTGTTGAACAACGATCAAAATTATGGAAGAAAAATGATATTCCGCCTCACGTTTTGGTGATGACGGCTACCCCAATTCCTAGAACATTAGCGATGAGTTTATATGGCGATTTAGATATTTCGGTGATTGATGAATTGCCACCGGGCAGAAAACCTATTCGAACCGTTCACCGATTTGATTCCAATCGCTTAAAAGTTTGGAAATTTTTAAAAGATGAAATTGCCAAAGGCCGACAAATTTATATTGTATATCCGTTGATTAACGAAAGTGAGAAAATGGATTACAAAGATTTAATGGATGGTTATGAAAGTATTTCAAGGGATTTTCCATTGCCGCATTATAGCGTTTCCATCGTTCACGGACAAATGAAAGCGGCAGACAAAGAAGAAGAAATGAGACGTTTTTCGTTAGGAAAAACCAATATCATGGTTGCCACCACAGTAATTGAAGTCGGCGTCAACGTTCCTAATGCCAGCGTAATGGTGATTGAAAGTGCCGAACGTTTTGGCCTTTCACAGCTACATCAGCTTCGAGGTCGCGTTGGTCGTGGAGCAGAACAGAGTTATTGCATTTTAATGACGAGTCATAAATTGAGTGATGACAGTAAAACAAGATTAGAAACGATGTGTAAAACCAACGACGGTTTTGAAATCGCTGAAGTAGATTTAAAACTCCGCGGACCAGGTGACATTATGGGAACACAACAAAGTGGCGTTTTGAATTTACAAATCGCTGATTTGGTAAAAGACCGAGATATTTTAAAACTTGCTCGCCACGAAGCCATCAAACTCTTGAAAAAAGATGTTTCGATGACGTTGCCTGAACACCAAACGTTGCGAATGATTTTTATGGAAATGAGTAAGAAGAAGAATATTTGGAATTATATTAGTTAGGGAAAGGAGTTTCGAGTTTAAGAAAAACTGAAAATTCATATTCATTTATTTAAAATTATAATTTCTTTTCTACATTTACATTTTAAAACCAATCACTTATCACTTTTAACCTTTTACCCTAAAAAATGGTTCAATACAACCCAAAAGACTGGATTACATTTATTTTTAGATTTCATAAATCCGATACATTCAGGCAGTTAATTCCAATGATGATTTTTATCGGTTTGTATACGTATGGTGTGGGCTATTTAGAGATTGTATATTGGAAAATGTCTGAAAAAAGTCATTTAAGTAATATCACGATTATGCATAATATGCTCGGTTTCGTGATTTCTTTATTATTGGTTTTTCGAACTAATACAGCATACGACCGTTGGTGGGAAGGCAGAAAATTATGGGGTTCTCTTGTTAACAACAGTCGAAATCTTGCTATCAAATTAAGTGTCATTTTAAAAGAGGAAAGCGACCGCTTATATTTCAAAAAATTGATTCCCGGATATGCTTCTATTTTAAGCAAGCACTTAACGAATGATGAAACAAGTAAACAATTGTTCACAGACGTGGACCTAGAAATTGATCATCATAAGCATAAACCCAACCAAATAGCAAAAATGTTGTTTCAAAAAGTAAATGATTTATATGACCAAAAAAAAATAACCGGAGATCAATTGATTATTTTAAATGGTGAAGTTCAATCATTTACAGAAATTTGTGGAGCTTGTGAACGAATTAAAAACACACCAATACCTTACTCCTACAGTGCTTTTATAAAAAAAT
>NZ_JBIKJL010000053.1:0-14757 GCF_044361015.1 Flavobacterium sp.
ACAACCGTCATTGGTATCTCCATCACAGTTTTGATCGATACCGTCGTAACAGATTTCTGTAGCGCCGGGTTTGATGGAAGCTAAAGCATCGTTGCAGTCGCCGCCAACAGCTACATAACCAACTGGTTGCTCAACAGCTAAAATTGTGTTATTGTCATCACCATATCCATCATTATCACCATCAAAATACCAAGGAACAGGATTTAATGTGGTTACTGAAATAACATTTGAATTAACAGATGTAGAACCATTAAAAGCTCTTACCCTATAATAATATGTTGTATTTTGATCTAAACCATCTACATTGACTGATGTTCCATTTACGGTTAGATTTTCATATCCTAAAACATACACAACATTATTTCCACTACCATCAAAACTATGCAAACCTAAGGTTAAGGGTGTGCTTGGATCAATAGCACTCCAAACTCTTGAAATAACCCATTCAGAATCCTCTGTTGAGGTTCCGGCTGAAGCAGACCAATCTGTATTTCCGGCAGCGATTGATGATTTTCTAACAAGAATATTATCAACAGTAGCATTGTTAACTCCTGCAACACTCCAACCAGCTCCAGGATCAGTATTAGGTGTTCCAACTACATCAATCAACACATCATTTTTAAACAATCCGATGGCGTCATCTCCATTCCAACTTGCAAAACCAGCGTTATAGATATCCGCACCTATTACATCAGTTGCATTATTTGCTACTACAAGTGTTTCGCCGTTTACTAACGTACCGGACAAAGCTAAAATTGCTGTTCCTGTAGTTGGCCAACCTCCACCGTTTGTAGCTCTCATTAATTCATATGAAGATAAATCCACATCGGTACCTGTTCCGTTAAAAATTTCAACATATTTTCTATTTCCCGGAGCTCCTTCACCATATTCTGAAATAAACAAATCGGTTGCAGGAATTTCTTCTTGAATTGAATAAACATCTAATCGATAACTAGTTGCTCCCTCTACAGCACCCCAATTGGCAATAAAAGAAGTTGAACCAACAGAAGAAGCAGCTGTGGCAACTGGTGCATTAGGAGTTGGGTTTACGGCATTTCCACTTACTGAGACTACTTGAGTTGTAGCTCCTAATGAAGAAACTTCAATATCACCACCAGCAATTCCGACTGTAGAAGGATTAAATTGAACATAAACCGTTATTGGCTCACCCGTTAAACCACCACCTAAAGTTGGTAAATTTAAAGAAGATGTAAAAGTTGAATTATCAGAACTAACTAGAAAATCAATTGGCGCCACAACGCTCACATTGCCACTTAAATATTCTCCTGAGATTGTAAAACTTTGGCTAGAAGAGTTAGAACCCACTATAATGGTTCCGAAATCAGGTAATGTATTCACTGAAACTGTCAAAGCCGGTACAGGTATAAATCCTATTCCTGAAATACTTACAATTTGATTTATTGCTCCCTCTGCACTTAATGTTATTGTTCCGTTGTTTGCTCCTTCAGAAGTTGGAGAATAACGCACATAAACCGTAACCGGTTCTCCGTTTAACACGCCTGCAGTTTGTGTTAAATCAACTGAAGAAGTAAAAGTAATATTATCTAAACTTACTGAGAAATCAGTTGAAGCTGTTGCTGTAACAGAAGTTGTTAAAAACTCAGCCGTTACAGTAAAACTTTGACTAGCTGAATCATTTCCTACAATCACATTACCAAAATCAGGTAAAGAAGTAACTGAAGGAGAAATGATTGGGTCTGTTAATTGTTGTGTAGTTACAGCAATTACATTTGAGTTTTCGGAAGTAGTTCCGTCGAAAGCTCTTACTCTGTAATAGTAAGTTGTTTCAGGCGTTAATCCACTAACAGTTTGACTTAATCCATTAACGGTTAAATTGTTGTAACCCTCAACAAAAGAAGGTACTTCTGTCAAATTTCTGGTAAAACTTAAATTATCAATTGCAGGGCGAGCAGCTGCATTGTTATCAATTCTGATGATAAAATCTCCCGTAATGTTTAAACTGTTAACACTAAAAGTTTGAACAGTTGCATTATATCCAATCGTTCCCAAATTTGTTTCAGTAGTAAAACCCGCTCCGTGAAACACTCTTATTGTTACAATTCCATCTGCACCAGTAAAAGTTCTTAACACATTGAAACTTAAAGCTGTCAATCCTCCTGAAATAGTACCTGATATTAAATAAGCATCCGAAGCATTTTGAAGCGTAATAGCAGCATTGCTTGCATATACAACTTGATCTGTTCTAGACTTAAAAGCCGTCCAAGAAATACCATCAACTCCTGTCCAAGATCTAGTTAAATATGATGTTGAAGTTCCACCACCGACACCGGTAAATACTTCTGTAGTAGTTGAACCTGCGGTTAAACTCGAAAATGTTGGACTAGTAGAAACATCTAAACGATAAGACAATGCTCCCGCTACTTCTTCCCAATTAGCAATAAATGAATTTGTTTGGATGTCAGTTGCATCAATTGCTAAAGGAGCACCAATAATAGGGTCTACTCCTATTCCACTCACCGAAACAATTTGGGAAGCAGCACCTGTAGAAGAAATTTCAATATCTCCACCGGTAGCACCGGTGAAAGAAGGCTGAAAACGAACATAAATGGTAACCGGTTGACCATTGATATTTCCGCCGGTTTGTCCTAAGTTTAAGAAAGAAGAAAATGTAACATCATTAGTACTCACCACAAAATCTTCGGGTGCTACAATTAATGTATTTGAAGTTAATAATGATCCTGAAACGGTAAATGACTGGCTAACTGAATCTTCTCCTACTGTTACATTTCCAAAATCAGGTAATGTGTTGGCAGAAACTGTTAATTCAGGTGTTGGTTCAACACCATTTCCGGAAACGGTTACCGTTTTAGTAGCAGCATCAGTAGAGGTAAACGTAATCGTACCATTATTCAATCCCCCTGAGGTGGGAGAATAACGCACATAAATAGTCACCGGTTCTCCATTTAAATTACCTCCGGTTTGACCTAAATTAAATCCACTGGTAAAAGTGGAGTTATCGGTACTGACTTCAAAATCTGATGAAGCAGAAACCGCAACAACATCCGTTAAATTATCAGCAGAAACCGTAAAACTTTGACTGGCTGAATTATTTCCGACAGCAACAGAACCAAAAGACGAAAGCAAACTAACACTTGGGGTAATAGTTGGGGTGGATGCTCCTAAAAAATCGGTAATTTGAAAAGTATCAATATTTAATCGATTATTAGAAGCTCCTGTCTCAACTGCTTTCTTGATTCTTACGCGTACATTTCCAGTAATGTTAACTGTTTCGCTAAATGTTTGCACAACATCAGTTGTCGGAGCTGTAAAATCTGAACCTGCTTGAGTCCAGCTTCCACCATCATTGGTGGAATATTCTACTCTCCAGGCTACTTGAGCATCCGTTCCATATCTTCTATATTGAAAAGAAAGAACACCCATTCCATTCGTTTTGTTTTGGGTCATGGTAATCGCTGATGCTGCATAACCTCTCATTCTAGCAGATTTTGTGCCTACTTTCCAGTCGGCAGCAACATCACCAATAAGAGCTTCTGTCATGGTCCAAGTAATACCCGATAAGGTAACTGATCCAGAGGCGTAACCTGCCTTTGACGCATCTTCAAATCCCGTAGAATATTGTGCTGAAAGATTGAAACCACTCAAACAAAACAATAAAACAATGAATTTGAAAACATTTAATTGTAGAAATTTTTTCATGTTTTTTTATATTAATTTTTGACAGTTACAAATTTACACAGAATGTTAATACAATTCTAAAAATCACATTACGAATATGTTAACATTGTGTAAAACAGTTACAAACAATTGCCTTTGAGCAAAATAAAAAAACCGGACAAAAATTGCCCGGTTTCTCACTATTGATAGTGGTTATCTTAAAAAACAACTTTCCGTAGCACAGCCTGTCCGTTGTTCATAACTATTTTAACAAAAAGTGCCATATGTAAAGGCGTTAACCCCGGAACAACAAATTCCTGCTGTTGAAGTGTACCACTTTGAAATAACGTTCTTCCTAATACATCATATACCGTTATTTTTGAGAGCGGTTCAACTGTGGATTTAATCTTTAACTGACTTCCTCCGGTAGCTACTTGAACGGAATTGGAATAAGTATCCTCCCCAACACCAAGGGTCACGTTCTCATAAAGCAAATCAAAACGATTGCTGAAAACGCCGGCTTCGGTTTCAAAAGAATACCCTGCTTCTCTTAGATCATGCACAATTCCCAGTAAATTATCCCGTAAATAAATCGCTTGATCTCCTTCAAATAATCCATCAAAAGCACCTAAACTAATCATAAAGCTTCCCGCATTGCTCGTTTTAAAAACCAACGGAACCACATCAGTCGTTTCAAATGGAAGTACTCTTCCCTGAATCACATATTCTTCTCCTGCTAACAACGAAGATAAGGCCGTGTCTGAATCACCAATATATTTTCCGTCTATAAAAGCATCTACCTCATTAGTAGC
This sequence comes from Flavobacterium sp., assembly GCF_044361015.1. Taxonomy (GTDB): domain Bacteria; phylum Bacteroidota; class Bacteroidia; order Flavobacteriales; family Flavobacteriaceae; genus Flavobacterium. Next base: position 4,470 of record NZ_JBIKJL010000053.1, read on the forward strand.
ACTGCTCATATAACCCACCATCATTTGACTGAATAAGCCCGCATTATTCGTAAGGTTTAACCAAATGCGGTGACGTTCCATCGTCGTTTGCGTAAGATACGGTAGGCCAAAAGTAGAGCGGAAAAATTGGTTGTTATTATTATCCACCCGCAAGGCATTCGAAAAGGAAGCCGTTGGATTGACAACGTTTTTAACCCCTACGATAAAACCTTGACCTACTTGTATCGTCCCATTCGGAATCGGACTCGTGGGCGAAGTGGTCGTAGCTCCACCTAACGTATAGGAAGCATAAGAAGTTCCCGCTGTATTATTGGTTTTTCGCCAGAAATAGATAATCCCTTCTAAATCCGTTTGGTTTGCGTTTAAAAAAGATTCCGCACTAATAGTCGAAGGATACGGATTACCAATAGCATTAAATTTTTGTGTCCCACTCAAATAGGTCAAAGGCACCTCAATCGTACCGTTTTTAGGAATGCCCGTAAACTGTCCGCTCCACGCTGTTGGGGTAGCAGGGTGATTGTCAGGCATACGAATCAAATAACCGGTTCCTTCCGCAAAAGGAGTATTGGCGGGGTCTGAAACAACCGTATAAACATTACCGGAAGTTCCATAGGTGTAAAAACGATTATTCAGCGTTAAATTCGAAAACTGTTTTAACGTCTGACTACCCGTAACCGGTGTAGACCACATCGCATAATCCAATCGCATCAAAGGACTCGTGTTTCTATGCACGGTGATGTTTCCGGTATTGGCCACATCGTCTATCTGTATTAAATTAGCATTATTCTCAACCGTAAATGCCGCTGTTTCGGCTACAGCAACCGCTCCCGAAACAATAAAATTGTGTCCCGATTGTAACGTAACTTGTGCCGTATTGGTAACCGCCAAAGAACAACATGCTAAATCCCCGTCTGAAGTATAATTCCCGGCGATAGTTGCCGCAACATTATTCACCGGACGCCCGTTAGTCCATAAACTTCCTGTCCAAGTGGTCGTAATGGCTCCACAAGCTAGAGGAGTTGTATCCATAGAACAAAAGGTAATTCCCCAACTGTTTATGGAACCACCATCAACGTTAAAGGCGTCAAAAACGCGTAAGGTCCATAAACCTTCCGAATTTTGTCCGATAAAATTGGATAAGGATTGAGCCGGAATCAAGGTACCGGTTATAGTAGGTGTTGAACCTTGACAAGTTAAAGTAACGCCATTATCATCAAAAGTTGCTACAGCATTATCTGCATTGTTACATTGTCCGGAAAACAACTGAACTTCCGTACCTGTTGGACTAATCAAGGTTACTGTCAAGTCACTTACCCAGGTGTGGGTGATATTTAACGTAACCGTTAATTTATCAATTATTTGGTTTTGTCCGGATGGAATGGTCAAGGTAGAATTGACAGTAGGAGTTCCGGAAGCTGAAATGGCCAAAGGCACATTTGTTGAATTTACTATCGGACTACAAACAAACACACCACCGGTAGTAAATCGGAACACCGCACTCCATTCGCCTGTACAAGACTCATTTTTTGGTAAAACCCTCCAAAAGTAATTCGTATTGTTAGTTAAACTTGTGTATGAAAATTGATTAGTACTAACTGTTCCTGAAGCAATAATTGTAGAAAAAGCCAGATCAGTAGCCAATTCATAATCATAGGTTGAAGCATTGGTATCAGCATTCCAAACAATGTTTCCTATACTATTAACCCCATAAGCCATGTTTAAAGGATTGACTGGCGTAATTGGTTCAAAACTTTTGATATCCACATACAAATTTACCGTTTTTGTGACAGCTCCCGAAGTGCCAGTGACGACCATTTGATAAACCCCCGGAACAGCAGTTACGGTGTTACTCAACTGCAATTGAACCGTACCATCAGCACTTAAGGTCGTAGGTGTAAGCGTTGCGATTGTTCCTGCCGGATTTCCGGTAACAGAAAAAACAGTCGTTCCGCTAAAACCACCAATCGTGGAATATAAAATAGAATACGTAGCTTCTTGTCCTTGACAAACTGACTTGTTTTGTCCATCCGGTTGTCCGTCAAAAGTCAAAGCAAATGTTGGTGTAGTAGTCGTAACCGTAAAATTCGTATTCGATACATCTAAAAAGATATTTTTGTTCCCTTTTACCATAATGCGGTTTTGGGTACCCGTGGTAGCTGGTATGCTAACCGTTTCACTACCGTCATTAGGCACTTTCGAAGCCAATAAAATCTGGAAACTGCTGCCACCATTCTGCGAAAGATAAATATCTACATTAGCACAATTCACCCCATTGGCGGTTGTGCCGGCCACATCCCAAGTCACCGTTTGATTACTTCCGGCTAACCAAGACACGTTTGTATTAGGGGTGTTTACAACAAAAGGACCGGTACCGGCCGCAGTTGTTACGGTCATATTGGCTCTTGCTGTTTGTCCTCCGTTCACTACTTCATTATCCCGAACGGTCAAAGCAAAATTCATGGTTCTCGCAACACTTGGCACAACTTCCCACGTATTGGCAGTTGCTCCGGTTAAAATGGTTGGCATAGTTGGTATATACCGGTCGGGATTGGTTTGTGGGCTTATTGAGCGGAAATTCGGTCCTCCTGTAGCTGTCGATACAGGAGGTTGGGTTGATACTTGGTTATCAATTTGTTCCCAACAATAGGTTAAGGCGTCACCATCAGCATCTGTTGCATTTCCGGGTAAGATAAATGCCGTACTTCTTGGAATGGTATAATTTGGAATGGGTTGAATGACCGGTGCACTATTGTTATTATTACTATTAACGGAGCAATTTCCGGAACCGGCAACAAAAGCATCCATTTGTGCCATACTCACCGCGTGAAAATGGTCATCTGAATTACTTTGAACATTCGGTGCACAAATACCTGCATATCCAAGAATTGTGGTAGCACTTCCTGGTTCAACAGCAGTTGAACCCGTTCGGTTACAATTGTTGTTTTGAGTATGTGTTGCACCATACTGGTGACCCATTTCGTGAGCTACATAATCTACATCAAAAGGATCACCAATAGGATTTCCCTGACCGGTTACGCCTCTAGCTTTGTTTGAACTACATGGTGAATTTAATTGTGCTATTCCACCGCCACCTGTACTAAACACATGTCCGATATCATAATTGGCAGAACCTATTCCTGCATTCATAATAGGTTGAATTTCATTGATTAATGCACCCCCCTCATTATTGGTCAAGGCATCCGGTTTTTCCGGTAAGTAAAAGATTACGTTTGCATTGTTAGGTACAATGACCATCGTAAGCGACATATCTCGTTCAAACAACCCATTTACACGGGTCATAGTAACATTCATTGCGGATAACACCGCATTATCTCTCTCGGCCACTGTTCCTGTTGACACTCCTGCGAGATTGATATGGTATTGTGCATACTCTATAGTACAAGCTAAACCTAAACGATAGGTTCTAAAAATTCCTGTGTTGGACTCAATATCATAAGCATTTTTGGGGCTAAAATAAGCCGGTTTGTCGGTATTGATTTCAGTTTCTGCTGTCAAGCACTCGAACGAAGAACTTGAAATGGCATCTTTCTTACGATAGACCATGTAATGATTTAAATCGGCTGTATAAGGGTCAATATATACAGTTCCTTTTGGAGATAAAATCATCGCATGGACCCCAAATCGTGAGATACTAAAACGAACTGTAGAAAATTTATTATTCACCGCTACCCCCACATATGATCTAATGTCCGGAAATTGTTCTTGCAAATCATTATGCATTACCGGAGCTTCATAAATTCGATATGGTTGAATTTCACCCTCCGTATTTGGAAAGTAGGTAATGTGAGATGAAATTATTGAATTAACACCGCGTAACGGTGCGTTTTGGAGTTGGCTTTTAAAAGCAGAAAGGTTCAACGCATAAGTGTCAAATTTAATAATTACATTTGTTCTTTCTATTTTTGAGACGGTTTGCAAACTGTATTTTTCAACACTTTGCCAAGGTGAATTCTGTTGAGCATAAACAGTAAACACCCCAAATGCAACTAGCAAAAGGGTAATTTTTTTCATTAATTTGAAAATTTAGTTATTCCAAATATGAGAAAAAAAAGTGAGATTGATGATAAACTTGTTAAATTATCGATGAAATACCCATAAAAGGAAAAATCCCGTCCGAATAAACGGACGGGATTTCGTAATTTTTTTATAAAGAGATTACAAAATTAGTTTCTTGGAAACGAGTTGACCATTTTCTAATTCAATCTGAACAATAATAGTTTGTTTAGTGATAGTTGTGTTAACCACAAATTCGTTAGTATTTTGGACTTGTTGAGTATATAACATTCTTCCTAAAACATCATAAATCGAAACATGACTGATGTTTTCCAAAGTAGATTTAACATTGAGCAATCCATTAGAACCAAATGCAATTACACTGGAAGCAATTGTATTAAAATCAGGATTAGATAATGTTTCATACTCATAACGCAACTCAAAACGAGTATCAAAAATACCTGCATTTGAATCAAAAACATAAGGACTTATAGTTAAATCATGAATTATGTTTAATAACTTATCTTCGATATACACTTTTTTATCCCCTAGCCCTACTATATCAGCAATAGCTAGAGTAAATCTCCCGGCTGCAGAGGTATTGTAACCCATAGGCACTCGATCATTTTCATCAAATGGTAAAGCTTTTCCTTGAATAATATAGGGTTTAGTATCAATTAACGAGTACATTTTTGATGTTCCATCCACTTTAGTTGAAGCATCAAACAACCTGTCTTTTCCATTGCTAGCGCCCTCTGTATATCCCACTAAGGTTCGAACAGCGCTTCCGTTTTGCGGAATAAAATCTAACCAAATTTTAAATTCTTCCTCTCCATTCAACACACTTGCATTTCTAAAAAATTGATTATTTGCATGTGTTATGTTACGCATTGAATTTTTAAAAGTAACTGTTTCAGTGGCAGCCGGTCCGTCATTCATCAAAACAAAAAACCCTTGTCCTGAAGCTATGTAGCCATTAAATCCTAACGGTCCGCTTGTTGTTCCTAAACCATTGTAAACAATATAATCATTCGGATTGTAGTTATAGGCAAAATTGTTATAAAAAGGATCGTTATAGGCCACATCAGGTAGGAGGCCATGGGTCCAAATTCGAACCGAACCTTCAATGTTTGTGTTTTCATTTAAAAAATCCAAAACCCTTATGGCAGATGGATAAGGATTTCCCACCAAATTAAAATTATCATCATTTGCTGTTACAGTTATGGCAGGATTAGTTGGACTTGGATAACCCGCTGGATCTTCATAAGAACCACGTTGAATTTCTGGTGTAATAATTCCGTTATGAAGTACACCTGTAAATGTGCTATTAAAAGGCTGAATGGTCGTATTAAAGGAGGAAGGTCCGCGAACAATATAACCTTTTCCTCTTTTCATGTTTTCATTGGCTGTTGTCCAATTACCGAAATTTCCACTTATAGTTGGCAACCATTTGAATACGTTAGAGGCAGGGGTTCCTGAAGAAATACTTAGCACAGGAAAATCAATTACCGGCGACGACCAATACACATAATCCAAGCGACGTATAGTGGCGGTTTTTTGCACTGCTACATTTCCAATATTAACAGCATAATCATCTAATTGAACTAAACTACCATTATTTTGTATGGTTAATGTTCCGTTGTTAAAAATTCTGCTGCCGGATTGTATATAATCATCTGGATTAATAATTACTGTTCTGCCGCTATTAATCTGGCACTCACAAGCTACCACATCTCCATGTGTAGCCGTATTATAATTTCCATTAAAAACTGCTCGTTCAATTGATGTTGGAGGAATTCCACCACCACTCCATGTTGCACCATTCCAAGTTTTCAACAGGGGTGTTCTTCCTCTTAATCGGATATCATCGATAACCCAAACTTCCGTATTAATGTCATTTTCTAATTCTACCTTTACACGTAATTGAGATGACAATGGAAGATTGCTAATGGTTAAAAATCGAACTCCTTGGTTAACAGAATTACTGGGTGGCTGTACTTCGTTTGGAATGTTAATCCCTTTATAAGCTCCACTGTAGGAACCGGAACTACTATTAATATTCCATATCGAGTTGCTCAATCCTCTTACTGTGAGTTCTTTAGACCATGTCAATCCACCATCAACACTTACATAAATTGTAACCAAATCAGAGAGATCGAGCCCTTGAGAAGGATTTACTGTAGTAGAATAAGCTCCAATTTTCATGTCAAAATCAATCTGACTGTATTGTGAAACATCAACTGCATCAAAAGTTACCACCACTTTTGCTTTAGGATCGCTATTAGAAGGAAAAGGTCCGGTTACTTGTAAACTATTTCCACTCGCTCCGGCATATTTTAATGAAGTTAATGTACGACTATTGCCATGTGCACTTCCTCCCGTGATCACCGGAGGATTTGCTCCAAACTCGGTTGCAGTGGAATAAGGCCAAGTGGAACCTGCATCAAAATTTTGAACTCTAACAGTAGACAAACCACTTAACTGACATTCATCAAAATCAATTCCAACACCTGAAATGGCAAAAACATAAGGACTCTTTCCAATAACATCATTAATTATGGTCACTGTAGCCTCTCGTAATCCTAACGCAGAGGGGTTAAAAGTAATTGATAATGTTGTACTATTATTGGGTGCTATAGGAGTAGACGGAACGGTTGTTACCGAAAAATCTGCTGCATTTGGCCCGGTAATTGTAACCGGCAATGTCAAGTTTAAATTCTCACCTCCAAAATTGGTGATGTAAAAATTTCTAACTTTGGTTCCGGCAGCTTCGTTTACATTACCAAAATTTGAATGATTTAAAAGGCTGGGTGTTGTACTTCCATTGGCAATTTCTAAACCATTACCAATTACCCTGATATCCGGTGCAGAACCCGTTCCTTGAATAGTGAATGTATATGGATTTTCGTCGGAATCATTATTAGCTATTGAAACAACCGCTGTTCTAACTCCACCTGTTGAAGGCGTAAATCGAATTTGAAAAACCACATTATTTCCTGCCAAGATTGGTGTTGCAGGTTGTGCAATAACCGCAAAATCTGCAGCATGAGGCCCACCAATAACCACTCGTGGGGTTCCTGTTAAATTCAAGTTTGAAACGCCAATATTTTGAATTCGGTAGTCTTTTATTTGATTATTTCCAACGAGTACCGATGCAAAAAGCGTATTGTTAAAGGCATTTGGAATTGTATTACCATTCACAATATTATTAGTCCCTCCGGTAGCCCCTCGAATATTTATTTCTGGACCTGGATTGGTAATAGTGATCACTAACGTTTGCTCATCAAAACCGCCGATATTAGTGGCTGAAATTGCTACCAAAAAAGTGCCTGTTACTCCCGGAGTTGCTGTTATAATTCCGGTTGAAGTATTAATACTGAATCCGGCCGGTAACGAGGTTGCATTGAACGAAGTCGGAACATTGGTAGCCGTAATTGTATACGAAAAAGGCGACCCAACAAAACCGGAAGCCGTTAAATCACTGGTAATAACCGGTGGGCTTGGTGCACCAAACGTAGCAGTTATTGAAATATCGTCTAAACCAAATTCATCTCTCGCTCCAGTACCACCAACCGCAGCACTATTCCATCGAAAATAAAAATAATCGCCGGGAGCAATTGACAAACCGGTAATTGAAGTCGAACGGGAAGGAGAAGTTCCTACTTGAACCCAACCTAATGCATCTGCCGCTGCTATCGATGTATAATCTAAACCTCCAACCGAAGTATAAGTTGAATTATTTGAAGAATAGGAAAAATTAAAACTATTACTTCTAACCTGATCATTTCTAATAAAAAGATTGTAAGATACATTCAACGTATTTATAAAGCCAGCACCCGTATTTTGAATTCGTAACGTTAAAGTTCCGGGTTCAAAATCACTACCTACTGGTTGAATCATTAAACAGGGGTTTGCAACACTTTGTGGAGCCGCTCTGTAAGAATAAAAACCGCCAGTAGTTACTGCTGCTGCTGCTGCACCTCTGGTATAATCTCTATTTGTAGTTGTTTGGTTTCCACCAAAATTTAAAAGTCCATCACTCCAACCTGTCACTGCCCACGCATCCGAATCCAATTGTCCGGCTGATGGTGTGGGTTGAAAACCGGTTCCTGTAAAAGCACCATTAGAAACACCGGCTACAGTAGCCGAAAAATCGATGGTTTGCGAGGGAGTTCCTTCACTTAGTTGCACTTGCCCCCACGAAAAAGCACCCCAAAAAAGTGCTAATAAAAGTATTTTTATTTTCATTTTTAAAAATGATGAATTTTTGTAATTTCACTGGCTTTTATTGTTGAGATTTGGGGAAGACAAATTTACAGCTAAATTCCAGAATTTCAATACCTTTGCGTTACTAAATTATTAACAAAAACGCGCTAAAATTTCAGCATATTGACCTCACTATCAACTACTTCTCCGGAAGAATATCTTGAAAAGATGCGATATTACTGTTCTTATCAGGAACGGTGCCATGCCGAAGTGGTTCAAAAACTCTATTCGCTTGGGGCCCCACAACTAATGCATGATGAAGTGATTGTGCATCTACTGCAACACAATTTTCTAAACGAAGAACGGTTTGCAAAAACCTTTGCTTTGAGCAAATTTCACCAAAAAAAATGGGGAAAAATCCGAATCACGAACGAACTCAAACAACGGCAAATTTCTGCTTACCTCATCACCAAAGGCCTTCAGGAAATTCCATCCCACGAATACGAAGAAACCTTTGAAACCCTAACCGAAAAAACCTGGCAAGCCATCACAGAAAAAAACGCCCTCAAAAAACGCAAGAAATTCTGCGATACGCTCCTCCGCAAAGGTTGGGAAAGTGAGTTGGTGTATGAAGTGGTCAAAAAACTGGAAAAAAACAGCTAAAAATGACTTGGTTTTTGACTCAAAAAAGAACTTTAAAAAAGGAAAAAGAAATCTTCTACGAAGCAGGCTAAAAAACGAAAAAAACACTTTTTCTCAACCGTTTTTTTTCAATATTTCGTAACTTCAAATGTCCAAAAACATCCCTAGGATTTTTTAACATAGACAATTAAAAATTTTAGAAATCATGCGTGTTAAATTAATTATTTCAGCACTCTTGATGACGTTTATCATCAGAGTGCAAGCACAAAACAAGGGTGATTATAAATCGAAAGGAAATGGTGCATAGACAACCGCAACCACTTGGTTAACCTACAATGGTTCTGCTTGGTTGAACGCCACTTCCTATCTTGGTCAAAATACAAGTACGGCAGCTGTCTTAGTACAAAGCGGAAACACCGTTGCCATGGGAACCGCCAATGTCTTTTTAAACCAAACCGGTGTCATTACCGTAAGTGGTCAGCTCAATTTAAACGGAATTAACCCAAATCCCGGAAGTACCTTTTCTTTTAACACCACAGCCATCATCGTTACAGCCTCACCCGCGGGAAGAATAAAATTTGACAACAAAGTAAAACAGATGTTGTCCGAAAACGCTTCCATCCAAAACTCAATCATTCAATCTAAACAAATTGAAGTTTTCTTTGTTAGTTATCCTTTATTTAGCTATATTTGATTTTATTTCTTTCTTCTTCTATCGACAGAAGAACCTCCTAAGCAAGAAACACTAAAACAAGAATAAATCACCAAATAAATTAAGTATGTTGTAACGATATGGCGACTATATAGCGTGTTTATAGCATATCATCGGTTGGTCATCTCCATAGATACGTCACAACAAAGGCTGGTTAAAGCCGTATTGATTGTATCCATAAAAGTAAAAAAGAGAGCCTTTTACCAAGACCCTCTTCTGATATACTAAAATATAAAGCAGTTATTCAAAGTCATATTTCACCCCAAAAAGCAGATTCCCTTTGGGCATAGGCACCAAATTAGTTTCGGAATAAGCTACATTAAAGATATTATTCGCCACTAACGAAAATTCAAAAGCTTTCATTCGCACCACCACATTCGCATCTACTATCCCATAACTATCGCCTGAAGTACGCTCCACATAGCGATAGGAAATGGTTTGTGAAATGTTTTGAAAGAACTGACTGTTCCATTGCCCTGTAAATTGGTGTTTGGCAGAATTAATAGAATAGCGTGAAAAAGCAGCATCAATTTCCTGAATATTGTCTTCAATAAAAGTGTAGCCCAAATTGATTCGTTGAGCAAAAGAAAACCAAGTGTATTTATAATTAGACCCCACCTCAAACCCTTTGGTATTCAAACTACGGATATTATTAGCTTGGTATTTATCCGATTCTAGTTCTTTCGTATAATCAATTAAATTCTTGGAATCCCT
>NZ_JBIKJL010000031.1:0-29933 GCF_044361015.1 Flavobacterium sp.
TTTAATGATCGATTGTCAATTAAAGTTAAAAATCGTACCAAAAGATTGATAACTTCAAGTGCAGTTACAGCGGAATTTAGAAAATGGTTAGAACGATAATATTTTAACTATCCTGGCGAAAATTCCTTGTGGAAAGCTTTTTGATTTTCGGGTGTTTTGGATTAAGGTAATGTACTGAAAAATAGTTGGTGGATTTTAATATAATTATTTGTAGTATTCCGTCGTTAATCAAAAGCTACAAATCGCAAACCTACTAAAAACTTAGTAAAGAAATGTGAACTTTCAAATTTAGATTAAAACAGCAGTAAGTATAAAGATGCTTATAGCGGTTCGTGCTTTATTTTGCAATTCCAAACCTTTTTGTTTTAAAGTCAATACAAATTGTGTTGTTAAAGAAAAATGCATTTCCAATAATTCCGTCACATTTTAATTGCTCAAACATTTTGTCAAAATTATTATCTTTTGCATAATAAACAACGAAATCAGCCAGTGTTTTCCTTCCAATATTAATTTCTTTTGAAGCGTTTGAACCAAACATTATTACAGGATTTCCGAAATTTGTGACACTCAAAGTGTCATTTATTTTTTGATTTGTTATTTCTTTCCAGTTATTAAAAGAAGTCATCATTGGAAATAAACTTGCTCCTGTATCATACATAAAGAAGCGTGTTTTTCCTTTTAAAATTATCGGAACCATAATTCTCTTATTTTCTATTTTGCATTTTTCAAAAGAAAAATAGTTTTCCAAAGCACTGTTGGTAGTATCCAAAACACTAATTGTTTGATTAGGGAAGTTGATAACCAAAATTTTATTTTGGAAAATATCAGCTCCAATTGTTCCTATACTATTTTCTGAAACTGGTGCATTCTTTTTTCTTATGATTGGTTCACCATAATTGTAAAAACCTAGCACATTCCGTTTTCCGAAATTGATTTTTCCGATATTCAAATCCACATCTTTAATTAAAAAACATGGCCTTTCGGGGTTAGAATCAGATAAAGAGTCAAATTTTAAATAGTTATAGTCAGTAATGCTTTTAAAATTATTTTGATATAAAATAGTCCAGTCAGAACCAAGGTCGAACTGGGAGTAATGTATTTCAGTTACCGTGTCTAAACTAATGGGAAGGTACATGGCGGCCTTGTCAAAGTGTCTACCGCTAATTTCGGCTGGGCTCCAATAAAATTTCTCTGTTAGATTATCAGGAATAAAATTTTCGCTACTTTTTTTGCTTGATTTGCAACTAGAGAAAAATACTGTCAAACCAACTATTGCAATTGCTAATTTCTTCATTATCATTATTAAAAATATATTTCAATTTCGTAGTGTGTCGTTATAATATAAACGCCAACCACAAACCGAGATAAAACGTCACATCCTTCCAAACAAATATATTAAAATAGTAGTAAGAAAAACGTATTAATAGTAAATGTACCCTAGTGTTACCAAATCCATTTGTGAAGAAGTGGAGGAAACACAACTAACCTAGTTGAAATTGTTCCAAAAAAAAGAGGATGCTAAATACTCTTTAATTTTTCTATAATAACTCCGCTTAAGTTAGGTTTCGTTGATTGACATGGGGCCAAAACGAGATCTTAGCTGTTATCAGTAAGTTTTATTATTAGTGGCTATTTATAAAATTATTAAATTCAGTTTTTGCTGTTTGGCTTTCAAAAATTGCTCCATGTCCAGCTCCAGTTATTTCAACAAATTGTCGGTCCATGCAATTTGTACAATTTAATACATCTTGCTTAAATGTTGGCCAAGAATACATTTGAATTGCCATATCATCTAATCCTTGTACAAATAATATATCCGATTTAAAGCCATTTGTAAAGTTCAATAATGACCTTTGGTAATATGCATTAGAATTTGCAGCTGTAGTTCCATATACATTTCTAAGATTATCGCAAACATAACTTGCAGGAGTTTGCCCATTTTCTTCTAATTGACATCTAAAAACCAAATTCAAAGGCCCAGGTGCATTTGCAATTACTCCGTTGGTTTCATGCATAGTATTAAGACGAGTAACTAAATAACCACCTTGTGAATGCCCTGCTAGAAATATTTTTTTAACCGTAATTCCTAATTCTTGATTTGCTGAGTGCTTTACCCATAACAAAGCAGCTTCTGCTTGATTGATATTATCACCAAAAAGAATATTAAGTTGCGGATGCGCTACACTAACAATCATCATATCTTGTCGGTATAAAATATTTTTAAATTGATTGAGTGTATTTTCGGCAGCAGGTAATATATTACTATCACTTTGCACAGTGCCATGATAGGTAATCAATACATCTACTTCATTGTTAACAGGTTTATCAATAATAATATCAACATTAACATTGTTATAAATAATGGACTTTGTTATTCTGTAAGCCGAATTTGTATGCTGTTCTGTCTTATTGTCCTTGTCACAAGAGAGAAAAAACAATGATAATAATAATATCAATATTCTCATAAAACTAAATTTTTATAAATGTATGTAAATAGACTGTTCTCATCGAAAAAGGTTTAATTTTCTCTCGGACAAACTTGCCACTAATCTCATATTGTGAAAAAGGCTTCACATACTACTAACAAATATATCAAAATAGTTGTAAGAAAAACTTATTTTCTGTAAATATAACTAGGCAACTCTCTCCGCTTGAGCACGAATACTTTTGAATTATATTTATTAAAATGAACTAAAATATTATTTTTTTATTATTTTTGGAATGAATGAAAAAAATGGATGGGTAATAATGTCGAGATATTAATATACATGCAAGACAATTTGGTCATAATTTTATGAAAGAAATCAGAAACGAAATTAATCTTCTCTTGGAAAAATCCTATGCAATAAGGATTAATAACCTTAATGAAAGTATTAATTTGACCAATAAAGCGCTTGGTTTATGTAATGAAAATAAGATTGATGATTTAAAAGCTCGTTCGTTAACACAGCTATCGCTGTACTACATGATTACAGGCAAGAATGAAATTGCCTATAAATTGTCTCTAAAAAGCATTAAGCTATTTGAAAAGCTGGGAGACGAAAAAGGAATAGCCGACGCCAAATACAATATTGCTGGGTTTTATTATAAAACAAATAACTTTCAAATGGGTGTGGTATATCTTATAGATGCACTCATTGTCTATAAAAATCTTAATGATTATCACAATATTTCAAAATGCGAAAAGTCATTAGCTACTGTTTATGACTTTACAGGCGATATACAAAAAGCTATTCAATCGTTAAAAAATGCTGTGAATGCAGCCAAAAAGGTAAAAGAATTAAATCTTGAATCGAATGCTTATAATAATTTATCGGGCATTTATATCAAAAAAAATCAAATACAAGAAGCCACAAACTATATCTTAAAATCTATTGAAATCAAACAAAAGACTAAAGATGTAAGAGGTCTTGGTTTTGCCATATATGGCAGAGGAAAGGTGTATTTTGCCCAAAAAAAATATACCGAAGCCATAGCCGATTTTAATGAAGCCATAGCCATTCATTCAGAAATGGGAGAGAAACTAGGATTGGTAATGGCTTATACCAAATTGGCTAAACTTTATTTTGAGATTAACGACATTGAAATGAGCAAAAAAAATGCTAGAGATGGATTAGATATTACTAATTCATTCAACATTTCGATGATTAAAATCAAATTGCTTCACTTATTTTATACCATATATAAAATTGAAAATAATATAGATAAAACCTTAGAATACCTTGAATATTATGTTAAAGAAAAAGAAAGTGTCCTGAATGCTCAGAATATTAAGACCATAGAAAACTATGACTTCTTAGTGAAGATGAGGGCTATGCAGAAAGAAGCACAATTTCAACAAGAAAAAGCCATCATACTAGCCAAAAGTAATAAAGCAGAAGAAGCTGCTAGAATAAGACAAGAATTTTTGTCAACCATGAGTCATGAAATACGAACACCTTTAAATGCTATTACCACTATAGCTTCTCTCTTAAACGAAACTACCAAACCTGAAGACAGCGTATTATTGGATTCATTAAAATTTTCGTCTAATCATTTGATGCAAATTGTCAATAACATTTTAGATTATACCAAGCTCGATTTGGGCAAAATGAGTTTGGATTTGAAATTATCTAATTTGAAATCACTGTTAGAAAATTTTTGGAACGCCAATAATTTTCAAGCAACGGAAAAAGGAATTAAATTTAAATTAAAAATTGACAAAGAGCTTCATGATTACTATTATTATGATGAAACAAAAATCTCTCAAATTTTAGGAAACTTAGTCAACAATTCGCTCAAATTTACTGATGTCGGTTCAATAAAGTTAGAAGTAAAGGTAGTGAATCAATCGAATAACTATGACACCCTGTTATTCAAAGTCTCAGATACTGGCATTGGAATTGAAAAAGAGAATATAGATAAAGTTTTTGAAAGCTTTTCGCAAGTCAAAACAGGCATCACCCGAAAAAAAGACGGAACAGGTTTGGGTTTGTCCATTACCAAAAAACTCATTGAACTTTATGGAAGCACAATTAATATTCAAAGTAAACCTGAAAGCGGATCACTATTTTTCTTTGAATTGAAATTGAAGAAATCTAAAAATACTGAAGAAAATAAACAAGTAAATTTTGAAAATAATATAATTGGCGTCAAAGTGCTGCTTGTAGAGGACAATGCTATCAATGCCATGATTGCTTTAAAGCTTCTCTCAAAATGGGGCATTATTACGGATCATGCCAAAGACGGTCTTGAAGCTACCAATAAATCACAACATACTAAATATGATTATATCCTAATGGACATTCACATGCCTATTCTTGATGGATACCAAGCTGCTAAAAACATTAGAACATTACCTAATCTGAACCAAGAAACACCTATATTTGGTCTTACGGCTGATATTGCTGCAAAAGAAAACGAACAATATAATTTTTACTTTACTGATTTTTTGATGAAACCCTTGGAGATTGAAAAATTAAAAATTGCATTAAGTTCTCTTTAATATTCTAGTCAAGCATTTTGTTATACTAATTAAACTCTAATTTACCAGAGTTGCACAAAGTCCCAACTTATAAGCCATAAAAAAGTAAAGAATTTTTTGAGGATCATTAAGCATCATGCTATTTTACTTATCCAAAAAATCCAAAAGCACTTCGCTTTCCGTAGTATTAGGCATGGTGATATTTAGTTTTTGTGCTAGTGTTGGTGCTATTTGTGTGATTACTTTTTTGTCGTGGGTTTCGCCGCTGATTCCCTGATTATACTTATTTTTAGTCTATGAATCAGTGGCATTTTTATTTAATTATATTTTTTATGAACACAATCAAACAATTGGCAAAACATTATCGGGAGGTAAATTTTGGTGGCAATTGGACAAGTGTAAACTTAAAAGACACCTTGGCCGATGTAACATGGGAGCAAGCAACAACAAAGTTAAACGATTTGAATACAATTGCTGTATTGGTGTTTCATATCAACTATTACGTACGGCCAATAATTAATGGAATCGATGGAAAGCCTTTGGATGCAAGCGATAAATACAGTTTCGACCTTCCTTCGATCACAACTGAAACTGAATGGCAAGAGTTGATAGAAAAAGCCTTAAATGATGCAGAAAATTTAGCCGCAAAAATTGAAATGATTGAAGAAGCTAAATTATTTGAAGATTTTTCAGACCCAAAATATGGGAGTTTTTATAGAAATTTATTGGGAGTTATTGAACACACTCATTATCATTTGGGACAAATTTCTTTGATTAAAAAACTTTTATCAGAAAATTAGTTTTAATTGCCGCTGATTCGCTAATTTAAAGTTATAATAGACAGCAAATAAGTAGAAATTTTTGCCGATTGGCTTCTTTCATTGCATAGCTCATGGTAAATCAGTTTGCGACTTGCCAAACCTTAGAGACTTTACTCTCGGCTAGGAACTTACAACTTAAGGAAAAAAACCAGATAGTAAGTTTTTGAAACTCAAATTTGTTTTTTAAACTATTTGAAAAGCTTTCGGGCTGTGTCCTAAGGATTACTGGTACTCACAATGGCTAGCTTGTTCTCGCTTACTTCTGAATATCCTAACAAATTTTCAGGTTGGGGTGTATTTTATAAGTTGAATCCTAAATCAAGAAAACAGCCTTAAAAGGCTACTTTTTAAGCGAGTAACCCCCAAAGAAATCTAAACACTTCGAGGGTAGTTCTCTATAATCTATATTATTTCCTCTAGCTTCTCACTTCTACTCCTTCCCCCAATCAATCTTTCTCGAAAAATACATCACCGCAGCCAAAATCAAAAACAACCCAACACTACCCACTAGCAACGCATAATCTTCCATTTGAATAATCACAAAAATAAACGCATAAAGCCCCGAAAGCGAAACCCCGATAAACACCGGAAACTTCCTATCCTTCAAAATCGAAAGCGAATAAACCGAAATCAACACAATCACCGAAAGCCCCGCAATGATATAAGCCAAGGTAAAACTACTATGTTCCGTAATCGAAATCAGCAACGTATAAAACATCAACAATGCTAACCCAATCATCGAATACTGAAAAATATGAATCGAAATCTTACTGATAGACTGAATCAAAAAGAAGATTAAAAACGTCAACCCAATCACTAAAAAGCCATACTTCGATGCCCGTTCATTCTGCTGATACTCATCCACGGTAGTAATAAAGTCAACACCAAACGCATAATCCTTCACATTCGGCAACACATCAAACGATTGTTGTGCAAACGGACGATTCAAATGCAACACTTCCCAATCGGCTTCAAACCCGGCGGTACTAATCTTCTTATGCTTGTCGTTAGGTAAAAAGTTACCCATAAAACTAGGGGAGTGCCAGTTCGAAGTCATGTGAGCAGTAGTCGTTTTACCAATAGGAGCCAACCGAATCAACTTACTACCATTATAATTAATCGAAAACTTAAAATCCATTGTCGCCTCTTGTTGTAAAGAACGCAAGTCAACAAGCCCCGTCTCTAGTGTCGACATCGTATCGTTTTGAATATGCTGCGTAGGCTCAAAGCGATACATCGAATCGCCCAGTTTCAAATTCACCTGACTCTTAATGCTTTTCAAATTCGTCGTGCGGATAATAACCGTAGCCTCGTTCCATAAAATATCCTCATTCGGAATATTGTTAATCTTAAAGTTGGGCGTAATATAATTCCCCGTAAACGCCATCTCGGCCTTAAACACATTCGATTTATACAAACTGCGTTGCAACGGCTTCACCATCGTCACCTTAGTCGTATTCTTCAACTCCTCCGGAAAGAAATAAGCCGTATGCAGTTCCGTCGTAACCGAATTAACGTGTTCCTTCGTCTTCGGATCATACAGCTTCGTCTCCACATGAGTCTTATACGGAATTTTCAACATCGGACCATAAAAGTAAATTTGTTCGCCCCACTTTTCCGAGGTTTCGGCTACTACCTCTTTTTGTCGGTCTGCTCGCTCCGTGATAAGGTTCTTCACAAATTGCAGCGGAATTAATAAAATGAAGGTCAATAAGCCAACCATAATGATTTTGGCCGTGTTAGATTGAAAGAAATTGGTTTGTTTTTCCATGATATAAATAATTAAAAATTAAAAAGTGAATAAATTGATACTATTAATAGTGATATAAAAAAAGAGAGCCGCAATAGGAAGGTTGGCCATCACCAACAAAATCTTTATCCCGAAATACTCCCGATGGTTTCTGAAAAAAATAAAGTGATGAATCAAATTGAGTAAAACCACGCCATTCACAAAAAGTGCAATAAGAACGAAGAAAAACCCACTCACAAAAATGATTTCCTCCTTGGGAAACAACTGATGAAGTAAAAACAACAAGGTTCCTATCCCAAAAGAAGCGATGGCAATTTGAGTAGACAATTTACCGGTAACGGAGGCATACGTTTGTTTAGTCATAGTGTTTGTATAGATTATAATAGTTTAAAGTACTTTGCTTTTCAAAGTGGATAGATAAAAAAAGGGGTTAACTTTTTTGTATTAATTTTTCCAAGGCATTAATATGTTCTTTAAATGCGGCTTTGCCTAGGGGAGTAGCCCGATAACTTGTATTAGGTTTCCTTCCTATGAACTGTTTTTCAATAGAAATATAGTCTTCTGTTTCTAACGCCTTAGTATGGGAGGCTAAATTACCATCAGTCACCCCTAACAATTCTTTTAGCGTAGTAAAGTCTGCACTTTCGTTCACCATCAATACCGACATGATGCCCAACCGAATCCGGTGATCAAAAGCTTTGTTTATATGTTGAATGATGTTTTTCATTTTACTTGGTTTGGCTCGTCAATAGCTAAAGAAGTGGGCAATTATTTTCGTTCATATTTAAAGTACATTACCGAACCATACAGAATATGGCAAAACCCAAAACCGATTGCCCAAAACAACAAACCATACCCAAGAAACCAGGTGGAAAGTAACCCCAACACAATCATGGTTATCCCTAAATACCGAACACTACCTAACGTATACTTGCTGGCATTGACACACGCCAAGCCATAAAACAATAATGTCAAAGGAGCAACCAAGCCTAACATCTCTTTCTCAATCAAAAACAAGATAAAAAACCCGCCCGTCACCATAGGAATCATAAAATTGATAAACAAACGTTTTGCCGCACTGTTCCAAACGGTTTCATTGTTTTTCTTTGCTTTACGAATGCTTAAAAACAATCCGGTTGCTAAGGAAAGTATAACCACCATCGCCGCAATGACCAAGAGTTTGTAAACCGCTTCTTGTGAAATGACCAAATGCTTGTAATTCCCCATCGTCGACGTGTCGAAATAAATCGTTTTATAAGCTATCCAGGCACCAACTAACGCATACACCCCGGCAAGAATTCCCGACAGACCACTTAATGAAATAAACTGACTGGATTTAGACATCATTTCTTTGATGTCTTGAATGTCTTTTAAATAATCTTTTGTCTCCATGTAAAGTACTTTGAGATGCAAAGTAAAATATAATTTTTTTCCTAAACAAGTTTTTCTACTTTTATTTAAATTAAAAAAATAATAATGATAAAAAGAATTGCAGGCATCGTTTTGTTTTTAGTTGGAATATATCTTTCCTTTTCACTGATAATGTTTCTTTTAAAGATAATATTTCTAGAAAATAAGGATGTTGAAGGGCAAGATCAAGTTTATACATTCAGTTATTATTTTGGTCAAATAGTTGTTATTATTCTATTTGGTTTTATTGTTTTCCTTTGTTATAAGTTTGGTTACAGATGGATGAAAGGAAAAAAGCAGGAACCATTAGCAGCTGATGAAATAGATTCTTTAGGTGAAATTTAAAACATGAAACCCGCAGAAGAATACATCCTCAACCAAACCGAACCCTATCGGTCTATCCTGCTTCATGTTCAAGCGGTAGTAGAGCAGGCCATCCCTGAACTGCAATTGAAATACAAGTATAACATTCCGTTTTTTTATTTTGGTAAAAGGCCTTTCTTGTATCTCAATGCCAGCCACAAAAAACAATTTGTCGACGTAGCGTTCTTCAAAGGCTATCAATTAACCCTCCACCAAGATAAATTGATAGGCGAGGGCAGAACCTTAGTGAAATCTCTACAATACAAATCCCTAGAAGAAATCGACAATCAAGTCATCACCGACCTACTTTTCGAACAATGGAAACTTATTAAATAAAAAAAATGCCTCCCCGAAAGAAAGCATTTCACTAAGACTTCTATATTATATTCTCTTTCCTCTTTCTTCTAAATCCTAAATATCCCACCAAAGGCAATCACCGTTTCCATAAACCAAAAATCCTGCGAAGCTCTGTCTCTTGAATCACCGGTAGTTCTAATATCATTCATATTAATATAGCCACCCTTCAACTCTGTTTGAATAAAGAAGTATTTAAAGAACGTAAAATTCATTCCCGCCTTAACATCTAATCCAAAACCGGCAATATGAAACTCATCGTGTCGGTCTTCACCAAACATCTGCACATTTGATTTTGGATACAAAACACCGGCACCAACTCCCTCCGTCAAACTAATCTGAACTTTATCAGTATTAGGCAATTTAAACCAAGACGAAATATCATCCACGCGTGAGAACTCACTATTCACATAATTCAAACCATCTGTATGTTCAAAGGTTAAAAATTCTTCTGTTAAAAACACTTGATTGTTCGGCAATGTCTCTCCATAAGTTCCTTCATTTGGATAACTTCCGTTAATATCCACTGCTCGGTCTTGATACATCACATATTTCATGTGGTCAACACCAATCGAAATGTTGTAGTGGTCATTAATAAAGTAACCTAATCTAAAATTTGTTTGCGGAATCGTCATTCTCCCCGGACTAATGTAATCCACATGCCATCCTTTCGGTTTGTCATGTGAGGGAACATCATAAATTGTAAAATCATGATCATCTCCGGTAAAATGAATATCAGAATTAGTAAAATAACCTCGGTTTCCACCCCAAAAGACATAAAATTTACCTTTGTTATGAGCAGTGTATTTTTCAGGTTTTACCAAAGAGTCTTGGGCTGATAGTTGTTGAAAAAAGGCACAAAAAAAGAACACAAACAACAGCGATTGATTTTTCACAGGATAATATAAAAATTTAAATTAAAATTGATTTATGGTTTTGCGAATGGCAACTAATTTAGTCATCAAGTCTTCAAAGTAGTTTAAATGAAGCATATTCGCTCCGTCGCTTTTAGCATTTGACGGATCAAAATGAGTTTCAATAAAGATTCCGTCAACACCCGTAACGATACCTGCTTTTGCAATGGTTTCAATCATATCTGGACGACCACCGGTCACTCCTGAAGTTTGATTGGGTTGTTGTAATGAATGCGTTACGTCTAAAACAGTAGTAGCAAATTGTTTCATGGTTGGAATACCTCTAAAATCCACAATCATATCCTGATATCCAAACATGGTTCCTCGATCAGTAACCATTACATTTTCATTTTGACAATCCAATACTTTCTGAACAGCATGTTTCATGCTCTCCGGACTCATAAATTGGCCTTTCTTCAAGTTAACCGTTTTTCCTGTTTTGGCAGCTGCCACAACTAAGTCAGTCTGACGAACTAAAAAGGCAGGAATTTGCAACACATCAACATACTCAGCAGCCATAGTAGCATCCTCATTCGTATGAATATCTGTCACTGTCGGAATCCCAAAAGTTTGTGATATTTTTTGTAAAATCTTTAAGGCTTTTTTATCCCCGATTCCCGAAAAACTGTCAATTCTCGAACGGTTGGCTTTTTTAAATGAACCTTTAAACACATACGGAATTTCTAATTTGTCAGTAATAGCGACTAATCGCTCGGCAATTCGCAACGCCATCTCTTCGCCTTCAATCGCACAAGGACCGGCTAGTACAAAGAAATTGCCACTGTTAGGATGTTTAATATGAGGAATATTACTAATGTTCATAATAGCTATTTTTTAAGGTGCAAAAATACAAATATTTTAAGAACTAAGTGTAACCAATATTACTCATCTTTTTTAGCAGTCAAACCCACCGGAATATAAAGTTTTCCCTTTTCATAAATATTGAAATAAAGCAACAATGAACGTTTGCATCCCAACCAATTCACTTGATACACATCTAAGAGGCCGGCACCTATTTCACTTTGCTTGGTAGGAAACGGACAACAGCTTTCGAGTTTTTTATAAAATAGCTTTTCACCATTTGGTCCGGCTAATGCGTTCAAAAAACGTACCTGATTAATAGAATCATTTGACGTACTTTGGTAAAAAATATTGATTGGATAATCTTGGTCATACCCATATTTTGGATCTTGGCTTTGCTCTGTCAACACAAAAGAGTTATTTTTCTTAAGCATCGGAACAGGAGCCGTGTCATCAATGTTTTTAATGGTGCTTTTTGTTGCTCCACAGGCAAATAGCAGCAACAATACCATAAATCCGATAGAATATTTTAAAACTTTCATATTAATTTAATTCAATTTGAATCAAAGGTAAAAGTTTTTTCTTAAAATGAAGAAGATTAGATTTGTAATAACAAATTTCATATTCTATTTTTGTAAAAAAAAAGCGATGGAGTTCATTACACATACTTGGCATTGGTCCATTTCCGGTTTCTTAATTGGAATGGTGATGCTTGTTTTGATTTATTTTGGTAAAACCTTTGGCATGTCTTCCAATCTTCGCTCGTTATGTGCCATGACGGGAGTAGGAAGGTTCGTCCCTTTCTTTGATTGGGATTGGAAAGAACAGCGTTGGAACTTAATCGTACTATTGGGAGCCATGATAGGTGGTTTTATTGCCGTTCATTTTCTTCATAACGCTGCCAATGTAACGATAAATCCTAAAACAATCGAGCAACTAAGGCTACTCGGCATTGAGGAGCCAAATGGCAAATTGCTACCCAATGCGTTGTTTAATAATTCTTCCCCAAGAATTATAATTCTATTAATAATTGGTGGTTTTTTAATTGGCTTTGGTAGTCGATATGCCGGTGGATGTACTTCCGGTCATGCGATTTCCGGATTGAGTAATTTACAAATTCCTTCTTTAAAAGCGGTAATTGGTTTTTTTATTGGCGGTTTAATTATGGCTCATTTTCTTCTACCTTTAATCTTCTAATTGATGAAATTACTTAAATATCTTTTTGTTGGTTTTTTATTCGGAATCGTTTTAACCAAAACAGAAGCCGTTTCGTGGTACCGCATTTATGAAATGTTCCATTTTCAATCTTTTCACATGTTTGGAATCATTGGAACGGCCATTGCAACCGGATTCATAGGCATTCAAATCATTAAAAGAAAGAAACTGACAGGCATTGACGGACAACCAATTGAGATATTAGACAAAGAGAATGGAAGTCTTCGGTATTGGTTAGGCGGAACAATGTTTGGATTAGGTTGGGCATTAGTCGGAGCCTGTCCCGGACCGATATTTATCTTATTAGGAGCCGGTTTTTATAACGTTGCCTTTGTGTTGTTAGGAGCATTAGTAGGAACGTTTCTTTATGGGTTGATAAAATATAAATTGCCTCATTAAAAGGTAAAACTTAAAAAAAAATAATGTATTCAACTACAGCTTAATTATGCATAAACAGAATAGAGCCAAACTTAACAAGTTTTGAGGTTTTAAATTGATAAAATATATTCAACAAGTCCTTGTTCGTGTGATAATTCCATTTTTTTACGCAAACGGTATCGTTTTATCTCTACACTTCTAACGGAAATATTTAATAAAGGGGCGATTTCTTTAGACGAAAGATTTAACCTTAGGAAAGCACACAATCGTAAATCATTAGGAGTTAAACTTTGATGTGCTACTTTTACCTTCTTTAGAAAGTCTTTGTCTGCGTTATTAAAAGCATCTACAAAGACATTCCAAGTATCTTCTTCATTTATGTTTTTATTAATATTGGTTATAACGGATTTAATGCTCTTAATTTGACTATTATCTGTTGATTTCAAATCTTCTTTAATCATGGATAACAACTCATTCTTTTTGATTAAACTCATAGTAGAAGCCGCCAACTCCCTATTTTTACTTTCAAAATCTTGTTCTAAGCGTACATTTTTAATTCTCATTAATTCTTGCTCTGTCTCAAGTTCTTTAATTTCAAGTAATCGATTATTTTCTTCAATAAGTTTTTCCTGTAGTTTAGAATAATGTTTTTTGTAAGCTTTATTAATAAAATAGACAAGAATTAAAAAGAGAAGTGTGTAAATAGCTATTGCTAAATTAGTCGCATACCATGGTTTTAGAATTGTAAAAGAATATGATTCAATATTTTGAGATAAAGAACTACCTATTTTAGCTCTAACTTTAAAAGTATAATCTCCCGGATTTAAATTTTTGAAATTAATGGAAGATTTCGAATTCCATTCGCTCCACTCATTTTGAACACCCTCCAAAAGATAATGAAATTCAGCAATAATGTATTTGTTATATTCAGGAACTGTGAAGGAGAAATTAATATTATTTTCAGTAGAACTAAATTCTCCTTTTGTTTCAGTGGCTACACTATGCAACGATTTATTTTGTTTATTTGTCGAAATAGTTGTTATGTAAACTTTATAATTATTGAAAACTAGACCATCAATGTTAATGGTATAATAGCCGTCAGTTGTTCCGATTAAATAGTTTGATTCTGAAAGTTGGGTGATGTTTTCATACCCTGACATCGAATTTGTTAATGAGGAAGGAATAGGAATTAAATTCTGTTTTAGTTCGGTACTTAATTTCCCGTAGGTAAAATATTTGATATAATTTTTTGTAAACAACCATAATCTATTTGATTGATCAACCATCATTTTTCCGGAAATATATTCGTTTTTGTCAAAAACATTACTAAGTGTTTTGTCTTTTTCAAATTGATTTGTTTTTGTGTTCAACGTAAAAATACCCTCTTTTAGAGCATAGTAGATTTTAGAATTATATTTTGTTAAACCGGCATTTTTGCCTTTACCCGGATTTTTATAGGTTTCAAAATAACTAACAGTTGAATAGTTTGGATTGGTTTTTACCTTGAATATGCCTTTGTATTCATGACTTACAATTATTTCACCCGGTTTTGATATTTCAAAGTATTTTGAAGAATAATCGAAACCATTGATTTTATTTCTAAATCTCCAGCTATTATTTACTTTTTCTAAAACAGATAGGCCATAATAATTTCCTTGTAATAAAATATTTTTATTAGACTCAATAGGTTCAAATTTCCATGTGCCGGAAGCAGAAAAAATTGGTATCGCTGTTTGATTTTCTATTAAAAAAGTGCCTAAATCATGTCCGCAAAATAAACCGTTATCATGTGAAAAAAGTGACCAAACCTGACCTTTTGTTCCGTAAATAAATTTGAAATTGTCATCTTCTTGAATATTTTTATAAAATAATCCTTGATTTGTTCCAATATATAATTTGCCATCTTTTAGTATAGAAGTGTATACGGTGCCCAAAATCCCTGTGTTGTCTGTATAACTGAAAATAGGTGAAGAGAGATTTATGCAATTGATTCCGTTATCAAGCCCAATCCATACATTTTTTTCAGTATCTTCAAATAAAGATAAAACCGTATTGTTTCCAATTCCTTTATTTTGAGTGATATGGTATTTTGTTTTACCATTTGAATCAATGATGAAAATTCCATTTGAAACAGTTCCAAAAACAATACTATCGTCTGAGTTTTTCTGGGCACAATATATGCTGCTGGAATTAATTTCTGGATCAGAATCGGTAGCCCATTTTTGAATTATTTCATTTTTATATTCATAAAAGCCATTGTATTGTGTCAGAAAAAGGAAAGAATTGTCCTGTTTGAAAATTGAAATTATTCTATTTTGAATAAAAAAAAGATTTTTAGAAAACAGTTTGCCTTTACCATTTTCTATTTCAAATAGTCCTTCAGAAACAGTTTGATAAAAAATGGATTTGGAAGTAATATATGCTTTAAAAATGCCACTTTTAGGAGTTATAACTTCAAAAATGGAAGTTTTAGTATCATAAATAAATAACTGATTTAAGGACTGGAAAATAACCCAATGATCGAAATGTAAGATGGACCAAAACTGTTCATCATCCAGTATTTTTGATTTGACTTTTGAACTTAAAGAAGTATATTTTAACTGTCCGTTTGATAATCTTTTCCAAAAACCAAATTCCATATAACAGCCGGTATAGATTTTATCATCTATCACTTTTACCGATCTCATTATGGTTTCATTAGGTGATGGATAAATAGTCCAGTCAGAACCGTTGAATTCCAACAAGCCTTCATTATTTGCAAAATAAACAAAATTGTTTTTATCTTGACTAATCATCCAATTTTGGTTTCCTGCGTTGTAGCTACTCGGTGGGTATTTTACGATGGGTGGGAGTTCTTGGGCAAAACCCAAATGCGAAATTATTATAAAACTAAAAAATAGTATTCTTTTCAAGAGTTGCAATTTTTTAAAAAAAAGTTAAGGTTAAAGATAGTTGTAAAAAATAAAGAAACCAAATGTACATTTAAAAAAAGTATTGTTCTTATAAATGTTCTTTACAAATAGAAAAATCACAAGTTTTTATAACTAATTAATTTTTTCATGTGTAACTTAATCCAATATAATTCAAATGTTATTCACTGTTTTTAGAATATTTTTCTATTAAAATGAGTAAATTTGCATAAAATAATAAGTCATGAAAACAACGATAAAAGTTCAAAATTTGAAATGTGAAGGATGTGCCAATACAATTTCAAAAAAATTACATACCATTGAATCTGTTTCTAATGTAGAAGTGGTTGTTGAAAAAAGCTTGGTGGAAATAAGTTATGAAAATGAAGGTATCATTGAGACTATTAAATCAACTTTAAATAGTTTAGGTTATCCGGAAGAAGGCGAATCTAACAATTTTGGCAACAAAGCAAAATCCTATGTAAGTTGTGCAATAGGAAAAATTGATTTATAATAAAAAATTTTAAGTTATTTAACATCATTAATTTAAAAACACATTAAAATGAAAAAAATTGCAATTTTCTTTATTGCCTTACTTAGTTTAGGATTAACAACCAGTTCTTGTAGTGATGATGAAAATACATCGATTGTAGGCAAATGGATTTTCTCTCAAGAAGGTTTCGCAGTAGAAGGTGGCCAAGAAGTTTTAGAACCGTATCAACACACGACCGGTTGCAACCAAGATTATTTTGAGTTTACTGCCGAAGGCGTAGTTAAAAATGAAAATTATTTTAATGAAGGTGCCGGTTGTGAATCTGATTTGTCTATGGGGACTTATCTAAAAAGTGATAACAGTTTGACTTTAACAATAAGTGGTGAAACTGTTAACGCAACTATTATAACCTTAAACAGTTCAACTTTAAAAATTAAAGTCACTGTGGTTGAAGGAGCAGAAACAGTCAGTTATATAACCGTATTCGGTAGATAATAAAATTTCAATTTGTTTAAAGAGGCTCTAAATTTGAGCCTTTTTTTATTGCCTAGAGTTCAAATTCAAAACTCCTTTTACGATTAGAAATTGAGCAGTAATATAGGTACTCATAATCCAAAAAGAACTCAAATAAATAGGCACGTAAAATTTATTAATCGCTAAAATACTGTCAGAGAGAACAAAAAATACAGCTCCTATTAATAGTAATTTTCCGGATTTTGAATTCCAAGTAAAATATCCTTTTATTGCTACTAACAGCATTGTAGAAATTACTAAAGCATATATAATTACCGGAATTTTCATTCCCCCTAATTTTTCCCAAAGAAAATATAAGAGTCCAAATAAATAAAGTAAAACAAGGGGAATAAAACGTTTGTATTTTATAGTGTTTACTTTTTGTAGTTTCGAAAATAAGACAATATAAAATAGGTGAGCAATTAAAAAGGAAACTAAACCTATAATGAAATAAATCACACCATGATTAGCAAATAATAATACAACATCTCCAACCCAAGAAAAAAATAAGGCACTTATTAATAAAGGCTTAAACTCCATTTTCCCTGAAAGAAAAACGGAAATATAGAGTAATGGAATTATAAAAGGTTTTAACCACCACGTAATACTTTCAAATTCAATTAAAATGAGACCTAAATAAAGAAGTGAGAAAATTATAAAGACAATAAGTACTGTTTTTTTAGTCATTTATTTGGAATATTGCGTCGAATAGTCATCAGGAAATTCATTTTTTACAAAATAGAGTGTGATGAAAAAAGAAATAAAAAAATAAATCATCAAAATATAATTGCTCCATTCAGAAATAGCTAGAAGCCCGAACCAATCTTGGTAATAAATGATGATGCCAATTCCAAATAAAATTCTGAAACCTTCCCAAAACATTCCATTCGGGTTGGTGTCCATTAATTCAGTTGTGCTGTAAATTGTCAGAAAAATAAAAGCACCATACAAAAACAAATTTGGTAAAGGTATTGTAGCAATATTTGAAAACATATAACTCACAAAACCCAAAGTAATAAACAGTTGAATAATTGACCAATTCCTTAATTTTATAGAATGAGTAGGATTGTATTTTTCAAAATTATAAACATCCTCAATTTTCTCAACAGGATATTTTTCTTCAAACCCTTCCGGTCTCCAACCTGTAGGCATGAACCATATTCTTAATTTGTCTTTCCAACTTTTGGCATGCCAAGCATCTTTACAAAGTAACCAAAGGTGTTGAAAGTTGATTTTGATTGGATTCCAAGTTTGTGCCGGCCTGGTAATTCCATACACCGAAGGAACAGCTTCTAATTCTTCCTGAAAAGTTCCAAACCATTTATCCCAAAAAATAAATATTTGGCCATGATTTTTATCTAAATATTCTTTGTTTATTGCATGATGTACCCGATGATGGGATGGTGTGACAATTACTTTTTCCAATATCCCTAACTTCCCGATATGTCTGGTATGATACCAAAATTGTAGAAACAAATGTAAAGGAAGAACTATAGAAATCACCATGGAAGGCACCCCTAAAATGGCTGCCGGAAGTAATAAAAAGGTAAATAAATTGACAAAAGAAGAAATGGATTGTCGCAAAGCACAGGATAAATTAAACTCTTCACTACTGTGGTGAATGGCATGTTTATTCCAGAATATGTTGATTTGATGTGCCCAACGGTGTGTCCAATAACCATAAAAATCAATCACGAAAAAGGCAATAATATAAATTATAACCGAATTTTTAATAGTTAATAATGCGAGATTTGAAACCATCCATTCATAGGAAAGTATGGAAACACTAATTCCTAAAACATCTTTTACTGAATTGGTAATTCCGGAATTTAAACTTGAGACAGTATCCATGAGTGGAGCCGTATCATTACCCCTTGAATAACCATATATTTTTTCAATTACGATGAGTAAAAGAAAAATTGGCATAGCGATAACTAGTATTTTTCCGTATTGTTCCAAACAAAAAATAAAGATTAAATTATCTCGGCACTTAAACCCGCTTCTAACAATTGGGTACATTGCGGTTTTAATTCGTCAAATGCACCGGTTTTAACCGTGCATTTTCCTTTATAATGAACTAATATGGCACATTGTTCCGCTTGTTCACTAGTATGATTGCAAACACGAATCAAGGTGTCTATTACATGATCAAAAGTGTTTACATCATCATTATACAAAAGAATCTCATTATTTATACCAATTAGTTCTTCAACTAATACTTCCTCTTTTACTTTTTCAATCGTACTCATTTATTTCAAAAATTTATTACAAAAATCAAATTCAAAAATCAAAAACCCAATGTCTTGTCAAGCTGAACTTGTTTCAGCTTCTCTTAAACTATCTAATTAGATTACGAAACAAGTTTGGAATGACAAAGTGCATCTCCTCACTCCAATCTCCTCACTCCAATCTCCAAACTATACTTTAAACTAACCCAATTATTTCGCTCAATGGTTTTTTCTAATTTTAAATTTAACTCCGAACAGCATGCATCAATTGCCTGAATATCTTCGTTATAAAAACCACTCAAAAATAATAAACCTTTATCATTTAAACAACTGACATAAATAGGAATATCATTTAAAAGTATGTTTCGATTGATATTAGCAATAATTACATCATATTTTTTACCCTTCAATAAGGTGGCATCTCCTTCAAAAACGGATATATGAGAACAGTTATTCCGCTTTTCATTTTCAATAGAATTTATATAACACCAATTGTCAATATCAATGGCATCAATAGGTTTTGCTCCTTTTATTTCAGCTAGAATGGCTAAAATAGCAGTTCCGCAACCCATATCGAGTGTTTTTTTATTTACTAAATCCGTTTCCAGCAAATGTTGAATCATCATGTGAGTTGTTTCATGATGACCGGTTCCAAAACTCATTTTAGGCTCAATTACAATATCAAATTTAGCGTCAGTTTTCGGATGAAACGGTGCTCTTACGTGGCATTTTCCATCCACATCAATTGGGTCAAAATTCTTTTCCCATTCTTCGTTCCAATTCACTTGCTCAATTTCTTCCACTGTATAGGAAATTGTAAATTCCGGTGAACTCAATAGGTAGATATCATCTAAAATTGTTGGATTCCAAAGGTCTTTTTGTACATAGGCAGTTACGCCAAATTCAGTTTCTAAAAAGCTTTCAAAAGGTTTTTCGCCAAGTTCGGCAACTAAAATTTCACAACCTAATTCTTTTGGTTCTACGGTGAAATGATACCCTAAATATATATTTGACATTTTTATGTTTTTAACAAAGGTAACAATCCAATAACAAAACTTTTGCATTATAAAAATTAAATTACTTTTGTCCTTCAAACAACTATATTTTATGAAAAAATTTTTACTACTAATTGTTTTTTTTATATCCATGAGTTCTTTCGCTCAGGATATAAAATTCAGCACAAAAGATAACGATATTAAATTAGCTTCGTTACCTTATTACAATTATGGTAGAGGTTTAGGACTTACTTCACCGGACAGTATTTTTCAATTTAACATTCGGTTTAGAATGCAAAACAGAATGACTTACCTGCAAGATGATGAGGGAGATGAAGCGTATGAAGGCCAAATTCGCCGTCTACGTCTACGTTTTGATGGTTATGTGGGAAGCCCGAAATTTTTATATGCTATTCAATTGTCCTTTGCTCCGGGAGATGTTGGACCTATTGAAGAAGGAGAGAATATTAATATTATTAGGGATGCAATATTATTTTACAGACCTAATAAGCATTGGAGTATTGCTTTTGGTCAAACTAAATTGCCGGGAAACAGGCAGCGTGTTAATTCCTCAGGAGCTTTAGAATTAACAGATCGATCAATAAACAATGTTCGATTTAATATTGATCGTGATTTTGGTTGGCAAGGTTTTTTCTTAAATGAAAAGAAAGATAAATTTTCATATAACTTAAAAACAGCAGTAAGTACCGGTAATGGTCGAAATGTGACTAAAACCCCTGACGATGGTTTTGCCTTAACAGGTAAAGTTGAATTATTTCCATTAGGGGCATTTACAAATGACGGAACTAATTTTGAAGGTGACATAGTTAGAGAACCAAAACCTAAATTATTGCTTTCCGGTGTCTTTCACAGAAATGTAAAAGCTCGATTGACACAAGGACAATTAGGGGCTGAATTGTATGAAAAGAAAACCATGGAATCTGTTTTTGTTGATGCAATGGTGAAATACAACGGTTGGGCATTCATGTCTGCTTATATGAACAGAACTTCAAACGATCCAATTGCTGTTAATCCCGATGATGCAACACAATTTAATTATGTTTATGTTGGTCATGGCATGGATTATCAATTAAGTTATATTTTTTTAAAGAACCTTGAAGTTATTGGCAGGTATTCTAATCAAAAAGTAAACGATGATATTTTTATATATACTCCAAATTCTAAAGTGTATACCCTAGGATTAACTAAATATATCTGGGAGCATGCCTTTAAACTTCAAACAGAAGTTACTTATGATGAACTGTATTATTTCAACGGAGATGTTAAAAATAATTGGTATGTACGTTTCCAAATTGAAATAGGAATTTAAGTAATCACTATGCAAAAAAAATGAGGGATTGAATTTATATTAAATTTAACCTCTTTTCTGTTTTTCACTTTCCAAGAATATCCCTATTTTTGTCCATGCAACACAACGTACTTATATTAGATTTCGGTTCGCAATACACACAACTTATTGCGAGAAGAGTTCGGGAATTAAACATATTCTGCGAAATTTTTCCTTACAATCATGTCCCTGAAGATTTGTCTAGTTTTAAAGCGACAATTCTATCAGGAAGTCCTTTTTCCGTAAGAGCTGACGATGCTCCCCATCCTGATTTGTCCCAAATTCGTGGTAAAATACCATTATTAGCCGTTTGTTACGGTGCACAATATTTAGCTCATTTTGATGGAGGTGAAGTAGCTCCTTCTAATACTCGTGAATATGGCAGAGCTAACTTGAGTTTTGTAGATGATCACGATCCTTTTTTCGAAGAAGTGGCTCTCAATAGCCAAGTTTGGATGAGCCACAGTGATACCATAAAAAAATTGCCATCTAACGGAGTTTGTTTAGCCAGTACAAAAGATGTTGAAAATGCAGCGTATCGAATAGAAGGCGAAAAAACCTATGCGATTCAGTTTCATCCGGAAGTTTATCATTCTACAGATGGAAAACAAATGTTAGAAAATTTCTTGGTCAGAATTGCAGAAGTTCCGCAAAATTTCACACCCAATTCATTTGTGGAAGAAATAGTTGCTGAATTGCAAGATAAAATAAAAGACGATAAAGTTGTTTTAGGACTTTCCGGTGGAGTAGATTCCACCGTAGCAGCTGTTTTATTACACAAAGCCATTGGGAAAAATCTCTATTGTATTTTTGTGAATAACGGTTTGTTAAGAAAAAATGAATTCCAAAGTGTATTAGACCAATACAAAGGAATGGGTTTAAACGTAAAAGGAGTAGATGCTGCTGACCGTTTCTTAGATCAATTAGCAGGAATCGAGGAGCCTGAATTAAAAAGAAAAACCATTGGTCGCGTTTTTATAGAAGTTTTTGATGATGAAGCTCACCGAATTGAGGAGGTGAAATGGCTTGCACAAGGAACCATATATCCTGATGTTATTGAATCGGTTTCCGTAAAAGGACCTTCGGCAACAATAAAATCGCATCATAATGTGGGAGGATTGCCTGATTTTATGAAGTTAAAAATTGTTGAACCGCTTCGAATGCTCTTTAAAGATGAAGTGCGAAGAGTAGGAGCTACATTACGAATTGATCCAGAATTATTAGGAAGACACCCTTTTCCTGGGCCAGGATTATCCATCAGAATTTTAGGTGATATCACAAAAGAAAAAGTTCGTATATTGCAGGAAGTTGATGCCATTTTTATTGAAGGTTTAAAATCCCACGGCCTTTATGATAAAGTTTGGCAAGCCGGAGCCATATTGCTTCCTGTAAATAGTGTAGGGGTAATGGGTGATGAACGTACTTATGAAAAAGTAGTTGCCCTAAGAGCCGTTGAGTCGACTGATGGAATGACTGCAGATTGGGTACATTTGCCTTATGATTTCTTAATGAAAATTTCAAATGAAATTATAAATAAAGTTAAAGGCGTTAATCGGGTGGTCTATGATATCAGTTCAAAACCACCGGCAACAATTGAGTGGGAATAATTTAAGTAATTTTAAAATGAAAAAGTTTTTGTTTTTTGCAATTTTTTTGCTAGCCACCCAAATCACTTTTTCACAAATCGCCATTAAACCAGGGATGAATGCAATTAATCATAAAGTTGCATCGGGTGAAACTGTATTAGACATTTCTAAAAAGTATGGAGTTGACCCAGCTGAAATTTATCGGGCCAATCGTTTTGCTATTGATGGAATTAAAGAAGACATGGTTTTACAATTCTATGCACCTCAAAAACCATCAGAAATTGAAATTAACATAGAAAATTATGAAGCAAATCCCGAATCTTTTTCTGCCGAAATTATACCGGTAAAGTCCACTGAGCAGTCAATTGCAATAGTTCCTATTTCTACAAAAGTCACCAATCGAGGATATCATACTGTTCAAAAAGGGGAAACATTATACGGATTATCTAAGAAGTATAATGTAACGGTAGATGAAATTAAAAACACCAATACTATTTTAATGAAAAACAGTTTGCAAGCCGGTCAAAAATTGAAAATTCCCGATGGCACAATTGTTGGTAATAAAGAGAAAGCTGTTGAAGTTGTTTCGAAAATAGAAAAAACTCCTGCAGAACAAAATAAATATAAAACAGGGGAAATAATTACGCACAAAGTTGCTCCAAAAGAAACGTTATACAGTTTAGCAAAAAAATATAATGTTACTGTTGATGATATCATCAATCAAAATGAAAAGGCATTAAAAAACGGTTTGCAGGCTGGGCAAGTTCTAACAATTAAAGTCAATTAACTGCGTTTTAAAAAGCAGAACCTATAACTATGAATTCAGTATTTAAAATTACTTTTATTTTTTTGTGTGCCATAAATTTACTTTTTGCACAACCTACAAATTATAAAAAACATACGGTTCAAAAAGGAGAAACGATTACTCAAATTGCTCAAAAATATAAAGTTACTCCATACGATATTTATCGTTTAAATCCAGATGCACAAAACGGTATTCAAGAAAATGCCATCTTGTTGATTCCTTCTACTTTATTGGTAACAAATCAAACAACTATCTCTAAAACACATGAAGTGCAACCGAAAGAAACTCTTTTCGGAATTGCTAAGCAATATAATATGTCAGTTGAAGAGTTAGAGAAATTAAACCCTGAAGTCAAAGAAGGAGTAAAAATAGGTCAACTAATTCAACTGAAACCTCAAAAAGAAAAAGCCCCCGTTGCTGAAATTAATCAGAAACAAGTTCTTTTTCATGAGGTACAAGCTAAAGAAACGCTTTACAGCATAGCTAAACAATATAATACAACGGTTGAAATTTTAGAAACGTTGAATCCGGCTGTCAAAAGTGGGTTATCTATTGGCCAACAGTTAATTATTAGTAACGGAAAAATTGCTAAAAATGATAATGGAACTAAAGTAGATCCCAAACCAAAAGCAGTTAATTATCTAACATATGAAGTTAAACCAAAAGAAACACTATTTGGATTATCTAAAATGTTTAGAATGAGTCAGGACGAATTAATCGTTTTAAATCCTGAATTAAAAGAAGGCGTAAGTGAAGGCATGGTTATAAAAGTTCCTGCTAATGTTTCTTTAAACAGTGGAGAAAATAATGAAATTAAAGATTTAACCAAGTCAATTTCTAATTCAAGAAGGAAAGAATTGGTATTATTACTTCCTTTTAATATTTCGACAATTGAAAGTGATACGATATTTTCTACTCAGGATCGATTGAAACGAGATGGGTTTTTGAATATGACACTAGACTTTTATTCAGGGGCTTTGATGGCTATTGATTCGGTAAAACGATTAGGATTAAAATTCAATGTGAAAATAATCGATTCTAAGGAAACAAAAAGTTCTTCGGCTATTTCATCAATTATCCGAAGTAATAACCTGGAAAATGCCGATGCAGTCATTGGACCATTCTACCCACAATATGTAGAACAAACCGCCGAACTTTTAAACGCGAGTAACGTACCGGTTATTTCTCCTTTAAGAGAAACTTCAAAATCATACTCAAATTTATTCCAATCGATGCCTTCCAGTGATTTGGTAAAAAATACCATGTTTGATTTTATAAGAGCAAAAAATGGAAATATGATTGCATTGATTGATAAAAAGAAATTGGCTTCAAAACAATATATTGAAGTCAGTCACCGCGATGTTTTTATTGCTCCACTTAATGAAAAAGGCACTGTCATTGCTGATAGTATTACCCCTAGATTGGTAAGTAATAAAACTAACTATTTTATTTTAGAAACAGCAAGCACCGGAATGATATTTAGTGCTTTATCTCAATGCAATAAAGCTCGTACTAATGGTTTCAATGTAGAATTGGTTGTGCTGGATATTAATAGTACTTTTGAATCAGACGAAGTATTTCAAAAAATTGTAAATCAAAAAATCATTTTTCCATCTTTAACAAAATACCAAGAAACGCCTGAATCGATTCGTTTTGCGAGTAATTATAAAAAAATTAATAATGTAAATCCAAATCAATATGCTATTCGTGGTTTTGATGTAGTTTTTGATACAATGTTGCGTTTGTCTCAAACCCAAAGTTTTGAACAAACCATACAAAATACAGCTACTGAAGGGGTTGAAAATAAATTTGATTACGAGAAGAAATTAGCATCGGGTTATACAAACAAAGGCGTTTACATAATGTATTACGACGAAGATTTAACTGTAAAAACAGCAGAATAATGACTTCTAAAGTAACATATATAGGAGAATTAAGAACATCTTCCATTCATATTCAATCGGGAACAGCAATTTTATCAGATGCTCCCAAAGATAATCACGGAAAAGGAGAAGCTTTTTCGCCAACGGATTTAGTAGCCAACTCATTAGCTACTTGTATGATTTCTATCATGGGAATAAAATCAAAAGATTTAAACGTTGATTTATCGGGTTCTACAGCCGAAGTTACAAAGATCATGCAAGCAGAACCAAGAAAAATTGCCAAAATTGTAGTTGTTTTTAACATGACAATTGCACCTGATGATAAAACAAAAATCATTTTAGAAAGAGCAGCCATGACTTGTCCCGTTCTATTAAGTTTACATCCTGATATAGAAAAAGAAATTACCTTTAATTGGAAATAATTATCTGTTGTCTGTTAATAGAGAGCTGATATCCTATAACCAACAACTGTAAAAATACATTATTGATGGACGACCAACAAAAAATTCTTATTAAATTAGCCTATACTAAAATGCCTTTCGGTAAGTATGAAGGTTATTATTTGATTGACCTTCCGGAATATTATGTTGTTTGGTATCACACAAAAGGTTTTCCAAAAGGAACATTAGGAGAACAATTGCAATTGATTTATGAGCTCAAATTGAATGGATTAGAAGAAATTGTTCGAACCATTCGTAAAAAATTTCCAAAACCATAGTTTAACTTTGCATTTTATCTTCTAAAAATTTATTTTTCACTGCGATTAATTTTCAATTTGATAAATTATAATCGTATTTTTGCCCCGTTTTAAATTGAGGTAAACGATTTCAATTTACACACACAACTACAACTACAAACAACAATACAATGAATCAAACAAAGTATATTTTTGTTACCGGTGGCGTGACTTCTTCCTTGGGAAAAGGAATTATTGCGGCTTCGTTGGCAAAATTGCTGCAGGCAAGAGGATATCGAACCACAATTCAAAAGTTTGACCCTTACATCAATGTAGACCCCGGAACGTTAAATCCCTATGAACACGGAGAATGTTATGTTACTGATGATGGTGCAGAAACCGATTTGGATTTAGGTCATTACGAACGTTTTTTAAACGTACCGACTTCGCAGGCAAATAATGTAACTACCGGAAGAGTTTATCTTTCTGTAATTGAAAAGGAGCGAAGAGGTGAATTTTTAGGTAAAACAGTACAAGTGGTTCCCCACATTACCAACGAAATTAAAGAACGCATGCAGTTGTTAGGTAATACAGGTGATTTTGATATTGTAATTACTGAGATTGGTGGGACAGTGGGTGATATCGAATCATTACCCTACATTGAATCAGTGCGTCAATTGTTATGGGAATTAGGAGATGAGAACGCTATTGTGATTCATCTAACCTTGATACCCTATTTGGCCGCTGCGGGTGAATTGAAAACAAAACCAACACAACATTCCGTCAAGACATTGATGGAAAGTGGGATTCAAGCCGATATTTTAGTTTGTCGTACCGAACATGAATTATCAGATGAGTTACGTCAAAAGTTAGCTCTATTTTGTAATGTAAAACGAGAAGCGGTTATTCAATCCATTGATGCCTCAACCATTTATGATGTTCCCAATTTGATGTTAGAAGAAGGTTTGGATAAAGCAGCGTTGAAAAAGCTTAATTTACCTGAAAAATCGGCTCCGGATTTGAAGCAGTGGAATGAATTTTTATACAAATTTAAAAATCCAAAACATACAGTAACCATCGGTTTAGTTGGGAAATATGTAGAATTACAAGATTCTTACAAGTCAATTTTAGAAGCTTTTATTCATGCAGGGGCAGCAAATGAAACGAAGGTAAATATTGTGAGTGTTCATTCAGAATATATTGATAAATCAAATGTGTCCGAAAAATTGAAAGATTTTGACGGTATTTTAGTCGCTCCCGGATTCGGTGAACGTGGAATTGAAGGAAAAATTGAAACGGTTCGCTACGCTCGTGAGCAAAATGTTCCGTTTTTCGGAATTTGTTTAGGAATGCAGATGGCCGTAATAGAATATGCTCGAACGGTTTTGGGATATGCTGATGCCAATTCAACCGAAATGAATTCACAAACGCCACATCCGGTGATAGATTTGATGGAAGAACAAAAAACTATTATTGATAAAGGCGGAACGATGCGATTAGGAAGTTGGAAATGCAACTTGGAACCTAATTCATTGGCTCACAAAATTTATGGCATAAGCCAAATAGCAGAACGTCATCGTCATCGTTATGAATATAATAGTGGTTATCGTGAACAGTTAGAAAACGCTGGATTAAAAGCAAGCGGTATCAATCCGGAAACCGGTTTAGTTGAGATTGTTGAAATCGAAAACCATCCTTTTTTTATTGGAGTTCAATACCATCCGGAATATAAAAGTACAGTAGCAAACCCACATCCAATTTTTGTTAGATTTGTAAAAGCTGCGGTTAAGCATAAAGCAGTTTCAAACTAATTTGAAACATTGAACTAGAAACAATTAATTTAAATGGAAGAAAAAAAATTAGACGTTAACTCCATCATTGGATTCGGATTAATATTCGTAATCCTAATTTGGGTAATGTACAACAGCCAACAAAAAGAAGCTGCAGCACAAGTTAAAAAAGCTCAACAAGAACAAGTAGAAGCCAAGGTAAATCCAACACCAACAAAAGTAGTTTCTAACACTGAACCTGACATTCAAAAACCGGTCTCTGATTCTATTCAGGTGGCTCAATTAAAAAGTAGTTTAGGTTCTTTTGCATATTCTGCCACACTTCCTTCTGCAAAAGCTGCTTTTACAACTATTGAGAACGAATTGGTACGTTTAAAAATTGCCAACATAGGAGGATATATTGTTGAAGCAGAAATAAAACAGTTTGAGCAATTCACGAAGGGTTCCGGAAAAAAAGTTCAACTTATTAAAGATGGGAATGCCAATTTTAATATTGAATTAAAAACAACCGATAACCGTACTTTAAACACAAAAGACTTATTTTTTGAACCGGTTTTAACCAAAGAAGGAACTAATCAAGTTTTGACGCTTCGATTAAAAGCCGGAAATGCACAATATTTAGAGTATCGTTATGTGTTGAAGCCAAACAATTATATGCTTGATTTTGCTATACGTTCTCAAGGTCTAAATACGGTTTTAAATACATCTAATCCATTGAATTTGGATTGGAGTATCAAAACCTATCGAAATGAAAAAAGTGTATCATATGAAAACCGGTACACTGAACTTATTTTTGAATATGAGGGAGGTAAAGATGATTATTTAGGACAAGGAGAATCAACCTCTGATGAACCTGTTGAGGTTACCTATATTGCTTTCAAACAACATTTTTTTACTTCTGTTTTGATGACCGATACAGCTTTTGAAAAAGCAATTGTTGTTTCTGAAAATTTAGTGAAAGACGAAGAAAAAGATACTTTATTCACCAAACAATTCAAAGCGACTGTTCCGTTGGCCTTTAAAAATGGGGAAGTGAACTATAACATGAATTGGTATTACGGACCGGCAGATTATCATATACTGAATGATTACGATAAAAATCTTGATGAAATCGTTCCATTAGGTTGGGGAATGTTTGGTTGGATAAACCGTTATATTTTTATTCCAACGTTTGACTTATTAATCGGTTTTTTACCTTTCGGAATTGCCATTATTGTTTTAACTATTTTGGTGAGAATCGTGATGTCGCCGTTCACATATAAATCCTATCTGTCTCAAGCTAAGATGAAAGTTTTGCGTCCTGAAATTCAGGAACTGACTACCAAATTTGCAAAAGATCCAATGAAAAAACAACAGGAAACCATGAAATTGTATTCCAAAGCAGGAGTAAATCCCATGGCAGGTTGTTTGCCTGCGGTAATGCAAATTCCGGTTTTCTATGCCTTATTTAGTTTCTTTCCATCGGCAATTGATTT
Organism: Flavobacterium sp.; assembly: GCF_044361015.1. Classification (GTDB taxonomy): domain Bacteria; phylum Bacteroidota; class Bacteroidia; order Flavobacteriales; family Flavobacteriaceae; genus Flavobacterium. Next base: position 29,671 of record NZ_JBIKJL010000031.1, read on the forward strand.
GAGACAAAAAAGTTTCTTGTGGGCAGATGATTTATCGTCTTTTGATTCGGTTATTAATTTACCGTTTTACATTCCTTTCTATGGAAATCATGTGAGTTTGTTCCCGATTTTAGCTTCCATCGCTATTTTCTTCTACATGAAAATGACAACTGGAGATCAGGTAATGAGTGCTCCACCACAAGAAGGTATGCCAGATATGGGTAAAATCATGAAAATCATGATTTATATTTCACCTTTAATGATGTTGTTCTTCTTTAATAATT
>NZ_JBIKJL010000045.1:0-19261 GCF_044361015.1 Flavobacterium sp.
ATGAAAATGACAACTGGAGATCAGGTAATGAGTGCTCCACCACAAGAAGGTATGCCAGATATGGGTAAAATCATGAAAATCATGATTTATATTTCACCTTTAATGATGTTGTTCTTCTTTAATAATTTCGCTTCCGGTTTGAGTTTATATTATTTTGTATCGAATGCCATCACCATTGGAATTATGTTAGTCATAAAAAACTACATTATAGATGAGAATAAAATTCATGCTCAAATTCAAGAAAATAAAACGAAACCGAAAACAATGAATCGTTTCCAACGTAAAATGCAGGAAATGATGGAAGAGGCTGAGAAGCAAAAAGCCTTGAATAAAAAGAAATAATTTCTAGTATTTTCTAAAAAGGCCTTGCAGTTGTGAGGCTTTTTTTGTATTTAATCAACTGTCTGCGTTAGGATTTGTTAATTAAGTAACAAAGCAAAGTGTATTTTTTAATAAAATATTTAATCTGATTAGTTACTACTTTTTTTGCAAAAATTCTGCGTCACAAAGCGGGCTGTAAACTTTTAGACTTTCTGCGGTTAAAAAACGTAATGCATCTTAATCCTCCCTAGTTCGCTTTTAGCGAAGCTAATCCATTGCATCTGCATTCCATTTTTACTAAATTATATCTACCCAAATACGTTATAATAATTTTAAAATTATTATAATCTGTGTTCAAAAAACCTTGAATCCTACGCTTTATGAGACTTGGCGAGAAAACAGTTGCTAGTAGTTTTGATTTATATAAAGTTACCATAATTAGAAAAGCCCCGCAAATGCGAGGCTTTCAAATTCATAGCAAATTTTGATATTATGGAAAAGTTGGCAATAAAACTCCATCAATAGCGTGCACTATTCCATTCGAACATTGCACGTCTGTAACAATGATGTTCTTGTTAACAGTTGAACCAGCATCGTTAATAGAAGTTCCGGTAATACTAAATGTTTGAGGTAAGAAAAGTGTTGGAATATTTCCAGTTGGAATTGCATTTGAACGAACGTTTGCACCACCTACAACATGGTATAATAAAACATTTGTTTTATTTGTAGAACTCAAACTACCGTAGATTCCTAAAACTGCTGGAGTAAAGGCATCATTTATTGGAGCAAACACAGTAAAAGGAGCACCTGCAGTTCCGTCTAACGTACCTGCAAGACCTTGGTCAACTAATAGTCCTGTTACAGTTGTGAAAGCTGGGTTGGCAATCGCATGGTTTACAATTGTTGGTATACCAATAACTGCATTAACAACATGAATAACACCATTACTAGCATCAATATCTGCTGTAGTAACAACTGCACCATCATTAGCAACACCACCATTTACTGTTACGGTTGCCCCTGACTTTGTAATAAACATACTGATCGTTGGAGCGTTTGCTGCAGAACTAAAGGGTGATAAAGTACTTTGGTAAGATGCTGCTGGAATTGCACTACTTTTAATTTCTGTACCAATTACATGGTTTAGTAAAATAGCTTTTAGAGTAGCTTCTGGAACATCTGTAATATCGGCTCCATCTAATAAATCATTAAAAGCAGCATTTGTTGGTGCAAAAACTGTGTAAGATCCGGGTGCATCTAAGACGCCGGCAAGGTCTGTAATGGTTAAAGCCTCAACTAAAATACTGAAGTCTGGATTTGCAGCGGCAATATCCGTAATAGTTTGTTGTGCCGGAGCAGCATCATCATCGCTGTCACAAGCGATAGTCCCAATTGCAAGTAATGCAATCATAGCAATTTTTTGAAATTTTTTCATATTTATTGATTTAATTGTTCATAACAAATATATAAAATATTTTTTAATATTGTTTAACTTAAAATTTAAAAAACACAACAAAAAACAAATAAATGGCAACAAAATAAATCTTTAAAAAACACCTAGAAGTTAAGTTTTATAGGCTTTTTTAAAAATTTTTAGCAAAAAATAAAAATGAATAAATTGTTTAACTTTAACAAAAATTTAATAAACAATATTTTAAAATTGTAGCTAATTGACAACAATTTTCAAAGCCATTTCCTTTGCTTTTAAAATATAAATACCTTTTTTTAGGGTTTCCGGTAATATGTTTATTCCATTGGAGATGTTTATGGAAGCAATTTTTTGTCCTGTCATTGTATAAAAATCAAACGAAATGTTTTCTTCAAATCCTTCTACCCATATTTTTCCGCTTAAAATTTGAAGGATAACAGGTTTTTTGGTTTCCTTTGTTACAATTGACAAATTTTCATTCATAAACAACCACTGGTAAGCTGCACCAAATTCACCACGCCAATAGTTTTCAGAATGGGTGCCATAAGCATCAATCTTTGTAAGCGTGTTAGCTGATGACAAACCATTATTTTGCATTGTTGTTCTTATAGTTGTAATGTTTTGAACCATAGATGAGGATTCATTTTGTCCGGCTACAAAATAGATACGGTGATTCAATAAATTTGGAGTGCTACTAACATAGTTATTCAGTTCTGGCATAGCGAACCAATACGCTGGACTGAATGAACCTATTTTTCTAAATGAATTAGGAAATTCACAGGCACCATAAGTGGAAATTAATGCTCCCATCGAGCTTCCAATTAGAGCATTCATTTCCGGTTCAGGCCGTGTCCTGAAATTTTCGTCGATATAGGGCTTCAATGTTTCAGCTATAAAATGCATGTATTCATCACCTTGACCACCACCATAGGCTGGGTTAACCCAAGGTGAATATTCGTTTAATCGTTCATTGCCTCCATTATCAATACCAACTACGATAGCTCCAAAATCGCCTTGTTCAAATAAGGTATTTAATGTTTCATCCACACGCCATTCGCCTGAGAAAGAAGTGAGGTTGTCAAATAGGTTTTGTCCGTCTTTCATATATAAAACAGGATAATTTTTGGTTGATGAAAAATAATCAGGGGGGAGATATAGCCAAATTCTTCTATTGCGATCCAATTGAGGTATATAAAAGTTTGGACTCAGAATCTGAACATTTGAAGCAGCAGTGCTATTATTTACGCCTGTTAGATCTTCCCAAGATTGAATAAACAGCGTTATAGTTTGTGGAGAACCTATGAAGGAAAAAGTTCTGTTTGGCAGATACCCTCCGTTTGCATTTCCTTCCACGGTAGACCAACTTCCCCTAGTAAACTTAAACTCTACCGTTCCGGTACCTTCCGGAATGATGAGTTGATAGGCTCCAAATCCATCCGGTTGCATAATTGAATTACTATCACCAGGATTCCAAGAGTTAATATTTCCTGCTAAATAAATAGTAGCACCGGCAGGAGTATTTCCGGGAATAGTAGTAATTCTCAATGTTACTTGGCCATAAATTAGAATGGACAAAAAGCAAAATAGAACAAGAAGAAAATTTTTCATAGTTTTGAATGGTAAATTGTATATCTTCAAATTTATGAATTTTCAATCATAATATAGCTTCCGTTATACTATTTTTGAACTTGTTTAGTTTTATAATAAAGTAAAAAATATTAAGTCTATGGTTATTCAGTTTTCAAAAAAAATAGTTATGATTATCTTTTTTATCAGCTCAACAATTTTTGCTCAGGAAAAGTTCAATCAATTGGATGAAAAAGGCAACAAACACGGTCCTTGGAAAGGAGTGTATGAAGACACAAAGTACACAAAATACGAAGGTCAGTTTGAGCATGGAAAAGAAATAGGTGTTTTTAATTTCTATGACAACACAAAAGTCAAAAAAATCATTGCAACTCGTGATTTTACTGCAAATGATGGGTCTTGTTACACCATTTTTTACAATGGAAAATTTAAGGTAAGCGAAGGAAAGTTAGTCAACAAAGTATACGAAGGCGAATGGAAATTTTACCATTTAAAATCGGATACAATTATGAATATAGAAAACTATAAAAAGGGAAAACTTAACGGTACTAAAAAAGTATTTTATAACACGGGTCTTTTGGCTGAAGAATCAAATTACAAAGAAGGTTTAAAAGAAGGACCTTATAAAAAAGTAGCCGAGAATGGGGTGGTGTTAGAAGAATCAAATTATAAAAACAATGAATACGAGGGGCCCGCAATTTTTAGAGAAGCTGCCGGCGATAAATATTCAACAGGTCAATATAAAAACGGTAAATCCGTTGGGAAGTGGAAATTTTATGAAAAAGGAAAATTAGTAAAAACAGAAAACCGAAGCGAGCATAAACGAGCCAGACCAAAAAGTAAAAATCCTCAAACCAAAGAAAAGTTAAAGAATTAAAAAAATATAAGTGTAAATAATACCTTTGCCTTCTATTTTAATGCGTATGAAAAGAGTTATAGTTGGTTTATCCGGCGGAGTAGATTCAAGTGTAGCAGCCTACTTGTTGAAAGAACAAGGCTATGAAGTCATCGGTTTGTTTATGAAAAACTGGCATGATGATTCCGTGACCATTTCCAATGAATGTCCTTGGTTGGAAGATTCAAACGATGCTCTTTTGGTAGCCGAAAAACTTGGTATTCCTTTTCAAACTGTTGATTTAAGTGAAGAATATAAAGAACGTATCGTGGACTATATGTTTAAAGAATACGAAAACGGCCGTACTCCAAATCCCGATGTGCTTTGTAATCGCGAAATTAAATTTGATGTGTTCATGAAAATTGCCTTCTCTTTAGGGGCTGATTTTGTTGCAACGGGTCATTACTGTCGAAAAGGTATAATCGAAAAAGACGGAAAAGAAATCTATCAATTGCTTGCCGGAGTAGACGATAACAAAGATCAATCTTACTTTTTATGTCAATTGTCTCAAGAACAATTGGCTAATTCATTATTTCCTATTGGCGAACTGACAAAAAAACAGGTTCGTGAAATTGCATCTCAGCTTGATTTAATTACCGCAGAGAAAAAAGATTCGCAAGGGTTATGTTTCATCGGAAAAGTTCGTTTACCGGATTTCCTGCAACAACAATTACAACCTAAAGAAGGTAATATCATCGAAATAGATGTAAATGATCCCATATATAAACTAGAACAACCCTCTTTCGCTGATGCAGAAGACCAACTAGAATTTGAAGCAGAGCCGTTACATTATTTGCCTTCCATGGGTAAAGTCGTGGGAAAACACCAAGGAGCTCATTATTTCACAATTGGGCAACGAAAAGGTTTAAATGTGGGAGGAACCAAAGAGGGATTGTTTATTATTGCCACCGATGTAGAATCAAATACAATCTACACCGGACAAGCACACAATCATCCGGGTTTATTTCGGAAAGCATTAAAAATTGAACCAAATGATATCCATTGGGTTCGCGAGGATTTACGCTTAAAAAACGGCGAAAAAATGAAAGTTTTAGCTCGAATCAGGTACCGTCAAGCTCTTCAAAATGCAACTATTTATCAATTTGACAGCGGACTTTATATGGAATTTGAAGAACCTCAATCAGCCATCACTGCCGGACAATTTGCCGCTTGGTATATAAAAGATGAATTAGTTGGTTCCGGAGTAATTTCGTAAATTGGTACACTTATAATCAGAAAGCTATGAAAAAAATCTACTTTTTACTTTTATTGTTTTGCTCTTTTTCCGGGATTTCGCAAGAAGATGCTTGGGTTTATTTTACCAATAAACCGGATGCCGATTTCTTTTTGCAAAACCCCTTGGAAATGCTTTCTCAAAGAGCCTTAGACAGAAGAACTACCCAAAACATTGCATTGGATTTGTTGGATGTACCCATTGAGGAATCCTATATATCACAAATTGCTGCTCAACCCGGCATCACAATTATGGCCCAATCAAAGTGGATTAATTGTTTGCACATCAGAGGCACTCAAGCAGCAATTGAAGCGTTAACTTCTCTAACGTTTGTTAGTTCAATTCAGTTTGCTAATCCAACCTTGAATCAAAATGGACGCATGGCAAGCACTAATAAAAAGGCAACAGTAACTAAAAACCTCAATATTCAGGTTGATTTTTCTTATGGAGGTTCATTTAATCAAGTTCAAATGTTGGGTGGCGATTTACTTCACCAACAAAATTTTACCGGTAACGGAATAATAATAGCCGTAATGGATAATGGTTTTCCGGGTGTCAACACCACACAACCTTTTCAACGTTTACGAGACAATAATCTCATTTTAGGTGGTTATGATTTTGTCGACCGTGATGAATATGTTTACGACGGAGGAACTCACGGAACCATGGTACTTTCCACCATGGGAGGATTTAAAGAAGCTGAGTTAGTAGGTACTGCTCCCGATGCAGCCTACTATTTATTTAAAACCGAAGCCAACACCTATGAAAACCCCTTGGAAGAATCCCTTTGGGTGGAAGCTGCAGAATTAGCAGACAGTTTAGGTGTTGATATCATCAATACGTCTTTGGGCTATTCTACTTTTGATAATCCGGCTTATAATTATTCGTATGCTGACATGAATGGAATTACCACCTTCATTGCTCGGGGTGCTGATTTAGCTTTTTCACGAGGAATGATTTGTGTCTCCTCCGCCGGAAATTCAGGCAACAGTTCATGGCAATATATTACTACACCTGCAGATGCAATTAATACCTTAACGGTTGGTGCCGTGAATGCCTCCGGAGTTTATGCTTCGTTTAGTTCTATTGGTCCTTCTTCGGATGGACGAGTAAAACCCGATGTTGACGCTCAAGGAGTTTCATCTACGGTTGCAACGTCAAATGGAACTATAGCTAATGCAAACGGAACTTCTTTCTCCGGACCAATTACAGCCGGAATGGTAGCCTGTTTATGGCAAGCATTACCAACTAAAACCAATGCAGAACTTATTCAATTGGTCAAAGAATCAGCTCATCTTTACCAAAATCCAACAGCTCAATTAGGGTATGGAATTCCGAATTTCAATGCGGCCTTAATTAATGCTTTAGTCGTAAACGATTTTGAAACAACTCCTTTTATGGTCTACCCAAATCCGTTTCAAGATGAAATTTCAATTGTCTTGACTAATAAGTTTGAAAAGGCTCAAATGGAAATATTTTCAGTGCTGGGTCAAAAAATAAAAACATTTTCGGTTTCAGGTTATCAAACAATAGATGTGACTGAGGTGGCTTCCGGAATTTATTTTTATCAAATCACAGCAGGAAACAATACCTTCAGCGGTAAACTAATCAAAAAGTAAAACGAAACCGGCATGTAGTTAATATGAACAAAATTACTCAACTTTTTAACATACAATACCCAATTATTCAAGGCGGAATGATTTGGAACAGCGGATACAAATTAGCAAGTGCTGTCAGTAATGCCGGTGGTTTAGGTCTAATTGGAGCCGGTTCTATGTACCCAGATGTTTTGCGAGAACACATTCAAAAATGTAAAAAAGCCACCTCAAAACCGTTTGGGGTAAATGTGCCTATGTTGTATCCCAACATCGAGAAAATCATGGCGATTATTGTGGAAGAAGGCGTAAAAATAATTTTCACTTCAGCCGGAAACCCAAAAACGTGGACTTCTTTTTTAAAAGAAAAAGGAATCACTGTTGTTCATGTGGTCAGTAGTTCTAAGTTTGCCTTGAAAGCACAAGAGGCTGGGGTGGATGCTGTAGTTGCGGAAGGATTTGAAGCCGGAGGGCACAACGGACGGGAAGAAACCACTACGTTGACCTTGATTCCCATGGTGAAAGAACAAATTCAAATTCCACTTATTGCCGCAGGCGGAATTGCCACCGGTCGTGGCATGCTCTCCGTAATGATCCTTGGTGCAGACGGTGTTCAAATGGGAAGTCGTTTTGCTGCTTCCACAGAAAGCTCGGCTCATAATGATTTTAAACAAACTATTCTCGAAACGAAAGAAGGAGATACCCAAGTGACATTAAAAGAATTGGCTCCTGTACGATTAATCAAAAATAAGTTTTACAATGATATTCAGGAATTGTATGCCAAATGTCCAACACCCGAAGAATTAAAAGAATTATTAGGACGAGCCCGTGCCAAACGCGGTATGTTTGAAGGCGATTTAGTAGAAGGCGAATTAGAAATTGGTCAAATTGCCGGATTAATTCATGATATTAAGCCTGTAAAAGAAATTATTGATTCGGTTATGGAAGAATTTGAATTGGCTAAGATGGAAGCGATTCATCTTTAATTATCAATAAGTTTGGTTTTATAGACTTTATAGATAACAGAATGGAATACATTTACTATAGATTATAACGTAAAAAGTGAAGGAACTTTTTTTTCTAAAGTTTTATATGGTTTTTATTTTAACTGAAATTATCTTCATTATTCCTTTTGGTATAATAATTTTTTAAAAATTAAAAGCCGCTCAATTATCTTGAACGGCTTCTTGTATTTTTTATGTATTTGTTTACAAATGAATCACTTCGCCATACGCATCAGCTACAGCTTCCATTACTGCTTCACTCATCGTAGGGTGAGGGTGAATTGCTTTTAAGATTTCGTGACCGGTTGTTTCTAATTTACGAGCAACTACGGCTTCGGCAATCATATCGGTTACGCCGGCACCAATCATGTGGCAACCTAACCATTCACCGTATTTGGCATCAAAAATTACTTTTACAAATCCGTCCGGAGTTCCGGCAGCTTTTGCTTTTCCGGAAGCGGTAAACGGAAATTTACCTACTTTTAATTCGTATCCTTTTTCTTTGGCTTGTTTTTCGGTTAAACCAACCGAAGCAATTTCTGGTGAAGCATACGTACAGCCAGGAACATTGCCATAATCAATTGGTTCAACATGAAGACCGGCAATTTTTTCTACACACAAAATTCCTTCTGCGGAGGCCACGTGAGCTAACGCTTGCCCCGGAGTTACATCACCAATGGCATAATACCCCGGAATATTGGTTTGGTAATAATCGTTTACTAAAATTTTATCGCGGTCAACAGCAATTCCAACTTCTTCTAAACCAATGTTTTCAATGTTTGTTTTAATTCCTACCGCTGATAATAAGATGTCAGCTTCAAGAACTTCTTCGCCTTTTGATGTTTTCACGTACGCTTTTACACCATTTCCACTCGTATCAATTCGTTCTACAGAAGAATTGGTCATAATCGTAATGCCGGCTTTTTTCAACGAACGTTCGAATTGTTTCGACACATCTTCATCTTCCACGGGAACAATAGTAGGCATGAACTCAACTATAGTTACTTCAGTTCCCATCGAATTATAAAAACTCGCAAATTCAACACCAATAGCACCGGAACCTACTACAATCATTTTTTTAGGTTGTTCAGGTAACGTCATCGCTTGACGGTAACCAATTACTTTTTTACCATCTTGCGGCAAGTTAGGTAACTCGCGAGAACGAGCTCCGGTTGCAATGATAATATGATCGGCACTGTATTCAGTTACTTTACCATCGGCAGCGCTAACATCAATTTTTTTGCCCGGTTTTATTTTTCCAAAACCTTCAATCACATCAATTTTGTTCTTTTTCATTAAAAACTGAACCCCTTTGCTCATGCCGTCAGCTACACCGCGACTACGGGCAATCACAGCCCCAAAATCTTTATCAAAAGACGAAACAGACAAGCCATAATCAGAAGCATGTTTAAGGTATTCAAAAACTTGTGCCGACTTTAAGAGGGCTTTCGTAGGAATACAACCCCAATTCAAACAAACTCCACCAAGATTTTCTTTCTCTACCACGGCTACTTTAAAGCCTAATTGCGAAGCTCGTATGGCTGTTACATAACCTCCGGGACCGCTACCTAAAACAATAATGTCGTATTTCATCGTATTTTGAATTTTCGTAATTATAGAATGCGAAAATAAGGATTTAATCTCTTTTTAGAAAGTTTCGAAGGGGATATTTGGTAATAGGTTGAACTTACAACTTGCAACCTATTACCAACAATACCTATATCTCTACTACAAACTGTGAATCATACAAGTTTTTATAAAACCCATCCGCTTTTTGAAGTAGTTCTGCGTGTTTTCCTTGTTCAACTATGTGACCTTTGTCCATCACAATGATTTTATCTGCATTTACCACAGTTGCTAAACGGTGAGCAATAACAATCGAAGTTCTTCCTTTGGTTATTTTCAATGTTGCTGCTTGAATTAATTCTTCAGAATAGGTATCGATAGACGAAGTAGCTTCATCTAAAATCAGTATACTAGGATTACTAACATAAGCTCGTAAAAAAGCAATCAACTGCCGCTGTCCTGATGATAACATCACGCCCCTTTCCTTTACATTATAATCATAACCGTTCGGTAAACTCATAATAAAGTCATGAACGCCTATTTTTTGTGCAGCTTCAATCACCAATTCCCGAGTAATCATCGGATTATCTAAAGTAATATTATTCAATATCGTATCGGCAAACAAAAAAACATCTTGCAGCACCACAGCAATCTGTTTTCGCAGACTTTCCAGTTCAAACGATTTGATATCTTGCCCGTCTATACTGATTTTACCTTGTTTAACTTCATAAAATCGATTTAATAAATTAATTATGGTTGATTTTCCTGCTCCGGTTGAACCAACTATGGCGATGGTCTCGCCGGGATTAACTTCTAAATAGATACCTTTAATCACATCTTCTCCTTCAATATAGCCAAAATGAACATCTTTAAACGATAATTCTCCTTTGAAATGAGGAGCGATAACGGTTCCGTTCTGTTGTACTTGGTCTTCAATATCAAGTATGGCAAACACCCGATTGGCCGCAATCATTCCCATCTGTAACTCATTAAACTTATCTGCAATTTGACGCAAGGGATTAAAAAGCATTGTAATCAACATCGTATAAGCAAATAAATCACCAAAAGTTGTTACTGAGTCACCGCCAATAATACCAATTCCGCCATACCATACAATAAAACCCAACGTGAACGACGAAATGATATCAGCAATAGGGAAGAAGATAGAGTTATACCAAACCGTTTTGATCCAAGCTTTGTTGTGTTTGTCGTTTATCACTTTAAACTTTTCAAATTCGATATCTTCACGGGTAAAAAGTTGAACAATCTTCATTCCGGTCACGCGTTCCTGCACAAAAGTATTCAGGTTGGCCACCTGAGTTCTAACTTCTTCAAAAGCAACCTTCATCTTCAATTGAAAAATTCGGGTAGCATAAAGTAAAATAGGCATGGCTAAAATCACAATCCAGGTTAACTTCCAGTTCATGAAGAACATGAAAATCAAAACAACAACCATCTTTATCAAATCACTGATAATCATGAATAATCCTTGACTGAAGATACGGGCAATCGCCTCAATATCCGAAACAGACCGAGTAACCAGTTGGCCCACGGGGGAATTGTCATAATATTTCATCTTAAAACGAAGCATGTGGTCAAAAAGCTTAATCCGAATGTCTTTCACGATATCTTGACCTAGCCAGTTCGCCCAATAAACAAAGTAAAATTGCGATAAAACCTCCATCAATAGTATTGTTCCCATCAACATGATGTAAAATAACAAGCCTTGCCCATCGTTTGTTTTAATGTAATTATCCACAGTTTCCTTCAACAAATAGGGGCGAAGAGCTGCGAAAATTGAAAGCGATACAGCCCAAATCACTACGCCGTTAAACCGCCATTGATAGGGTTTGGTATAGAACAAAATCCGTTTGAATAATTTAGTATCGAAGGCTTTCATTCGTGTAAAAAGGGGTAGGCAATGTGGGTTAAATATAATCCATGTGCCGGCACCGAAAATCCGGCTTCATTTCGATTTTTACTTTCAATTATTTTTCTCAAATGAGCTACGGCTATCTTCTCTTTTCCAATATTTATCATAGTGCCAACGATAGCTCGAACCATATTCCGTAAAAAACGGTCAGCCGTAATGGTAAACACTACTTGATTTCCGTTTTGTTGCCAAAAAGCCTGTGTTATTTTACAATTAAATGTAATCACATCGGTATTCGCTTTAGAAAAACATTCAAAATCTGTATATTCCATTAAAATAAGGGCCGCTTCATTCATTTTAGAAAGATCCAAAGGATAATGATGGTACCAACTTTGTTCAAACGAAAAAGCATTCTTGAATGTATTGATGTGGTACTGATAGGTTCTGCTGGAGGCATCAAACCGAGCATGAGCTTCATCGGCAACAGGAATAATAGCATAGATAACGATATCCTTTGGCAAATAAGAATTCAGTTTTGTAATCCAAAAAGCAGCATCAAGAGGCTCCGGATAATCAAAATGAGCATACATTTCTTTCGCATGAACACCCGTATCGGTTCTTCCTGCTCCAACGATTTCAATTTTGCTTTTTAACAATAGAGAAAGTGCTTTTTCCAATGTTTCTTGAACAGAGGAAGCATTAGGTTGCGATTGCCAACCGTGGTAATTTGTTCCGTTGTATGCTAATTTGATAAAATACCTCATAATTCTGGTAGCAAAGATAATTGAATTGAATTTGTGACAAATTTACAAGGGGTATAATTTTAAGTTAAACTTGCGGCCACAAGTAAAAAGGAGTTAAGATTTTAGAACCAAAAGGGAATGGAATACTTTTCACTTTGTATCTTCGTCCCTTTATTACAAAAATACAAAATTGAAAAAGATTCTGCTTCTATCAGACACCCATAGTTTCCTCGATGAAAAGATACTAAAGTATATTCTTTTAGCTGATGAGGTTTGGCATGCCGGCGACATTGGTAATTTAACCGTTACTGATGAAATCAAAAAGCTAAAACCACTACGGGCAGTTTTTGGCAACATTGATGATGATAAAGCCCGCATGGAATTTCCGTTGAACAACCGGTTTTGGTGTGAAGAGGTAGACGTATTAATCACTCACATTGGAGGTTATCCCGGCAAATACAATCTGGCAATCAGAGGTGAACTTAAAAGCAATCCTCCAAAATTATTCATCTGTGGCCATTCGCACATTTTAAAAGTACAATTTGATAAATCGTTGAATTTATTACACATGAATCCAGGTGCTGCAGGTATCAGTGGGTTTCATCAAGTAAGAACGATGTTGCGTTTTGTTATCGACGGAGCCCAAATCAAAGAATTGGAAATTATCGAAATGGAAAAGAAAATCTAACGTTTTGGGATATGTAATTTGATATAAATCAATGTGCCGGTATCAATTTTAGAACTGATTGTGATTCTGCCTTTTAAACTTTTAACACGAGCTTTAATTTGGGTAAGGCCAAAACCATCAGCTTGTGTTTTAGTGCTGTCAAACCCGTTTCCGTTGTCCTCAATATTAATAATAAGTTGGTTGTTCCGTTCTTCTAAAGTAATATTCCCGATAGTCGCTTTACTGTGTTTTAAGATGTTGTTAATCAGCTCAGTGATGATAAAATATATTTTAATTTCAAACTCTTCGTTATAGCGTTTTTCATTAGAACCATAATAGTTAAAGGTAAAATAGATAATAGAATTGGAATTTTTTTCACACAAATCCTGAATAGCATGGTATAATCCGAGTTTAGCTAATACGGGCGGGACTAATTCATGGGATAAGTCGCGAACTTTGTCATGAGCTTCTTTAAGTAAAGACCGAGCCTTTAGAATTTCTTCCGGTTGGTGATTATTCTGGCCAACTAAAAATGCCGATAAGTGCAAACTGGCAGAGGATAGTAAGGCACTAATATTGTCGTGAAGCACTTCAGCTAATTTTTTGCGTTCCAGTTCTTGTCCGTCGATGGATGCATTGATAATATTTTCCTGAATTTCGCTGTCGAGTTCTTTAATTTTATTCCGTTGTTTGAGTTGTAAGTTTTGGTAGAAAAAGTAAAATAGCACCAAACTAAATCCAAACAGAGCCACGAAAATGAAAATTATTTTTTTGTTTCTATTTTCGTTTTCAACTAAATGTCTAGATTTTTCTTTGAATTCATTTTCAACTTTGTCAATCTCATATTTTGTTTCAATTTCCTGTACTTTATCGTATATTTTTTCATTGTATAATTTTTCTTTGTATTCTTGGTGCAAAGTATTATAATAATTGGCTTTTTTATAATCTTTTTGCTTTTCATAAGAATACACTAAATTTAAATAAATATCTACATAATCAATTGATGTTAAATCAGATTTATAATCGGTTATAATTTTATGAAAAATTTCGGTAGCTTTTTTAAAATCATTTTTAGATTCCATATAATAATAACCTAAATTGCTCAATGAAGAAATAATAGATTTATTCAACTTATGTTTCAAGGAGAAGTTATAACAACTATCTAAATAAGTTTTTGCAAGTTCAGGTTCCCCTTTGAGGGTATAATAGCAGAAATAATTATTATAACTAAATGAAATTCCTGAAATAGATTTTGAACCTCTATCTAATTCATATTTCTTGACCATATACTTGTAGGAACTGTCTAAGTTTTTTTCCGTATTCAATCGAAATAAATTATGATAAACATGAATTAAACTGGCAGTGTCTTTTTCTTTTAAGCCTATGTTTAATGCTTTGTAGTAATTTTTAAAAGCTTTAGTGGAATCTCTGATTATCGAATAACGGGTTCCTATTTGTTCTAAAATTTCAGCATTACCTTTTAGTTTGTTTTTTTCAGAAACAGCTAACGCTTTAAAAAGCGTGCTTAAGGCTTTATCGTGGTCGTTTAATTGACCATAAATTTTGGCTTTCTTGACCGATATTCTACAGAATTTATCAAATTGATTTTGTTGAAAATAATATTCTGACTTTGTTTTTGCATAGTTTAAACCTTTAATTAATTCCTTTTTTTCCATATAGTATTCAATAGAATCAATTTTAGGCTGAGCAAAAATTGACATATTGAATACTATTAAAAAGAAAAAAAAGAAGTGTTTATTCATTTATAAGTATTTTAACTTTAGGCCTTGTTGAATAAGTAGCCCCTAAATTTTCATAATCCTGCTGTATAAATTTAACATCAATTATGCCGGCAAAAGCTTCACAATTAAGTGTTTCCGTGATATATTTTAAAGAGGGTTCTGTTTCTCCAGGTTTTAATTCAATGGTGATAGCATAAACTCCGTCTTTATCCGATGCAGAAAAGTCGCAATTGTCTGGAATTTCATAAATTAAAGTGTAGTTTTTTTCATCAATTCTTGTAATGGTGTAAGTGCCTAAAAGTTCCATAATTATTGTTTTATTAAGTTATTTTTAATTGCGTATTTTACTAATCCAATAGTGTTTTTTACATTTAGTTTTTTTATTAAATTTTTACGGTGGCTTTCTACGGTATTGGCACTGATAAAAAGTTCTTCACCAATTTCTTTTCCACTGTATTCCAAGGAGATTAACTTGAGTATTTCTAATTCCCGTTCGGTTAAAACATTGCTAATATGTAAATCTTGATTAGATGCCAATGCATGATTACCTGAAAATGAACTGAAAATTTTGTCTTGAATGTTTTTAGAAAAATATTCTCTGCCGGAAGCAACCACTTCAATAGCTTCAACAATACTTTCGCCGGCACATTCCTTAGAAAGATATCCTGTTGCTCCTAATTTCAACACCTCTTTAATTAATTTCAAGTCGTTATAACTGGAAAGTATGATAACGCGACAAGTGTAGCCACTAACAGAAAATTCTTTCAACACTTCAATGCCATCTTTATGAGGCATGTTGATGTCCATAATTAAAATATCAGCCTTGTTTTCTTTAACTGTTTTAACCAAATCCAACCCGTTTAAGGAATGACCCACGACCTCAAATTTCGAATTAGTTTTCAGTACGGCTAACATCCCATCAATGAGCACCTGATGATCATCGGCTAAATGAATTTTAATTTTGTTTGGCATAATTATTAAGCAAGTCGAATGTTTTATTAAGATTAATCAATATCAAATGTAAAAAAAAATTAAGAATATTTCCTTTTTTTCTACATTTAATTTTGACAATCGTACAGTAAAAACGCATGATTGAAAGTATAAAAAAACCCGAACCATTGGTTCGGATTTTTAACGCACTAAAATAAACTAAGCTTAAAGCATTATTTACGTAATCTGCCCGACGATTTCACGAGCTTTTCATCCTTTTGAATAGCGAAATTGGCTAACGCTAAAAACACGATAGATAATAAAGGAAGAATAAGCCCAATACCCTTCTCAGACACTTGAGGGTCTCCAGATAATTTTGGGGCATACAATACAAACAATAGCAATAAAATTAAATTTAATATGATGTTCAATCTGCTTACGACAAATTGTTGAGGTCTTTTTTTATAAGAAAAAATTGTTAATATGGATAAAAGGGCACTAAACCCAAATAATATGGAAATAGGTAAATCAGCTTGAAAGAAAAAAGGGAAACCATTTTCATCATACCATAAAGGAAAGATAAAAGATAAAATTCCATTGCAAATAAATGCACCAATAAGATATAACGTTTGAATTCTTTGTAACATTGTGTATTATTAACATCGCAAAAATATATTTTCTTTTTTAATAAATACTATTGTTTGCTAAAAAAATATTTGTAATATTGCAATAGAATTCTGTTTGCACTTCATTTAACAGACACAAAATTAACGTGTACCTCATTACATTTTCTGAATAAAAATTAATATCATAGAACATTCATGTTTGAAATTTCTGCATTAAAAGAAATGAAGCTTTCTGAGCTTCAAGACATTGCAAAAGCTGCAAAAACAATAAAATTTCACGGCGTAAAAAAAGAAGAGTTGATTCAGAGTATTCTTGATAAGCAATCTTCTTCCTCAAAACGGGATGAAATGCCGTCAGATGATAATGGTTCAAAAACAAAACGTGCCAGAATAATACCTGTTAAAATTAAGCCTTCTACTGAAAATTCACCTTTTTCAAAATTTGATTCGGCTGAACCCATGGTTGAAAAACCAATTCCATCTGTTGTAATTGAAGAACAAATTCCCTCAGAAAAATCAGAAGAAAGACCTGTAAAATTTCAAAAAGCTAAATTTGAAAAAAAGAATTTCAAAAAGCAAGTTGATAATCCGGTTGAAATTATTCAGGTAGAAGCCTCAGAAAAAGTAGAATCTTCCGATGAAGTTCTTTCAAATGAAGAGCAACCACAACGTCAGCCCAATCAGTCCTTTTCAAAACATAATAATGGAAATGGGAACGGAAATAACAATCCAAATTTTAAAAATAAAAAGACAAATTACCGCGACTCCGACTATGAATTTGACGGAATTATTGAAAGTGAAGGTGTTTTGGAAATGATGCCTGACGGTTATGGTTTTTTGCGTTCTTCCGATTATAATTATTTGGCTTCGCCGGATGATATTTATTTATCAACTTCACAAATCAGATTATTTGGGTTAAAAACCGGAGATACTGTAAAAGGAGTGGTTAGACCTCCCAAAGAAGGAGAAAAATTCTTTCCGTTGGTAAAAGTTTTGAAGATTAACGGGCATGACCCACAAGTGGTGAGAGACCGTGTTTCTTTTGAACATTTAACTCCAATTTTTCCACAAGAAAAATTTAATCTAGCGGAAAAACAAGCAACAGTTTCTACTCGAATTATAGATTTATTTTCGCCTATCGGAAAAGGACAACGTGGTATGATTGTAGCCCAACCGAAAACTGGTAAAACAATGTTGTTAAAGGATATAGCTAATTCCATCGCGGCCAATCATCCGGAAGTATATTTAATTGTACTATTGATTGATGAGCGTCCGGAAGAGGTAACCGACATGCAACGAAATGTACGTGGAGAAGTTATTGCTTCTACTTTTGATGAACCGGCAGACCGACACGTGAAAGTGGCAAATATCGTTTTAGAAAAAGCAAAACGTTTAGTTGAATGTGGACACGATGTGGTGATTTTATTAGATTCTATCACCCGTTTGGCCAGAGCATACAATACGGTTCAACCGGCATCCGGTAAAGTATTAAGTGGAGGTGTAGATGCCAATGCATTACAAAAACCGAAACGTTTCTTTGGAGCAGCCCGTAATATTGAAAACGGTGGCTCGTTAAGTATCATCGCCACAGCCTTAACAGAAACAGGTTCAAAAATGGATGAAGTTATTTTTGAAGAGTTTAAAGGAACCGGTAACATGGAACTTCAATTGGATAGAAAAATTTCGAATAAACGTATTTTCCCTGCGATTGATTTAACGTCTTCAAGCACGCGTCGTGATGATTTATTGTTGGATGAAAAAACAATTCACCGCATGTGGATTATGCGTAAATACCTTGCCGATATGAATCCGGTGGAAGCCATGGATTTTATCAATGACCGATTTAAAAAGACAAGAAATAATGATGAGTTTTTGATTTCCATGAATGATGGGTAATTTCAATATAGGAGTATAAAAAAGTCGTCCGAAATTAGTATTTGGACGACTTTTTTTTTAATTATTTATTTTTTCTTAATGATTTTAATACTCTCTTTTTCGCTTGAATTTGTTATTAGCGTTAAAAAATAAACACCATCTTCTCCATCCAATTGAAAAGTCACATTTTTCACATCAGAAAAATAAACCTGCTTAATTTCCTTTCCTAATGCATCAGTTTGAATGATAGTACCTGAAAACTCCTTGTCAAAATTGATATTGACAAGTTCGGTTGTAGGATTAGGAAATACTTTGTAACCGGCAAGTATTGGATTCGAAAACGTTAGACTATTACTCTCTAATTTTAAAACCCAATAATCAGATTGTCCTCTGCTGGCTTCTGTTTTATCTCCTGAGATTCCTGATAATGAACTTCCGGCTACAAAATAGCCTCCATCCGGTGTTTCAATAATGTTTGTAAGGCCTTCACTTTCAGAACCACCAATTGTCTTTTGTCCAATTATATTTCCTTCCGAATCGATTAAAACAATCCAATAATCATTTGAACCTCTTGAATTGCTTGTTTTGTCACCTGAAATTGAAGAGCGAGAACTACCGCTTAAAAGAAAATTTCCATCTATTGTTTGTGATAGTCTGTTAAGTGATTCTTGGTCATTACCACCAATCGATTTTTGCCATAAAATATCACCTGTACTAGTTAATTTGAGTACCCAAAAATCGGACAAACCATTTGATGCAACTGTTTTATCACCCGAAATTAAGCCCGCCGAAGTACCGCCAACCAGAATATCATTTTCCGGGGTGATGAGCATATCTGAGAGTAAATCGGTATCGGTACTGCCAATTGTTTTTTGCCATTCAATAACACCTTGAGGACTCAATTTTAAAATCCAAAAATCATGACTATTGCCTCTACTGTTTTCACTTTTTTCAAACCCAATGTTTGATCTGGAACGACCACCAAGTAAAAAACCACCATCATTGGTTTGGCAAACGGTTTTAAAAAGGTCTTCATCTTCACCGCCTATGGTTCGTTGCCATTCAATGTTCCTATCTTCGTCTAGCTTTAGCACCCAAAAATCCGCATTTAAAGCAGAAAAGCCTCTGAAATTTTCTGTTTTTTCACCCGAAATAGGCGATCTGGAGCTACCTC
>NZ_JBIKJL010000095.1:0-4646 GCF_044361015.1 Flavobacterium sp.
TCTACTGCTTGGTTGTTAATGGAGTAGGAGGCAAGCACCAAACCATCGGCATTTTTGATTTTTACTTCTGCCCACGCATCAATTAAATCGTTTGAAAAGATAACTATTTTTTATCAAATACAAAGTAAAGGCGGATTTGTAATCCGTGCCCACCCCAATTAAAATTACTATAAAAAAGGTTAGCATTAAAAAGTTAGTGGTTTTAGTTAAGTAAGAGAGGGCATGGCAAGGTGTCCTTTTTTTTCTTACTATTGATATCCACTCCGGCTTTGCTTTGTATGGCAAAAAGGAATTTTTGCCATCTTGCCATCGTCGCGCATTTTATTCGGTTGGTAAAAAGGTATCAATGTTCTAAAGCTGGTGGAGTCTTGCCGGTAATTGTCATGTTCAGTGCGTTTAATGCACACTTCCAAGAGAACCATCTGCATTGGTAAGCTATTACTACTCTCCCACCAATCCATAAAACTCGCAGGCTTAGCCGGACTGAAAACTTATCTTATTTATTCTATAAATACGGATCAGCCATCTATCGATTTAAAGTATCATTTAAGTTTGATCCAGGTGTTAAAAGATGTAATGTGTAAAGTATAAATTCTATAATATGTAAAGTAATTAGTATTTAATATGTAAAGTAAAAATAGTATAATATGTAAAATAATATTATTTTTGTGAAAGAAAAACAAAGTTTATGTCATTAGCTCTTTCTTATATAGTGCGTATTTCAGACGAAGAATTGAAACGAAAATTAAATGCTTCAGGGGCCTTATTAATTCGTGGTATGAAGGGGTGTGGTAAAACACAATCAGCGAAGCAGCTTGCCGCTAGCACGATTTCTTTTGATCAAGACGAGCAGGTCCCCTTTCTTATGGAAACAGCTCCACAGCGATTGTTGCTTGGAGATGCACCCCGCTTGATTGATGAATGGCAAGAATACCCTAAAATATGGAATTATGTTAGACATGAAGTGGATCAACGAAATAAAACAGCTCAATTTATTTTAACGGGTTCTTCAAATCCGGAAGAAAGCGTAAAAATGCATTCAGGTGCAGGAAGATTTACGGTGTTAGATATGCGTACAATGAGTTGGCAGGAAATGGGGTATTCAACGGGTGAGCTCAGCTTGGGTAAACTACTCAATGGAATTGATCAACAAACGAGCGATACTCCAACAAACCTTGAATTTATTGTAGAGCGAATTATAAAAGGTGGATTTCCTGGGTTATTGAATAAAAGTTTAGCTCAGGCAATGGAAGTCAATCGCGCTTATGTTGATTTGTTGGCAGAAGTAGACATGAGTCGTGTTTCAGATGTCAAAAGAAATCCCGAGAAAGTTCGCAGTCTACTGCGAGCACTTGCTCGTAATGTAGCAACAACTGTTGATATTACAGTTCTAGAAAAAGATGTTAAACTAAATGAAAACACGGATGTTTCTCGTCCCACAATTTACGATTATTTAGAAGCATTAAATCGTTTGATGATAATTGAAGATCAACCTGCATGGAATACACATATCCGATCATCAGCTTCTCTGCGAAAATCCCCTAAACGTCATGTTTCAGATGTTGCTCTTGCAATAGCTTCATTAGGTTTAGGAAAAGAAGCCCTACTAAATGATTTAAAATTAACAGGGTTTTTGTTTGAATCATTAGTTGTTCATGATTTGAGAGTGTATGCGCAAGCAAATGACGCTAAAGTATATCATTATTATGATTCAACAGGTTTGGAAGTAGATGCTATTGTTCAAAAGTACTCCGGCGAATATTGTGCTTTTGAAATTAAATTAGGAATCGGGCAGATTGATGATGCGGCTAACAACTTGTTGAAATTTGCTTCAATTTTAGAAAAGTCAAGTAGAGCAAAGTTACAGTCATTGAATGTAATTACAGGCACTGGTATAAGCTATAAGCGGAAAGATGGAGTAAGCGTTATCTCGCTGGCTTCGCTGGGTTATTGATTATTGAAAATAAATTAGTTGGATATGCAAATAAAAATTAATTGTTTAAGTGAAGCGACAAGATTTTCAAAAATTTGCAGTTGGTAGCTATTGTTGTTCTGAACGATGTGCAATACCGTATAATTTTTAGTTAAGTAAGAAAGGGCATCGCGAGGTGTCCTTTTTTTCCTTGCGTTTTTTCCTTGCTATTGATATCCACTTCGGCTGTGCTTTGCATGGCAAAAGGGAATTTTTGCCATCTTGCCATGGTCGCGCATTTTATTTCGTTTGGTTAAAAGGTATAAATGTTCTAAAGACGTAGGGACTTGCCGGTAATTGGTATGTTCAGTGCGTTTAATGCACACTCCCAAGAGAATCCAAATTCACCTACCACCCTCTTTATTACCCTAACGTTAAATCGATCAATGTTTTAACCAAAAGTTTTTTATGTTGAAATAAAGTGTACCTTTGCACCCTGAAAAAATAACAGATGGAATCAATTAGAAACATTGCAATTATTGCCCACGTTGACCACGGTAAAACGACTTTGGTTGACAAAATTATGTATCACTGTCAGCTTTTTCGCGAAAACGAAAACGCCGGTGATTTAATCCTAGACAACAACGATTTAGAGCGTGAACGTGGAATTACCATCACTTCTAAGAATGTTTCGGTTCAGTATAAAGGCACAAAAATCAACATTATTGACACACCCGGTCACGCCGATTTTGGTGGTGAAGTAGAGCGTGTATTAAATATGGCAGATGGTGTTTGTTTGTTGGTTGATGCTTTTGAAGGACCAATGCCACAGACACGATTTGTTTTACAAAAAGCTATTGATTTAGGATTGAAACCGTGTGTGGTTATTAATAAAGTAGATAAAGAAAACTGTACTCCGGAAGAAGTGCATGAAAAAGTATTCGATTTAATGTTTGAATTAGGTGCAACTGAAGAGCAGTTAGATTTCCCTACTGTTTATGGTTCTGCTAAAAACAATTGGATGTCTGATGATTTCAGAAATCAAACTGAAAATATAGAACCATTATTAGATATGGTTATCACTAATGTTCCTGCTCCTAAAGTATCAGAAGGAACACCACAAATGCTTATTACTTCACTTGACTTCTCTTCATTCACCGGTCGTATTGCCATTGGTCGTTTAGAAAGAGGTGTTTTGAAAGAAGGAATGCCAATTTCTTTGGTAAAAAGAGATGGTAAAATACTTAAATCCAGAATTAAAGAAATACACACTTTTGAAGGTCTTGGACGTAAAAAAGTAACAGAAGTTATCGCCGGAGATATTTGTGCGATTGTAGGTGTTGAAGGATTTGAAATTGGAGATACTATTGCCGATTTCGAAAATCCGGAAGCGTTACAAACTATCGCAATTGATGAGCCTACAATGAGTATGTTATTTACAATTAATGACTCTCCTTTCTTTGGTAAAGAAGGTAAATTTGTAACTTCTCGTCATATTAGAGATCGTTTGACAAAAGAATTAGAGAAAAACTTAGCGATGAAGTTAGGTGAAACTGATTCAGCTGATAAATTTATGGTTTTTGGTCGTGGCGTACTTCACTTATCTGTTCTTATTGAAACCATGAGAAGAGAAGGGTATGAATTGCAAATTGGTCAGCCACAAGTTATCATCAAAGAAATTGATGGTCAAAAATGTGAACCTATTGAGGAATTAACAATTGATTTACCGGAAACTCTTTCAGGTAGAGCGGTTGAGTTCGTTTCTATGCGTAAAGGTGAAATGCTGAGTATGGAGACTAAGGGTGAACGTATGATTGTAAAATTTAATATTCCATCACGTGGAATTATTGGATTGCGTAACCAATTGTTAACAGCAACAGCCGGAGAAGCAATTATGGCTCACCGCTTCATTGGCTACGAACCTTACAAAGGAGAAATTGCTGGACGTAACAAAGGATCATTGATTTCTATGGAAAAAGGAAAAGCGATTCCTTACTCTATTGATAAATTGCAAGATCGTGGTAAGTTTTTTGTTGAACCAAATACCGAAATTTACGAAGGTCAAGTAATTGGAGAAAACTCTCGTGGTGATGATATGAGTGTAAACGTAACTAAAGAAAAAAAACAGTCAAACGTTCGTTCGTCAGGAAATGATGAAAAAGCAAGGATTATCCCTCCGATTATTTTCTCATTAGAAGAAGCGTTAGAATACATTCAAAAAGATGAATATGTTGAGGTAACCCCAAAATCAATTCGTTTGAGAAAAATTTATTTGAACGAAACGGATAGAAAAAGATTCAAAATCTAGTTAAGTTAGATTTTAAAAATTTAAAAAAAAGAAGCCGTCTCAATATTAAATTTTGAGGCGGTTTTTTTATTTGATTGAACTTTGATGAAAAGTTTACTATTTTAAAATGAAGATAAAATTGCCTTTAAGCGGCAATTTTCTTTCTTAAATTGTGTGCAATTGCCATTAATCCGAACTCTAACTCGGATTACCCTCCTTACTATATGCTTTTAACAAAGGTTGAATGTTAATTGACTCCACAACTTGGTCAACTACTCGAACGGGATGCTTCTCAGAAATAAAATCGTCAAACGAATAAAGTAAAAGTGTGGTCTGACGTTGATTGTAATGCTTGAAATTCATATCTAATTATCTGTAAATCAGATATAAATATACAAAAAGTAATTATTTTATGCAAGAAAAAACATAAAAAAAACCGTCTCTAGT
>NZ_JBIKJL010000096.1:0-4645 GCF_044361015.1 Flavobacterium sp.
GTAAACGGATTCAAATAACCGCCAAATCCCATATAACTCAAAGGAACACTAATTAACGAAGGTTTAATGCTGGGTTTTTCATACAGTAGAAAAGGAAATTCTTTCTGAATTGATTCATAACTTTTAACACTTAAATCAAAAATTTCCTGAGTAGCATAGGGAACAACCACTTTTACAGAATCATTTTTCGTAATTTGTTGGTGGATAGCATTGGTTTTTTCAATCAATTTTATGGTAAAAGCTTCTAATTCTTGTGTGGAATATTCTTTGTCAATTGCCAGTTTTTCGTACATCGGAATACGATGATAATTAGTTGCCCACAACAAATGAAACAGAAAATAAAATACGGAAGCAAAACTTGCAATTTTCAGCAAATTATCTTTCCAAGCCATTTTCCATGTTTTTCGAACGTTCCAAAACCATCTGAAAACCAAAAATAAAACGATGCCGTAAATAAGATCTCCAATGGAAATAGCCGTAAATCCAAAAGTGGTTCTGGAAATTTTTGAGATTATTGGATACAATCCGTTGCTGTAATACTTTTCGATAAATTTTGGAAAAAGGGAAGCAATTTTCAATACAATGATTTGTATTAAAAGAAGAACCGGAAGTATGTGTTTTTTCTGAATCATTCGTAAGCGTAAATATAACGATTTGGTTTCAATTGGATTTTGGAATTTATTTATTGGAATTTAAATTTTTTTAACTTCTTTATTTAGAATAAATAAGAATAATATTTTACATTTGTGTCATCATTTTTCAATCATGGGAAAAGCAAAAAAGTCTGAAAAAGTAATTTATTTCTGCGACGGCAAAAAATGCTGTAAATACAACAAAGAAATCAAAGATTGTCTAAAAGACTTGGTCAAAGACAATGGATTGAAAGAAACGGTTGCCTTTGAAAAAATGAAATGCCAAGGCATGTGTAAACAAGCTCCAGTTTTATGTGTTCATAAAAATGAATGTGTAGGCAAAGTATCTACAAAAGACGCCAAAAAACTCTTCGAAAAGCATATCGCTTAAATTTTATTTTTCCTCATTTTATAAAAACTTTACATTTCCCAGTTCTTTTATTGGTTCAATTTCTTTGTAACTTTGCAACACTAAAAAACCTTAGAGCCTTAGTACCTCAGAACCTTAGCACCTTAAAAAAATGAACCAAGAAATCAGAACCCTCGAACCCAAAGCACTTTGGAATAAATTTGCCGACTTAAACGCTGTTCCTCGTCCGTCAAAAAAAGAGGAACGTGTCATTGCTTTTATGATGGATTTCGGAAAACAATTAGGCTTGGAAACCATTAAAGATGAAGTAGGAAACGTCATCATCAAAAAACCGGCCACTGCAGGTTTAGAAAACAGAAAAACCATCGTGATGCAATCGCATTTAGACATGGTTCATCAAAAAAACAACGATACCAATTTTGATTTTGATACACAAGGAATCGAAATGTACGTGGACGGCGATTGGGTTCGTGCCAAAGGAACGACACTTGGAGCCGACAACGGTTTGGGTGTTGCGACTATTATGGCGATTTTGGAAAGTAAAGATATTCCGCATCCCGCCATTGAAGCACTTTTTACCATTGACGAAGAAACCGGAATGACGGGAGCCATGGGTTTAAAAGGCGGACTTTTAAATGGAGAAATCTTATTGAATTTAGATACAGAAGAAGATGATGAAATTGATATCGGTTGTGCCGGAGGCGTAGATGTTACCGCAACCAGAAGTTATAAGGAAGAAGAAACGCCTGAAAACTCGTTGGCATTTACAATTACCGTAAAAGGTTTGAAAGGCGGACATTCAGGAATGGACATTCACAAAGGATTAGGAAATGCCAATAAAATTATGAACCGTTTATTATTTGACGGTTTTGAAAATTTTGGTTTGCAAATTGTTGAAATCAACGGCGGAAGTTTACGCAATGCTATTCCAAGAGAAAGTGTGGCTAAAGTGATTATTTCTGCCATTTTTGAAGGAGCTTTTCAATTGGATATGCAAGAAGTAATTGCTGCGATCAAAACCGAATTTAAAACGACGGAGCCGAATTTAACCATTGAAATTACCGAAACCGAACTGCCTAAAAAAGTAATGGATTTAGGTGTTCAAGAAGGTTTGATTCGTGCGATTTATGCGGCTCATAACGGCGTGTATCGCATGAGTGCCGACATGGAAGATTTGGTGGAAACCTCCAATAATATTGCAAAAGTCACTGTAAAAGAAGGAACTATAACCGTGCAATGTTTGACGCGTTCATCGGTTGAAACTTCCAAATTTGATTTGGCGAATGCCTTGCGTTCTGCCTTTGAATTGATGGGATGCGAAGTCACTTTTGGAGGAAGTTACCCGGGTTGGACACCCAATGTGAACTCACCAATTCTAGATGTATTGGTTTCGATTTATGAAAAGCAAAACGGAAATAAACCAAGCGTTGTGGCCTGTCATGCCGGTTTGGAATGTGGAATATTAGGAACCAATTACCCCAATATGGATATGATTTCGTTTGGACCAACGATTCATGGAGCTCACTCACCCGATGAACGAGCCTCGATTTCTTCGGCACAAAAATATTGGAAGTTTGTGTTGGAGATATTGGAGCATATTCCGGTGAAGAAGTAAGAATATAGAATATAGATGAAATCCCGATGAAAGTCGGGATTTTTAGGTTTTTGACAGTTCAGATAGCTATGAGCCAGCTCTAAAATCAAACTTAATGAAGCTCTTTTTTACAATTCGATTTGAATTTTTACCTTTCCGCCAAGTCCTTTCTCCACAATATCGTACAAAGTTTTTAGGGTTAAGTTACTTCCATTATTTTCAATTCTCGAAATATATTCTCTTTTTTTGTCTACTAAATCACCTAATTCAGATTGTGTCAATTGTTTTTCTTCACGGGCTTTTTTTAATAGAATACCAATCTTGAAACCTTGAAATTCTCTTTCAAGTTCATCTCGTCTTTCAGTTCCTTTTTCGCCGTAAACATTATTTTTTATTTCTTTCCAGCTCTTAGTTTCCATAGTTATTTTGTTTTTTCTGAATAGTATTTAGTCATTAATTTCAATGCTTTTTCAATTTCACTTTTGGGTGTTTTTTGTGTTTTCTTTTGAAAT
Organism: Flavobacterium sp.; assembly: GCF_044361015.1. Classification (GTDB taxonomy): domain Bacteria; phylum Bacteroidota; class Bacteroidia; order Flavobacteriales; family Flavobacteriaceae; genus Flavobacterium. The sequence continues at coordinate 3,109 of NZ_JBIKJL010000096.1, forward strand.
CCATTCAATAAAATCACAAGTTTTCCATGGTCAAAAAAGCAAAAGACACGCCAAATATTTGAACCCAATTTAATTCTTGCCTCATAAAGTCCATTTGTTCTTTCCATAGATTTTAAATAATTAGAAGGAACTCTTTCTAACGTTTCAATTGCTTCAATTGTTTTAAAAATTTTGTCTTGCACTTTTATAGTCTGTTCAAGAAGAAATTCTTCAAAATGATTCTCGTAGGCTACAACTTCACGGACTTTCATTATTCAAAGGTAACTTAAAAGTTACTAATTGCCAAATTGTTTTATACTTTTTTCTGTTACGTTTCATCGGCACAAAAATAGTGGAAGTTTGTGTTGGAAATTTTGGAGAATATTTAAGTGATGAAGTAAAAATATAGAAGATATAGTAAATCCCGATTCGGAATGAAAAACCGACTTAATTTTAAACAAGATTTTGTATTTCGATTTTTAAGCTTTTTATATTTCTGTTGATTATTGCCCAAATTATGGAATTATCTAAACTATCGTAGGCATGAATAAGTCGATTTCGAAAAGCAATAATTTGTTTATCATTTTCAATCAGAATAGTTGGTTCATTTTTTCTAAGTTGATTTAAGGCTTCACCAATTATTGCCAATTGTCTTTCAACAGCACTTTGTGTTTTTCGGTCTTTTTCGTAAAGATTGAAATTATTGATTCCAACAGTGAATTCCTCAATTAATTCAATCGCCATTAAAATATCAGATAGATACTTTTTGCTCTTTTCCATCATAAATTAAGATTTTTGTTGAATCAATACTTCGTTTTAAAACTGGATTACGGATAGAGGAATTCGTAAGTAAATCTACTTTTCTTTGAAATAGTTCTTCAAATTTATCCCATATACTCATAAGGTTTTCTCCCCGAACAATTGGATCCTCACTTTCAATTTCAATCAATAAATCAAAGTCACTGGTTTCATCATTGAAATTATTATTCACAGATGAACCAAAGGCATATATACTTCTCACATTATGACTTTTACATAATGATAAAAACTCGCCTAATTTTCTTTGTATTGACTCTTTCAAATTCATTATGCTAAGTTAATAAATATTATAGAATAACTTTAGCATTAAAAAAAAACTTACTCTTAAATTGTCTATCTCCCTATTAGCAATTTGAATTTTGTCTCCCAAATATAAAGAAATACTGCTAGCTATCTATTCCCAAATCAAAAGCCCACTGTTGTAAGCTTTGATTTCATAGGCACAAAAATATTGGAAGTTTGTGTTGGAGCTATTGGAGCATATTACGGTGAAGAAGTTGTAATTTTTAGTAACTATTCATTCCTTTATTTTCGAATTAGCGGTTGGCATTTAAGTAATCGGCAATGAACCTACTTCTTCTGTGGTAAAAAAATCTCGTTTAGTGTTTTTTGGTGTTTGCCGCTGGTGGTTGAACAATGACGTACAATCCATCACATTTGGGATGTTATCAAAAGTACAAAGTTGAGCTACTACAGCTTCAAGGCCTTTAAACAACTTGTCTTTATTTTTTTTCTTATT
>NZ_JBIKJL010000094.1:0-4993 GCF_044361015.1 Flavobacterium sp.
TGACAAACCTCCGAAGCAAGAAACTACTTATACCTACCATTAAAAACTTTAGTAACCCAAAAGTAAACCAATAGACAATGTTCCACAGAATCCTCTGCGGTTTGGCTCCCTCTCCTTTGGAGAGGGTTGGGGTGAGGTAAAAAAACTAGTAACGAAAGCCATATAACCATGAACCCCCAGCACATTATACCTACTAAAAACAATATAACCATAAACCCCCTGATTTTGCTCCCTTTAGGGTTGGGGCAAAACAAAATCAGCAGTTCCTATTGTTTTTTTCTTTCCCCAACCCTAAAGGGTGGAAAAAAACCGTGCTTTGAACAAATTATCTAATGAAAATTGATAAGCTGATTTTGCTCCCTTTAGGGTTGGGGCAAACAAAATCAGGCCAATATAAAAACCAAATAACCGCGAATATATAATGCGATACCTCCTTCGTCGGCATGACACAACTCCGTAGCAAAAAATTACATATCCCCACTTTTAAAAACTTTAGTAACCCAAAAGTAAACCAATAGACAATGTTCCACAGAATCCTCTGCGGTTTGGCTCCCTCTCCTTTGGAGAGGGTCGGGGTGAGGTAAAAAAACTAGTAACGAAAGCCATATAACCATGAACCCCCAGCACATTATACCTACTAAAAACAATATAACCATAAACCCCCTGATTTTGCTCCCTTTAGGGTTGGGGCAAAACAAAATCAGCAGTTCCTATTGTTTTTTTCTTTCCCCAACCCTAAAGGGTGGAAAAAAACCGTGCTTTGAACAAATTATCTAATGAAAATTGATAAGCTGATTTTGCTCCCTTTAGGGTTGGGGCAAACAAAATCAGGCCAATATAAAAACCAAATAACCGCGAATATATAATGCGATACCTCCTTCGTCGGCATGACACAACTCCGTAGCAAAAAATTACATATCCCCACTTTTAAAAACTTTAGTAACCCAAAAGTAAACCAATAGACAATGTTCCACAGAATCCTCTGCGGTTTGGCTCCCTCTCCTTTGGAGAGGGTCGGGGTGAGGTAAAAAAACTAGTAACGAAAGCCATATAACCATGAACCCCCAGCACATTATACCTACTAAAAACAATATAACCATAAACCCCCTGATTTTGGCTCCCTTTAGGGTCGGGGCAAACAAAATCAGCACAATACAAAGCCACCTAACCGCGAATATATAATGCAATTCCTCCTGCATCAGCATGACAAACCTCCGAAGCAAGAAACTACTTATACCTACCTTTAAAAACCACAGTAACCCTCTTTATTAACTGGAACCACAGGAAAAGATTCGGGAGCCTTTTTGTTTGTTTTTCAAAAGAATGGTGAAAACTGACAATAAATTTTAATCACTTATTTCGGATTTCCGTTTCGATACGCTTTTTCAGCAATTGTTACGGCTAGCTTTTCTCGCCAATGAGCATACTTTGCTTTAAAAGTCATTTTTAACAAACTGTCCACGGCACCATGCATAAACAAGCTACACAAACTTGCCATTTTTCTGGAAAGCGATTTATCCCAAGCCCGCAATGTTAACGAAAAAGAGCCGTCAATATACCGCATCCAATGCCACATGCCTGTAGGCATGAACAAGGTGTCGCCATGTTCTAAAAAGACTTCATAGCCTTCCACTCCTTTCAATGCGGGAAACTTTTCAAAATCAGGGTTGGCTACATCATAATCTTCTAAGGCGTAGGTAGTATTCGGAATGCAATACAATCGCTTTTTCCATTTATTGTCAAAAAGGATAATGTGTTTTCTGCCGCCAAAATGCGTGTGAAACAAATGGGGCAAATCGATGTCGTAATGTAAAAAAGTGATTGCTTTGGTACCACCAAAAAACATGGCAGGCATGCTTTCAATAAAACCACCCATCAACTCTTTTGGAATTTTGATGTCCTTTAATAATTCCGGAGAATGCTTAAATAAATTCAGGAAAAAGATGCGAAGTTCGGTAGGCTCCCGTTTGATTAAATCTAAATAGTCACCAAATTTCATGCTGGCCAGTTTTGCATTGATTGCTTTGGAAGGATCTGCTTTAGAATTATCCACCAAATCAACTTGAAGATCACCCGCAATTTCTTTAAAATAATCCAACGTCCATTTCTCTCTCGCAGGCCAATCTTTGGATAAGTTTTTAATAATTAAGGGTTTTCTGGGATCTAAGTAGTTCTTCTTGAAATCTTCACGACTTATTGTATCAACAGTATCAACAGATTTAAAAATAAAGCTCATAGTTGTATTAAATATAAAAACAGAAGGATATTCACATTAGCAAGACGGTAAAATTATCAATTTAACGTATTCAAATTCTTAATCTTAATATAAATTTTGTTCCAAAAGAAAGAAGATCACACAAGTTAGGATTGAATTAAAAAAACAATTACTTTTGCAAAAAAAATTAAAAACGTGGGAAAGCATGTTTGTAAAGTCAACTTATGAATTCAAAAAAAATTGCAGAATACCGAAAACTGCTTGAAGTAACAAAAACAGCCACGCTGAAAGAACTGAAAACAATTTACAGAAACAGTATGAAAGACAGTCATCCCGACACCATTGCGGATGCTGATGAACGCCATGCTGCGGAGGAAAAAAGTAAAGCCGTCATTGAAGCTTACCATTTTTTAGTAAGTATTGCTCCGGAAACGCAGGAAAAAGTAAAAGACGAGTATGTAAAAACGACGACTACTTCGGGAATAATGGATTTCTATTTTGAGAATGGGGTATTGTACATTAACTTTTTAGACGGAAACACGTTTGAATATTTTGGTGTTCCAAAAGTAACCTACATCAAATTGGTGAATGCAGAATCTCCGGCTCGTTTTGCCCGTAGACACATTTATAATGAATTCTTATACCGTAGTGCCAGTAAATTGGTTGCTGCTGAGTAATTTCAATCGTAATAGATTTAATGAAGCCATCCCATTCGGATGGTTTTTTTTTGGCTAAATAGTGCAAGAGTTAGTAGCTAGGAATAGTTGAAAAGATTCCTCTAGAATCCCTACCTTTACAAAAAGATTTTACATGTCACACAAAGCAGGGTTCGTCAATATCATCGGAAATCCGAACGTTGGAAAATCAACGTTAATGAATGCATTTATTGGGGAGAAGTTATCCATTATTACTTCAAAAGCTCAAACCACACGTCACCGTATTCTCGGAATTGTGAATGGGGAAGATTTTCAAGTGGTTTTATCGGATACACCCGGAATTATCAAACCGGCCTACGAAATGCAGGAATCGATGATGCAATTTGTAAAGTCTGCCTTTGAAGATGCTGATGTGTTGTTGTATATGGTAGAGATTGGGGAGAAAGAATTAAAAGATGAAGCTTTTTTTAATAAAATCATCCATTCCGATATCCCGGTGTTGTTGTTGTTAAATAAAATTGACAAATCTAACCAAGAACAATTGGAAGAACAAGTGGCAATGTGGCAGGAAAAAGTGCCAAATGCCGAAATAATAGCCATCTCTGCCTTAGAAAATTTCAACGTAAAAGAGGTCTTTAATCGTATTTTGGAACTGCTCCCGGAATCACCACCTTACTACCCAAAAGACATGTTGACCGATAAACCCGAACGTTTTTTTGTCAACGAAACTATTCGAGAGAAAATCTTACTGAATTACGACAAAGAAATTCCGTATGCTGTGGAGGTAGAAACCGAAGAATTTATTGAAGATGAAAACATCATCCGAATTCGTTCCATCATTATGGTTGAACGCGATACGCAAAAAGGAATCATTATTGGCCATAAAGGCGAGGCCTTAAAAAGAGTAGGGATGCAATCGCGTCACGATTTAGAAAAATTCTTCGGTAAACAAATTCATATCGAATTGTATGTAAAAGTCAGCAAAGATTGGCGTAGCAATGCCTTTCAGTTGCGACGATTGGGGTACAACCAAAAATAGAATTTAATGGGTTGGAGCAAATGATTCCTGAGAATTTAAAGTAATAAATTCTTTGGGAGTTATTCCTGTATGTTTTTTAAAAGCCGTATAAAATACTGATTTTGAATTAAATCCGGCTTTCTGAGCAATTGCGTCAATGGTAAGTTTTGAAAAGGAGGTGGATATAAGTATGTTCTTAGCTTCTTCAATACGATAGGAATTGATAAAATCATTGAAGTTGCGGTTTGTTTTTTCATTAATCACCTGAGAAAGATGTTGTGGACTTACTTTCAGCAACTTTGATACTTCAGTAAGGGATATTTTTTCATTCAAATAAGGCTTGTCATCCCTTTTAATAAAATCCTTTAATAGATTAATTATTTTACTTTTTTCCGTTTCTGAAAGTTTAGAGGAACTGTATTTTTCTTTGGGCTCTTTTTCAGTTGAAACCATTCCGTAAAATAAATTGGGAATAAATAATAAACCTAAGACAACTGAATAATGAAAAAAAGTAATCATCGTCATTGCAAATCGATAAGGGTCTTCAAACAATTTCAGACCGGTAATGTGATCAATGAAAACTCCAAAAATCAATATGAGTTGACTGCTCATATTAATCAAAAACCAAGAAACCAAATAGAAATTTGGTTTATTTTTTCTAATTTCTAAGAGACGATATTTTTTTAGTAAGAAAAACTGAGCCACAAAATAAATCGAAAATAAAATGGTCTTCAGTAAATAATGGAGGGGTATAATTACACTGCCTTTGATTCTGAACTCTTCATAATAGTCTAGTTTTACTGCTGCAGGACTTGTGTAAAACGGCATAAACTCAATGAAATTTAAAACAAAAGGTAAAAGATGTACTAAATCAATCCAACGGTACTTAAAATTCGGATTTAAAACCGATAAGGTATAAAAATACATTACCGGACCCAATAGGTAATGAAACGGGCTATCAATTCTGAAAAGATGTATAAAATGAATTGTCTTCCCGCTGAAGTGCATGGTTCCCAAAACAATAATCAGCGAAGTAACCAATAACAAAGCTGATAAACTGAATTTAATGGATTTATTGTTTTTTGAGGCGAATAATGAAACCAT
>NZ_JBIKJL010000018.1:0-42977 GCF_044361015.1 Flavobacterium sp.
TATGAAAAAAACAAATTTTTTAAAAATTTCACTACTAACTTTTTTATCACAGTTTTTAGTAGTTGGACATGCATTTGCACAAGCGCCCAAAGCATCTGACAAGGCAAAAAAACCAAATATTTTGGTTATCTGGGGAGATGATATCGGTACTTGGAATATTAGCCACAACAACCGCGGAATGATGGGATACATGACGCCAAACATTGACAGAGTTGCCAAAGAAGGGGTTGCGTTTACTGATTATTATGCACAGCAAAGTTGTACAGCTGGTCGTGCTGCATTTATCAGTGGGTCTGTGCCTGTTCGTTCAGGAATGACCAAAGTAGGTTTGCCCGGGGCAAAAGAAGGATGGCAAAAAACCGATGTTACCATGGCAACTGTTTTAAAAGGACAAGGGTATGCTACCGGTCAATTTGGTAAAAACCACCAAGGTGATCGAGACGAACACTTGCCAACGATGCATGGTTTTGATGAGTTTCTAGGAAGTTTATATCACCTAAATGCAGAAGAAGAGCCTGAAAACAGAGATTATCCACGAGATATGAAATTGGCTAACGGAAAAACCTTTTTTGAGCAATTTGGGCCCAGAGGAATTTTGAAATGTAAAGCAGACGGAAAAGGTGGACAAACCATAGAAAATTTAGGACCTTTAACTAAAAAAAGAATGGAAACCATCGATGATGAAACTGTTGCAGCTGCAAAAGATTTCATCAGAAGAAAAGTAAAAGCAGGGGAACAATTTTTCTGCTGGTGGAATGGAACTCGAATGCACTTTAGAACACATGTAAAAGATGAACTCACGGGTATTTCGGGTCAAGATGAATACAGTGATGGTATGGTTGAACACGATATGCATGTGGGAGAATTGTTGAAATTGCTAGACGAATTAGGGATTGCCGACAATACTTTTGTCATGTATTCAACGGATAATGGTCCGCATTACAATACATGGCCGGATGCGGGAACAACGCCTTTTAGAAGTGAAAAAAATTCAAACTGGGAAGGTGCTTACCGAGTGCCTACTTTTGTGCGATATCCCGGAAAGATTCCGGCAGGAGTTACTTTAAACGGTATCGTATCCCACGAAGATTGGTTACCCACATTTGCAGCTCTTGCAGGTGAAACCGATGTGAAGGAACGTTTGTTAAAAGGAACAACCATTAACGGTCGGACTTATAAAAATTACATTGATGGATACAATCAGCTAGATTATTTATACGGAAAAGTGAAACAATCGCCTAGAAACGAATTTTGGTATGTGAATGATGATGGTCAAGTAGTTGCTGCACGTTACGGCGATTGGAAAGTAGTGTTTTTAGAAAACAGAGGCGAAGCCTTTGGTGTTTGGAGAGAACCATTTGTAGAATTGCGTGCCCCTCTATTATTCAATTTAAGAAGAGATCCGTTTGAAAAGGCACAACATAACTCTAACACTTACAATGACTGGTTTTTAGATCGCCCTTTTATAATTGTTCCTATTCAAAGTTTAGCTGCCAAGTTTCTAATGACTATGAAAGAGTATCCGCCATCGCAAACAGCAGGATCGTTCAATTTAAGTAAAATTGAAGAAACGCTCAAGAATGCAGGTGGTTCAAAATAATTAAATTACCAAATGTTGTGATTAGTAAAAAGAGAGTTGGGCTGTTTTGTTCAATCCCTTTTTGTAAAAAGAAATTTATGAAAGCAAAATATATATTGTTCCTTATGATTGTGTCAATTTTTGCAAGTTGTACGAATCAAAAAGAAATTAAAAAAACAGAACAAGTAGATGTTAACAAAGTTACTTCAGACCCATTATCTTCCTGGAACGAAGGGAAAAGCAAACAAGCGATTATTGATTTTGTGACCAAAACAACCACCGAGGGAAGCCCTGACTTTGTGCCATTAGAAGATCGAATTGCTTGTTTTGACAATGACGGAACTTTATGGGGAGAACAACCTATGTATTTTCAAATGGCTTTTGCCATTGATCAAGTGAAATTGTTAGCTCCGCAACATCCGGAATGGAAAACAACGCAACCTTTTAAAGCCATTTTAGAAGGAGATATGAAAACGGCTTTATCGGGCGGAGAAAAAGCTTTGCTTCAAATTATGATGGCTTCACATACAGGAATGTCAACAGATGCCTACGAAAAAAGTGTTTCTGATTGGATTGCAATTGCAAAGCACCCTGTAACCAAAAAGAACTATAATGAAATGATTTACCAACCAATGGTTGAATTGTTGGATTATTTAAGAGCTAATGGTTATAAAACTTTTATTGTATCAGGTGGAGGAATTGATTTCATGCGTGTTTGGGCTGAAAAAGCATATGGGATTCCGCCCTATCAAGTAGTGGGAAGTTCTTTGAAATCCAAATATGAAGTGGGAGCCGACGGGAAACCTTTCTTAACCAAATTGCCGGAACTAAATTTCAATGATGATAAAGAAGGAAAACCGGTTGGAATTCATCAACACATTGGAAAGAGACCTGTTTTTACCGGAGGGAATTCGGATGGTGATTATCAAATGTTGCATTACACTACTTCAGGTTCCGGACCACGTTTTGGATTACTTGTTCATCATACCGATGCCGCTAGAGAAGTTGCTTATGATCGTGCTTCTCACATTGGAAAATTGGAAAAAGGATTAGATGATGCAGCTAAAAACAATTGGCTACTGGTAGATATGAAAAACGATTGGAAAATTATTTATCCATCTGAAATTAAGAAGTAAAAAAGTGGTTTGGTATTTCAAAATTTGGACGCTAGTTTTAAAAGGACTACTTTTGTTTATGTTGCCACTTATATTGGTTGTAATTATTCTTGAAAAAGCATTTTTCATTATTCAAAAATTAATTCACCCTATCACAACCCATTTGCCTCAAGAAGGAATTTTTGGTGCTGGAATGCTACCTTTACTAGCAATAGTAATACTTTTTTTTATTACAATTAGTGCAGGGGTTTGGATAGAAAAGAAAAAGGTAAAGACGATTATTCCATTTCTTGAAGATAAATTACTCGTTTTAATACCCGGTTATACCTTACTTAAATCAAGAGTGAATGAAGTATTCGGTGATTTAGATTCAAATTGTAAGTCAGTCCTTGTTGGTGAAAATGACCAATGGAAATTTGGAATAGAAATTGAAAGAAATGAAAATGGATATAGTATGGTTTTCTTTCCCGACCCGCCAGATGCCAAATCGGGTGAGTTGAAAATGATTAAATCAGATTCAATTAAGATACTTGAAGTTTCTATGAGTAGTTTATCTACTGTTATAAAAAAATATGGTTCGGGTTCAACATCTTTAATAAAATAATTATGAAAATTAAAATTACAACTTTAGTTCTTTTTGCTATTTTTTGGTCAACTTCAGTTTTTTCTCAAACGGAAGCAGAAGAACTCGCTAAAAAATTAGCTAACCCAATTTCCAGTTTAATAAGTGTTCCGTTTCAAAATAATACTGATTACGGAATAGGAGAAAATAATGGACTTAGGAATACTTTGAATTTTCAACCGGTAGTTCCCGTGAGTCTAACAAAAGATATCAATCTTATCACTCGAATGGTGTTGCCAATTGTTACGCAATATAATATTACAGGAGCGGGAGAAAAACAAAGCGGACTTGGCGATGCAGTTGTTAGCATGTTTTTTAGTCCAAAAAACACCAAAAATGGGTTTACATGGGGAGCCGGCCCTGCCTTTTTAGTACCCACAGGAACCAATGATTTTTTAACTACAGATAAGTGGGGTGTGGGTCCAACAGTTGTAGCTCTGAAACAAGCAAATGGATGGACAATTGGCGGACTTGTTAATCAAATTTGGAGTGTAGCTGGTAACGATGATAGGTCAGATGTTAATCAAATGTTTGTGCAGCCTTTTGTGATTTATAATTGGAAAAGCGGTGCAGGTGCAGGATTAGTTACGGAATGGACTCAAAATTGGGAAATAGATAAAGCAACTGTTTGGCTTACTCCTACTTTTAGTGGTGTTACAAGTTTTGGTTCACAAAAAGTTCAATTTGTTTTTGGTCCTCGATTTAATTTGTCAGCAGCGTCAAGCCAAGCTAAAGCAGATATGGGCTGGAGAGCCGGTATGGTGTTTTTATTTCCAAAGTAATTTTCTAGATAAGTATCATCGATTTAGTATAAAAAAATGCGAAAGTTTTATTTTTTAGTATTATTTTTTTCTAGTGGTTTGGGTTTTGCACAGGAGGAAAAGACTTTTACAAAGCACCATTGTTTCTCTTTTTTGTTAAGCCACACCTATGTTAGCCAAGGAGTCATCGATGGTGATAGAAAATGGTTAACATTGCCTTCAGTTGCATTGGATTATAATTATTTTTTTATGCCAAAATGGTCAGTTGGACTACATAATGATTTAATTATTGAGAATTTTAAAGTTGAAAAAACAGAAGAGGTTTTTGAACGCACCACTCCAATAGCAAGTGCCTTGACTGCCGGATTTAAACCCGGTGAGCATTTTACCTACCAATTCGGATTAGGAGGTGAATTTGCAAAGGAGGAAGACTTTTTTTTAATTCGATTTGGCGTTGAATATGGTTTAGAATTACCTAAAGATTGGGAGTTAGTCTCTAATTTTGTTTATGATATTAAATGGAACGCATATGATAGTTTTTCAATTGGGATAGGTATTTCAAAATCATTTAAATGATTCAATTGAAAAAGATTCATCTATAATTTATTTTCTTGTATTCATGTAAAATGAGTACTTTTAGTCAATTATTAATTTAAATGGTTTAATTGACAACTCATGAAAATCTTTTGGATTTTATACTTCGGATTCTTCTCAATGGCTATTACTGCTCAAAAGGACACCCTTACTTTTAAGAATAAAGATGTTATTGTAGGTGAGCTAAAGCAGTTGAATAACAATATTTTAACTGTTAAAACATCCTATAGCGACAAAGATTTTTCCATTGAATTTGATAAAGTAGTGTCGCTAGTGCTTGAAAGTAAATATTCTGTTGTGCTTTCCAGTGGATTGAGAATGTATGGTTATGTCAAAACAGAAACTCTGAATAAGGTCGTAATTACTCAAGAAAATAATGTTACCATTGAAGTTTTCTTAAATGAAATTGTTGTTTTACAAAAGATTGATGATGGCTTTTGGAAACACTTCAAAGGTTCCTTTGATTTTGGTTATAATTTAACCCAAACAAACAACAGTGAACAATTTACATTTTCCGGATTACTGAACTATTATAGTGAGCGATGGATAAATCGAGTCACCTACAATCAGTTGTTTACTTCACAAGATGATGTGGAGAATATTGAACGCACCGATTGGTCGATTGATACCAAAAGATATTTGAAACAAAAATGGTTTTTGAACACCAATTTTTCTTTTCTATCCAATACGAGTCAATCGCTTAAAGGCCGTTATGTTCCTAGCATTGCAGCTGGTAATTATTTAGTTCGAAATAATAAGTTGTATTTGTTAGTTGCAACGGGCTTAACTTACAATATCGAAAAGTACGAAGATGCTTCCGCTGACAAAACATCAACAGAAGCGCTGTTAATCACACAATTTAATATGTTTAATTTTAAAGATATTGATTTGTATTTTTCCGCAATAGGTTATCCGAGTTTATCTGAAAAAGGAAGGTTTCGAACGGATACAAACGTCCGATTTAAATATGATTTACCGTTTGATTTTTATTTTAAAACGGAATTGAAGATTAATTTTGACAACCAACCGGCAATAGGTGCTGTCAAAACGGACTATGTGTTTTCAACGGGTTTTGGATGGGAGCTAAAATAACAATGCCTCTATTCCAGAATCCGTTCCATTAAAACTTCCAATTCTCGTGCTTGTTTCAATCCTCTTTTGCGATTTAAACGAGCAATAAAATACAATAAAAACCAACTGTTTACCATCGCAAACATCACCAACAAATCAAAAGTGAAGGGTTGATTCAGCGACCACTTAGAGTAGGCAATCATTGCGAAAATCACAAAAAGACCCGCTACCACAAAATGCAGAAACATAAAAAGTGTCCACAAAACGGGGTCGGGGCCATACAACCCCCTAACGAAAGTGTTACCATCTTCCATCTTTTCAAATTCTAAATGTAAGTGAGGCGAATATTTTTCGCGATGCAGCATTCCGATATGCAACCAAATATGATGTCCCGAAATTTTGATTCTATAATCGGGTTCAACTGTTTCTTTGAGTTGCTCGCAACTTTTAATAATGGCATCAAAGGATTTGGCAATCACCTTATCAAATCGGTACCGTAAGGATAACTGGTTGTCTAATTCCATGGTAGTTAGTCAGTAGTAATTCAAATACTAAGTTACAATAATAACTTTAAAAACGAATAAGGATTTAATTTATTATTCTCTTAATGAAACAATAATTCCCGGTATAAACCCATTTTGCGAGTTTACCTTTTTGATTTAAATTATTCAGTTCATACTTCAAACAAAAAACCTACCTTTGCAAACTATTAGAAATTAGAAGTATGAGTACTATTGTAGCCATTGTAGGAAGACCAAATGTAGGGAAATCAACCCTTTTCAACCGTTTGATAAAGCGTAGAGAAGCCATTGTTGATTCTGTGAGTGGCGTTACCCGAGATCGAAATTATGGCAAAAGCGAATGGAATGGAAAAGATTTTTCTGTAATTGATACCGGCGGATACATCAAAGGATCGGATGATATTTTTGAAGCGGAAATCCGCAAACAGGTAGAATTAGCTATTGATGAAGCAGATGTGATTATGTTTGTGGTTGATGTAGAAGAGGGAATCACACCAATGGATGATGAGGTGGCAAAATTGCTCCGTAAAATAACCAAGCCTGTAATTGTTGTAGTCAACAAAGTAGATAATGCCATGCGTGAAAAAGACGCGTATGAATTTTATAACCTGGGATTAGGAAATTACATTACCATTTCCAGTACTTCCGGAAGCGGAACAGGGGAATTATTAGATGAGTTAATCAATGTTTTTCCAAATAAACCGGAGCCAACTCAAGAGGAATTGGAGTTGCCCCGTTTTGCAGTGGTGGGTCGTCCCAATGCCGGAAAATCCAGTTTTATCAATGCCTTGATAGGTGTTGACAGGTATATTGTAACGGATATTGCCGGAACAACCCGCGATTCGATTGATACCAAATACGACCGTTTTGGTTTTGAATTTAATTTGGTAGATACTGCCGGTATCCGACGAAAAGCCAAAGTGAAAGAAGATTTAGAATTTTATTCTGTGATGCGATCTGTTCGGGCTATTGAGCACAGTGATGTGTGTATTTTAATGGTGGATGCAACCCGAGGTTTTGAAGGTCAAGACCAAAGTATTTTTTGGTTAGCAGCTAAAAACAGAAAAGGAATTATCATTTTAGTGAATAAGTGGGATTTGGTGGAAAAAGACACGATGTCTACCCGAGATTATGAAGCTAAAATCAGAAAAGAATTAGAACCGTTTAACGATATCATCATCTTATTTGTTTCTGCCTTGACCAAACAACGTTTGTTGAAAGCACTGGAAGAAACCGTTAAAGTATACGAAAACAGAAAGCAACGGATTCCAACGTCAAAGTTCAACGATTTTATGTTGAAATTGATAGAAGCCTATCCGCCACCCGCCTTAAAAGGTAAATATGTGAAGATTAAATATTGTATGCAGTTGCCAACACCAACGCCTCAGTTTGTGTTTTTTGCAAACTTACCACAATATGTAAAAGAAGCTTATAAACGCTTTTTGGAAAACAAAATCCGAGAAAACTGGGATTTTTCAGGAGTACCAATCGATATTTATATCAGAGAGAAATAGAAATTTCTTTCAACTTATATTTTTCAAGTAGTATAATTTTTTAAAAATCAATGCGTTTTATTACTACTATTTTATTTAATATTTAATTTATGAGAAAATTATTTATTGCAGGTATTTTTTTACTATCAGGATTATATCAGACTACAGCTCAGGAAGTTGGTATTCGTTTTGGCGAAATGACCGGTAATAATGTGGCTGTAGATGGTGTTTTTAGTTTAGGTGAATTCAGTAGAATTCATGCCGATGTTTCTTTTGGAGACGGATTGGGTGTTGATGCTCTTTGGGATTTTATTTATAAACCAATTGATGACGACTTTAATTGGTATGTTGGTTTCGGTCCATCCATTCTTTTTGACAATCCTTTTTTTCTGGGAGTAAGTGGTGAGATTGGAATAGAATATTATTTCGATACTTTACCAATTGCTATCGGATTGGATTATCGACCAACCTTTTGGATAGTTGAAGAAACAGATTTTGATGCCGGAGGTTTTGGTTTAAATATTCGTTACGTTTTTGATAAATAGCTAAAACAGCTTTTCTAAAAAGGGTTTATTAATTTGATTAATAAACTATTTTTTTTAAAATAATTTATTGATTAAATAATAATTTTTATTATCTTCGATTTATATTAAATGATAGTTTTGTTAGCTCATCTAACCAAAAATAAATTTAAATGTTTAGAAGTTTAATTAGAATTGGAATCATTAGCCTGTTGTTTTTTTTAACGGTGCGTTGTGGTTCCGCTATTTTAGTGACCAATGATTATGACAAAGGAGTTGATTTTAAAAAATACAAAACCTTTAGTTTTTATCATTTAAAAACTACGGGTGAAGTAAGTCAGGTAAATGCAGACAGATTAGTGAACGCTATTGTATTGGAAATGAAAGGAAAAGGGTTTGTGGAATCAAGCGACAATCCGGATTTATTAATCAATGCAGTTACTGTTTTAACTGAAAAAGAAGCGGTTTCGGTTTCTTCAGAATATTATGGGTATGGGGGTTACTATCGTCCGTATGCTTACGGATACGGCTATGCATACAGCACGGGTTATCCTGTTGAAAATACGGCTGCTGTAAATACTTATAACTACAGAGATGGAACAATAATGATTGACATTTTAGAGGCAAAATCAGAAAAATTAATTTGGGAGGGAACCGGCACTGCTGAAATAAACACTAAGCCGAGCGACCCTGCCAAAGTTATAGTGTATGCTGTTTCAAAAATTATGGAAAGTTTCCCGCCCGAATCAAAAAAAAGTAAGTAAGAATATTTTAAAAATTTCATTTATGAGAAATTTAGTTTTTGGCCTAGTTGCCTGTTTGATCTCCTTAAGCGGCAATGCTCAAGTGAAAAACCCCGACGTGATTGCTGTGGGAATCTTAGACCGAATAAGTGATGTGGTGGGCGAACTGTCATCGGTAGGGTTTACCCTTAAAACCAGAGTTGACGAGCAAAACCAAGATTTAGGTTTAGTGACAAATTTCGCAACCAATCAGGTGTATTTCAACGGTCCCAGTCAGATGCTGATTCGGACAGATGGTACAAAAGGTAAGCAAGGGTATTGGTACAATGGGCAGCAATTGGCTTATTATTCCTTTAATGAAAATAATTATGTGATTATTGAAACGCCAGAAACTACGATTGAAATGATTGCTGAAGTTAATGATAGGTATGGAGTAGATTTTCCTGCCGCCGACTTTTTTAATCCAACCTTTACAGATGATATACTGCAAAACTTTGATGAGGTGAGTTTTGCAGGACTCCAAAAAATTGAAGGAAAAGATTGCTTTTACATTATTGTCAGACGCAAAGACATGTCGGTTCAACTTTGGTTGGCAAACGATGCCTATATGTTACCTGTAAAAATGATCATTATGTACCTGTCTTCCAGTGAACCGAAGCAGTATGAGGCATCCTTTTCAGATTGGGAGATTAATCCTTTTCTACCAGATGTGATGTTTAATTTTCAACCGCCACCAATGGCAAGGGAAATCTTAATAAAACCAATAAAATAATTAGTAACGTTTAATTATAAGAAAGATAATTATGAAAACTCACAAAGATACTTTTCTAGCACCAGTATATTTAATGATTTTTGCTTTATTTATGTTTGATGCAGGAGTCTCAAATGCTCAGCGAATGGGCGGTGGTAGTGGAAGAGGCGGCGGAGCGGCATCAATGTCCAAGCCTGCAACTTCAGCAAGACCATCAACGCCTTCATCACGTCCATCTGCTTCGTATGGTGGTGGTTCGGCATCGACCAGACAAACGCCTTCTTATGGAGGAAATACAACCTCAACACGGCCGTCAATCAATGGAGGTAGTCAAAAATCACCCGATAGATCTAATAGACCTACAACTGTAAATTCAGGAACTAATCAAGCGAACAGAACCGCAACAAAAACAACCGATAACTCAAGAGAAAGTGGAAGAAATAAAGGTGTTGCAAATGATAAATTATCTGGTAGCAAAACAAGTTCTGGTTCTAGAGAAAATGTTGACCGTGGCGGAAGGAATGATGGGAATCGTGGCGACGGGAACAGAGGTGATGGAAATCGTGGGAATGGTAACTTCAATAATAATAATATCAATGTAAATAATCGTGGGAATACTAATATAAATATTGAAAAAAATTATTACGGGCGACCCAATACCATGCCTTATTATCGTCCACCATATGTCTATGGAGGCTTTCACTACAATTGTTATAATCCGTATTTTTATCACCCTTATACACCTTTTTATTATGGTCCGGCCTATCATCCGTGGGGATTTTTTTTAGCAACCATTACTGTAACTGCAATCGTTGTCAATGCCAATAATCAACAGTATTACTATGACAATGGAATTTACTACATACAAACGTCTGGAGGTTATACTGTAGTAGAAGCACCTGCAGGTGTTACTGTCAAACAATTACCTTCCGAAGCTCAAACAGTTGTAGTAAATGAAACCACTAATAACTATTATTACGGCGGTACTTATTATGAGCAAAAAAATGGCGAATATGTAGTGGTACCTCCAACAGCTGGTACTGTTGTTGAACATCTGCCTGAAGGTGGAGAAGAAGTTAAAATTGGAGATGTTACTTACGTAAAATTCGGAGCAACCTATTACCAACCTATTCAAAAAAATGGCAAAAGCATGTATGAAGTGGTGAATGTTGAAGAAGCACCGGAAGGAAAATAAAAATATGAAAAGCATACGCCGTTAAAGCTACTATAATTGCATTAATGTGTGCTTTCGCTGTTTAACATGTTTCATTATATTCAGTCAACAAAATAAAAATATATACTTAAAAATAAAACTTTTTAATTAGGTACAGAATGCTGATTATTTTTTAATTTCGATACAATTACTAAGGCGTTCTTTTAGTTTCAGATTTCAAAAGGACTTTTTTAATAGGTAAATTAACTTAATTTTAATTCAAAACTTTAACAATTTTAAATATACCAACTTATGAAAAATTTTTTAATGATTGCACTTTTTGCAATTGGAACAATATCTTCCAATGCACAACAGACCAAAGATGAAATTGCTATTTTGCAAAGTGCTTATGGCATGCAAAAAAGAGATT
This sequence comes from Flavobacterium sp., assembly GCF_044361015.1. Taxonomy (GTDB): domain Bacteria; phylum Bacteroidota; class Bacteroidia; order Flavobacteriales; family Flavobacteriaceae; genus Flavobacterium. The sequence continues at coordinate 11,355 of NZ_JBIKJL010000018.1, forward strand.
TAGTTGCTAAGTTTATGGATGTAAATGAAGCTCAATCGGCTACATTCTGGAATTTGTATGAGGAATATGAAGTTGAACGTAAAGCAATTGGAACTAAAAGAGCCAATAATATCATTGAATATGCTAAAAATTATGAAACCATTACCGATGAGAATGTTCAAAACATGGTAAAATCCTCAATGGAAGTAAACAAAGAGTTCAATGCTCTTTGGGAGAAAACTTATAAAAAAATGGCCAAGTCTTTATCGCCTAAAACCGCTGCCAAATTTTATCAATTGGAATTATACTTGGAAACAATGGTTCGCAGCGAACTTTCAGAAAGTATTCCAATGATTGATGAATTGAAATAATAAATTATATCAATATGAAGAAGCTAACGGTTAAATTAATCGTTAGCTTTTTTTATCCTTAAAATTTTATAAAGCGTTATTTTCTTCAGAAATCCACTCACTCGGTGTTATGTCTTCTTCAGTTATGATGGGTTTATTATTTACCCAACTTACAATCAAATTATAAGAAACGGAGAATATAATAGCTCCTGTAAAAAGCCCAATAAATCCATTGGCTATGAATCCTCCGATAGTACCCATAAAAACAACTAACATTGGAGCAGGAGCACCTTTACCCATCATAATGGGTTTTAAAAAGTTATCAATAAGCCCCAAAAACACCATCCATATTGTTAATAACACAGCCGTTGTAGTATCTCCAACTCCCCAAATGTAAATAATAACCCCTATAGAAACCGGAAAAATACCAATTTGAACAATAGCCAATAATAAACAAATGAGGGTCCAAATCCCTGCAAATGGCACACCAGCAATAACTAACCCAATACCAACTAGTATACATTGAATGAAAGCAACTCCTAAAATTCCTTTAGCTACATTTCTAACAGTTATGGCAACTGCAGTAGTTATGCTTTCACCATGTTCTTCAGAAAGTTTGGTTAATAATGATTTTGAGAAATTACCTGCCGAGTTTGCATAAATCAAGAAAACACCACTCACAATGATTGATCCTAAAAGCATCAAAATTCCTTTTCCGGCACTGGATAATAAACCAAGTAACTGTATTAGAACCGGTTGAATTTGGTCACGGTGTTTGTCAACAAATACATTTATGTCTTCTGAGGCTTCTGTCCAAGCGGTAAAGACTTTATCTCCAAAGATAGGCCATTCTTTGATGTTTTCTTGGGGAGGTGGAATAGTTAATTTTCCGTCATGAAAAGTGTCTTTTAATTCACTAAACTCATCAACAGTTGCAAAGAGGAGCCCACCGGCAGGAACAATAATGATTAAAAGCATTGTTAATGTTATCACTATTGATGGTACTATTTTTTTACCTTTAAATATATTTGTCAATCGAATGTATAATGGATAAAGAGTAATAGACAAAACTCCACCCCAAATAAAAATATTTAAAAAGGGATTAATAATGTTGTAACAAGAATATAGAATGAACCCTAAGGCTAGTAATTGCAATGAGTAATGAATAACTTTGTTTTTGGAATTATCTGTTTTGTTGTTTTGGACTTTTTTACTCATATGTTTTTGGTTTTAATAAGCAATAAAAAAACCAAAAAATCAATCCTTGTTTATTGATTCTTTGGTTTTATAGACATGAATATTATTAGTTATTATTTTGCTTTTGGAGGATAATTAGCCATAATTTGATTCACACCATAATTGATATTTTCTTCTCTTTTTTGAGCACTTGCATTTTCATCAATGGTTTTTACACCGGTGCCTTGCCACACTAGTTTGTTGGTGTTTTTGTCGATCATGGCAATCATTAATGTGCCTTCAGTATAAGTATCATAATTTACTTGTGTAGTGGTAAACCCGCTTCCGTAGCCATAACCTCTGTATCCATAATAGCCGCCATAACCGCCATAACCACCATAACCTGTTGTTGTTGCCGTTGCGGTTTGGTATTGCTGTCCTTTAACATGTATGTCAATAATAACATCCGGATTTGCGGATTCAGTAAAACCTTTTGAGGTTAATTCACTTTTGACTGCTCTAAATATTCGGTCTTTATTCAATTGATCCATCTGAAGTTCCATGGTTTGCTGACTGAAAGCAAAGGTTTTGAATTTAGTATAATCTACTTCCTTATCATAATCATAACTTGTTTTGATGGAAGAACAAGCTGTTAAAATAAATAGTACTGAAAATAAAGCTATTTTTTTCATAATTAAAAGATTTTAGTGTTTTTAAATTGATTGAATAAATCTATAGAATGTTTTACAAATTTACGAAACATTTCATTTCAAATTTTTAAATACTAGTTTAATAGTTGTGAATTCTTAAAAAATTATATTAGAAAGTTTCCCCTACGACCAAATAAAAACCTTTTGAACCGTTTTGCCCAACTGCAAAGTCCATTCCAAAATTTAATCGGCCTGCACGTTCTAAAAGCAATCGTAAACCGGCACCACCTGCGGGTCTGATTCCTTCGAATAATGGTAATTTTTCAATGTATTCGGTTCCGATTGTTATTTCATCTCTTGATGTTGTGGTAGCACTTCCAAACACTACACCGCTGAATAATCCACTTTTTGAAATAGGGAAACGATATTCCGCTTCTGCGGTAATCCACGAGTTGCCTCTGAATCTTCCACCAACATAACCTCGGCCAATTCTGTTTCGCATGTCATTTCCACTCGAAGGAAGATGTAAGTAAGGTGTGTCACCGGCTACTGTAAATTGTCCAATTCCCCATAAAGCTAACAAATGTCTTGGGTTTATTTTAGATAATGGTTTGAATAGTCTGGTTTCGATAGATACCATTTGGTAATCTGTTTCGTTACCAAAAAATTTGGGGTTAAACCGATAAGAAGCGTGAATAAAATTTCCTTCATAGGCGTTCACGGTATGATCACGGTCATCAATTAAAAAATCAGCACTGATTCCTGAGGAAAAATAGCTGTTGGGATCAAATCCGTATAGTAAACTATACGCATAATGGCTAGTGATAACTGGTTCAGGAGCATCTAAATCCAAGTTTAAATCGTTGATTTTGTAATGATAATCCAAATGATAGCCGCCTCCAGCATAAATTCTTTTGGTGATGGCTTTCAGTGCAGTCAAATGTACTCGGACTTGATTGGATTCAATGGGTTGGGCTCCACTAACTCCTGTAGTTTCCACTCCGCCAATTAACCAGCTTTCTTGGATAGGCTGACTGTAGTCACTTCCTAGACCATAGGTGTTTTCTGAAAAAATACTGTATTTTAAATCGACCAACATCTCCCAGGAATTATTGGGCATCATGACAGTTCCTTTTATTGAGCTGATGAATTGATTGTTGGTGGTGTACTGCACCGAAACATTAGCACTAGAAATATTTGTTGTCTTTGGATTACCCAAATAAATTGAACCCGTGCCGCCAAGCCCATAAAAGAATCCCAGCGTTGGATTGGAACCTACAATGGGAACAGCAAACCACATCAATTTATCCTCTTTTGGTAAACCGGTATCATTTTTTGACATTTCTTTGCCTTTGATTACCATTTTCAGATCTAAAGGATATATATTCTGAAGTGGATGAGACAAACTGTCCTTTTGGGCATGAAGACCAGAAGGAAATAAGTTAGCAAGCAAATAGACTAAGAAAGTTAATCTAAAAGGGAATTGAAAAAGGTTCATTTGACTTTGATTTTCAAAATTAATAGATTAATTATGCGTTAATTTATGGATGTGCTTGATCTAAAATCACAACAATAACAGATATGGCAAATCCAAATACGGTAAACACTCCTGCCAATTTTCCACCATGTTCATAAGATTCGGGCATCATCGCGTTTGTCAATATTCGCAAGTCAATTCATAAGCAACTTCCGCAATTAATGCACAAACTCCAAACTCAATTATGATCCCCAACGTTTTTCTACTTAACGAAAACCATGAGTTAATTAATCCACCAATAACTAGAGAGGAGTTAGCAATTAATCCAATCAAAAAGGAATGAAACATACCTATAAATTTTTTTTTTGAAGTGCTAAAATTAATTAATTATTACTACAAATTGTTAAAAATATAGGTTTTTTATGAATATATTTTGTGCAGGTTTTTTTAACTACTATTATTTTAAAAAAAATAGTAAGATTTAATTATTGGTTTTTAACCTAGTTTAGTATCTTTGAATAACTTATTTATTTACAAAATTTTTATAAAAATGAAAAGCACATTATTTGCTCTTACATTGTTATTCATTGGTTTGTTTTCAGTTACTGCACAAGAGCAAGTTTCAGAAGAAAAGGACAGTACAAAGCACGTTCGAAAAAATATCATCCGTTTTAATTTAACTAGTCCACTTATTATTTCTAAGGATTATTTGGTCATTGGGTATGAACGAGTAATCAAAGAAAACCAATCTTTTTCAATCAATGTTGGTCAATTTGCCTTAGACGGTTTTAGCGGTCGAATTTCTGAATCGTTAGAATTGTTAAAAAACAATGATGATAAAGGATTTAATACTTCTATTGATTATCGTTTTTATTTAGGCCAAGTAAATAAATACAGTGCCCCGCGAGGAGTTTATATAGGGCCTTATTATTCGTATAATCATTTTGAAAGAGGTAATGTTTGGAATTTTGAAGGCGAAACATATCAGGGGCAAGTAAATACAGACTTGACATTGAACTTTCATACGATTGGATTTCAATTAGGCTATCAGTTTATTTTTTGGGATAGAGTTGCCTTGGATTTAGTGCTTATTGGTCCAGGAATCGCAAACTATTCTGCAAAAATAGGGTTAGACACCTCTATGTCTCCGGAAGATGAAGCGTTATTTTTCGAAGAATTAAATGCTCTTTTAGCTGATAAAATTCCTGGATATGATCAAGTAATAGAACCAGGAGAATTTGGTAGAACCGGATCTTTTAATACTACAACGGTTGGATTTAGATACATGATTCATTTGGGTTACCGTTTTTAGTAGTTTGTCGATAACTTCAAACTATTTTCCAAATTATCACTATTGAATGTAGTCTGCAGATTTAAACAATAGTGATAATTTAGTAGGTACTATTTTCCAATTACTTTAGATTTGGAATGTGTTAAATATGTTAAATATTTTGTAAGAAATTTTAGCATACGATACTAAATTAGTTAATTCGCTGTTATGTAATTTCTAACAGCTAATTTCCGATATTTATGTCTAAAGTTGTTTTGTGGATTTTGATTTCTTTGTGTTCTATCATTGCCTCGAGTCAAAATATTATTTCAGTAAACGGAAAGATTATTGACGAACGAACAAAATTGCCGCTCGAATCTGCAACAGTTTATCTGACCTCTAAAAAAGATTCTACAGTGATTGATTATACCATTTCTAATAAAAATGGTTCTTTTGAGATTAAAACTCGAAAAATCAACCAACCTGTTTTTCTAAAAGTTTCCTTTTTAGGCTATCAAAATTATGAACAAGAGTTTGCAGATTTATCCACTACTAAAGAAATAGGACTTATATCATTAAAAGAAGCGGATAACAATCTGGATGAGGTTGTTCTAAAATCGGAAGCTCCTCCCATCCGAATTAAAAACGACACCTTAGAATTTGATGCGGCTTCTTTCAAAGTGGGGGCTGATGCAAATGTGGAAAAACTGCTACGACAATTACCCGGAGTCGAAATTTCACCTGAAGGAAAAATTACTGTTAATGGTAAAGAAGTGAACCAAATTTTGGTCAACGGGAAACCGTTTTTTGGTAAAGACGGTAAAATTGCCACTCAAAATCTTCCCGCTGAAATCATCGAAAAAATTCAGGTGGTCGATACCAAAACCAAAGAAGAAGAGATTTCCGGTGAATCAGCTTCGGCTGAAGAGAAAACCATTAATCTCACCATTCAAGAAGATAAAAATAAGGGCTTTTTTGGCAAAGTTATGGGTGGTTATGGTTCAGATGATCGCTACGAATCGAGTTTGCTCTTGAATTGGTTCAAAGGCGAACAGAAAATCAGTGTCATCGCCTCTGCCAATAATATTAACTCTGTTGGATTCTCTATGAATGAAATTTTTGACAACATGGGAGGCGGACGAAATTCATCCGTTTTTTATAGTGACGATGGCTCGTTTGGCATTAACGGAATGAGTTTTGGTGGAAGTAACGGTATCACAACTTCCAACTTAATCGGTTTAAATTATGTAGATAAGTGGTTGAAAAAAATCGACATGAGTAGTAATTACTTTTTTTCTAATGCAGAAACGGAAAATGTCAATCGTACCTCTCGAACCAATTTATTGCCTACCGGCTCTACTTTCACCGAATCGAATGGTGAATCTAATAGAATAAGAAATGCTCACAATATTAGCTTTGATTTTGAAGTGAAATTAGACACTACAGCCACTGTTTATTTGAGTCCGAAGTTTTCAAAAAACTTAAATAAGGATTGGAATAGAAGTCGTCAGGAAACAATCGATGAAACAAATGATTTGTTGAATGAAAGTTTGTCTGATACCTATACTGAAACAGATGACATAGGGTTTGAAAACAATATTTATTTTTACAAACAATTCAAAAAGAAAAATCGGGGTATGACCATTTCGGTTGATAATGAACACAAAAAATCAAGTGCTTTTTCAAACATCAATTCGGCAACTATTTTTTATCAATCGGCTGAGCCAAATGACATTCGAAATCAAAATCAATTTATAGATACGAAATTTAATAAAATGCGAACGGAAGTCCGTTTTGGCGAACCGCTTACGGACTCTTTGAAATTAAGTGCCACCACCGAAATAGATTATTACAGTTCGGGAGATGCCAGAAAAACATTTGATTTTGATGCAGCTTCGCAAGCCTATGATATTTTTAATGATTTGCAATCCAATACCATTAATTCAAGTGTATTTAAAATTAATCCTACGCTGGGATTGAATCTTCAAAAAAAGAACATTAGAGCTCGAATTAACGCTGGACCTGAGTTTGTAACGTTTAAAAATGAATCTGATTATTTAGGAGTAATTACGCCACTAGACAAAGACTATATTTTTCCAAAAATTGAAGGAAGCTTTAATTATACCATCAATAAAAGTAAATCTGTTTATGCCAATTACAATTATCAAGTAGAGTTGCCCTTAGCGAATCAAATTCTGCCAGTAGTAGATTTGTCAAATCCTTTGAATACCATTGTTGGAAATTCAGAATTAGATCCGACGAAGCAGCATAGTGTATATTTGAATTATAACAATTATGACTGGCAGTCAAGGAGCGGTTTCTTTTTTTATGGAGGTATGAGTGTTTACAAGGATCAAATTGTGGTTTCAACAGTTTTTGACGACGATTTTAAAGCAAATACAACTTACGAAAATGTGGATAAAGGGTTGAACTCCTATGCAGGAGTTACCTGGAGCAAATCGTTTAAAAAGGAAAAACGAACGTTGCGATTTAGTGCAGGTTTTGATTCCGGGACGAATTTCAGCCAAGGTTTAACCAATGCTGAATTGTTTGAAGCCAGAGGCTGGCGAATTGAACCAAAGGTAAGTCTGAATTGGAGTATAGAAGAATTGGTTACTTTTGCACCTTCGTATCGATATTCTTATAATTCAACCGATTATACCAATTATCAAATTGACAACGCAAACAATTTTGTGCATACATTTAAAATAGAGACGACCAATTACTGGCCTAAGAATTTTGTATTCGGAAATGATTTTGGCTATACGTATAATTCCAATATTGCCGACGGTTTTCAAAAGGATTTCTATTTATGGAATATGAGTTTAGGGTATAATTTCTACAAAGATCGTTTGTTGGCGAAAGTAAAAGTATACGATGTTTTAAATCAAAATGTCGGCGTTCGAAGAACCATTACACCAACAGCAATTACCGATACTGAAAACATCGTTTTACAACAGTATGTGATGTTCTCATTGACTTACAAATTGGATAAATTTGGAGGTAAAAAAGAAGGCGAAGAAGGGATTTTTATTATAGATTAAATGAAAAATGCGTTTGGGTTTAATCTAAACGCATTTTTTATAAAATTTTAATGGTTAATTTACCAACTTCCACCGGCACCGCCACCACTAAAGCCACCACCTCCAAAACCTCCACCAAAACCACCTCCAAAACCTCCACCCGAAGAGGAACCACCGCCAAAACTACCACGGCCTAAGCTACTCAAGATGATAATATCGGTTAAGCTAGGTCCGGAAAATTTTCCTGTTCCACCGTTGGGATTGTTTTTAGAACCTTTAGAGATAATAATGATCAATATCATCACAAAAAAAAGGACTAAAATTATTGGTAAACCACTGCCTTTATTTCCTTTTCGTTCACCTTTGTATTTCCCTTTTAAAACATCAAAAATGGCATCAGCACCTTTGTCTAAGCCTTGGTAATAACTTCCGGCTTTAAACTCAGGTAGAATAACATTTCGTACTAATTCACCTGTAACTCCTGCGGTCAATCTGTCTTCTACGCCATAACCGGGTGAAATGTGAATCTTTCGGTCATCTCTGGCCAATAAAATTACTACACCATTGTCTTGTTCCTTGCTTCCGCCAATTCCCCATTCTTGTCCCCAACGAGGGGTTAATAAACCAATGTTTTCACCTTTTAAATTCTCAATGGTGATAACAACAATTTGAGTACTGGTACTGTCAGAATAGCGAATAAGTTTTTCTTCTAAAGCTCTTTCTTCTTCAGGTTGTAAAACATCAGCATAGTCGTATAGACTGGTTTGCTTAACGGGAACTTTTGGAATAGTAAACTGGGCTATCGATGTCTGATTAGACAGAAATGTAATAATAAAAAAGCAATAAATTTTTGAAGTAAATTTCATTTATCTTTTGGATATTTCATTAGAAAGCTCGTTTGTGTCATCCGGTTCATAAGGAAAGAACTCTTTTAATCGTTCTCCGGCTCTCTTAATTCCGGCCACTAAACCTTCTTTGTATTTTTTGTTTTTGAAGTTTTCTATAACAATGTCTTTAGTACAATCCCAAAAATCATCTTCTACCACATCATCAATGCCAATATCTCCAATGATAGCAAACTTTTTATCTGCAACACCTACGTAAAACAGCACACCGTTTCTGGATTCTGTTTTGAACATTTCAAGAAAATTGAACACCTCCTGAGCTCTCGCTATTGGAGGTGTTTCTGAATGACTCTCGATGTGTACCCGAATTTCTCCGGAAGTATTTTTTTCTGCAAAAGCGATAGCCTGAACAATTTCTTGTTCTTCTGCAGTGGTAAGAAAATCTTCTGTTATAGACATGGATTAGAATTTTACTTCAGGAGCTTTATCAGAACCCGGCTCTGCATCGAAATATGGTTTTTCTTTATATTTCCCTAAAAATAAATTGTTAGGAAATTTTAAAACGTGATTGTTATAAAATTCAACCGATTCATTAAAACGCACTCTGGCTGTTTGAATTGTATTTTCAGTACTTGCCAATTCATCTTGTAATTTTAAGAAATTTTGATTGGCTTTCAGTTCAGGATACGCTTCAACAGTAACTAACAGTCTTGACAAAGCAGAAGAAACGCCGCTTTGAGCTTTGTTAAATTCGGCTAATTGCTCTGAAGTTACATTAGTAGGGTCAATAGTAGTTTGAGTAGCTCTAGCTCTTGCAGAAATAACTGCTTCAAGAGTACTTTTTTCAAAATCGGCAGCTCCTTTTACCGTGTTTACTAAATTGCCAATCAAATCACTTCTTCTTTGGTAAGAGGTTTGAACATCTCCCCAAGATTTATTGACCGCTTGGCTTTTAGTGATTGCTGTATTTTGAATTCCAACAACATAGAATCCAATGATGAATATTAATCCAATAATAATTCCGACAGGTAATAACCATTTTCTCATAGTTTTTGCTTTTTAAAGGTTCAAAGGTTTTGTTTTACTGAGTTTCTGTGTAAGAGAGTTGTTTTTAATTTATTTATGTTAGTCTATAAAATGAATATTGCGTTACATTGATTTTTATTTTTGCTTATTGCTATTTACATTTCTCCTTTAATTTGTTGTAATTGTTCTTTAATTCCTTCTAATTTTGAGATTATTTCATACTTATCCAAGGTTTTCTTTTGACCTTCTTTTAAGTGGGTTTTCGCTCCTTCCAAGGTAAATCCACGTTCTTTCACTAAATGATAAATCAATTGTAAATTCTTTACATCTTCTTGGGTAAACATGCGATTGCCTTTGGCATTTTTCTTTGGTTTTAAAATGTCAAACTCTTTGTCCCAAAAACGGATGAGCGAAGCATTCACGCCAAATGCATCGGCTAATTCACCTATGCTGAAATATAATTTATCTTTTGAAAGCTCTATATGCATGTATATTATTTCTTTAAATTTCAATAATCAAACTCCCAACTCCCATCTCCCAACTCCCATCTCCCATCTCCCAACTAATCCAAAGCCTGATTTTCCTGATTAGCAATTTTTGAAATCGCTATATACTCTTCGGCAGAAATACTACCGTAATAAAAATTAATCGGATTGATTGGTTCCCCGTCTTTGTGCACTTCATAATGTAAATGGGGAGCTTCGCTTCGGCCGGTACTACCTACATAGCCTATAATATCACCTCGTTTTACTTTTTGACCGGCTCTCACTTTATATTTACTTAAATGGGCATAGTAAGTGTCATAACCAAATCCATGTTTAATAACTATTAAGTTTCCAAATCCGGACATTGAGTTATCAGCTTTCTCTACAACTCCATCGCCGGTAGCAAAAACAGGTGTGCCTGTTTTGGCGGTGAAATCCATTCCATAATGCATTTTTCTGATTTTGGTAAAAGGGTCATTTCTAGTTCCAAATCCTGAGGCCATTCGGTTTAAATCTTCATTTTTAACAGGTTGAATTGCAGGAATAGCAGCTAACAGTTTTTCTTTTCCTTTTGCTAATGATAAAATTTCATCTAATGATTTGGATTGAATGGCTAATTGTTTGGAAATGATATCTACCCTTTTAGTGGTGTTTATAACCAATTCAGAATTATCAAATCCTTCTAATTCTTTATAGCGATTAACCCCACCAAAACCTGCTTTTCGTTGCTCGGTTGGAATAGGAGAAGAGTTAAAATAAACGCGATATAAATTGTTATCACGGTCTTCTAAACTTACTAAAACTTCATCCAATTGATCCATTTTTTTGTTTAAAAGGGAATACTGAAGTTTTAAATTCTCAATTTCCCGAGCCTGTAAACGATCTTTTGGTGTTTCAAAATAAGGTGTGTTCAATAAAATCACAAAACATAAAAATCCAAATAAAGCTGAAGAAACCAGAAACAACGCCACATAACCAAACTTCCGACCTTTTTTAGGACTGATTTTTTTATAAGCTAAACTTTCGGTATCGTAATAATACTTTACTTTCTTCGACATTTCTTAAATTATACTATTTTTGTGCTTTCAAAAGAATAATATGAACAAATTTATGAAATGTTTTATTCTAAAACTAATTTAATTTTCTTGTTTCAATCAATATTTGATTCATTTACACATTTAACTTTTGACTTTTAAACATTGAACCCTATTATCAAAATGAAATCACAAGATATTCGCAAGCAGTTTCTGCAGTTTTTTGAAAGTAAAGGACATTTAATTGTTCCTTCCGCTCCAATCGTTCTAAAAGATGATCCAACCTTGATGTTTAACAATTCGGGCATGGCTCAATTTAAAGAATATTTTTTAGGGAACGCGGAACCCAAAAGCAAACGAATTGCCGATACCCAAAAATGTTTGCGTGTTTCCGGAAAACACAACGATTTGGAAGATGTAGGTTTTGACACCTACCATCACACCATGTTTGAAATGTTAGGAAACTGGTCATTTGGTGATTATTTTAAAAAAGAAGCCATTCATTGGGCTTGGGAATTGTTGACCGAGGTTTATAAAATTCCAAAAGAGAATCTTTATGTATCCGTTTTTGAAGGAAACCCTGATGAAAATGTACCCTTTGATCAAGAAGCATGGGATATCTGGAAATCATTAATTGATGAAGACCGAATTATTTTAGGTAACAAAAAAGATAATTTCTGGGAAATGGGTGATCAAGGACCGTGTGGACCTTGTTCGGAAATTCACGTCGACTTACGTTCGCCGGAAGAAAAAGCAAAAGTTTCCGGAAAAAGTTTAGTGAATAATGATCATCCGCAAGTGGTTGAAATTTGGAACAATGTATTTATGGAGTTCAACCGAAAAGCCGACGGTTCCTTAGAAAAGTTACCTGCTCAACATGTGGATACCGGTATGGGTTTTGAACGTTTGTGTATGGCTTTGCAAGGGAAAACATCTAATTATGACACCGATGTTTTTACACCATTGATTGAAAAAGTGGAACTAATTACAAGGTTAAAATATACTTCTAACGAAGTTAAAAATATATCAGAAGAACAAAACAAAACTAACATTGCTATTCGTGTAATTGTAGACCATGTTCGTGCTGTAGCTTTTGCGATTGCGGATGGGCAATTGCCTTCGAACACCGGAGCAGGTTATGTTATTCGTAGAATTTTACGTAGAGCGATTCGTTACGGATATTCCTTTCTAAATACAAGCGAACCTTTTATTTACGAGTTAGTAGATGTATTAGCAAATCAAATGGGAGAATTTTTTCCAGAAATTAAAAAGCAACAACAATTGGTTGCCAATGTGATTCGAGAAGAAGAAGCTTCATTTTTAAGAACTTTGGAGCAAGGTTTAGAATTGCTTGAGGAAGTGATTACCACTACTACAACCACTACTAAATCTAATGAAGTTTCAGGAACTAGAGCATTTGAATTATATGATACTTTCGGATTTCCAAAAGATTTGACAGCATTAATTTTGAAAGAAAAAGGTATGTCTTTCAATGAAAATGAGTTTAATACATCAATGCAGGAACAAAAAGCACGTTCTCGTGCCGCTTCTGAAGTCTCAACTGAAGATTGGTCAGTTTTAGTTCCTGGAAATGTTGAAACATTCGTTGGTTACGACAAAACCGAAAATGAAGTTAAAATCACGCGAATCCGTAAAGTAGATTCTAAAAAAGACGGAATTTTATATCAAATCGTTTTAGATGCAACTCCGTTTTACCCCGAAGGTGGCGGACAAGTAGGCGATAAGGGAACTTTAATTTCAGCCAATGAAACCATAGAAATTATCGACACCAAAAAAGAAAATAACTTGATTTTGCATTTCACAAAGCAACTTCCTGAAAATCTTAACGCTGCTTTTGTGGCGAAAGTGAATACCGATTTACGCACATCCACATCCAAAAATCATTCCGCTACGCATTTGATGCATTTGGCTTTGCGAACCATTTTAGGAACGCACGTAGAGCAAAAAGGGTCATTGGTCAATCCGAATTATTTGCGTTTTGATTTTTCGCATTTTTCAAAAGTTTCGGATAACGAAATAAAGCAAGTGGAAGACTTCGTGAATCAACAAATTGAAGAGCAATTACAACTGGTTGAACACCGAAATATTCCGATTCAGAAAGCATTGGAGCAAGGTGCAATGGCTTTGTTTGGAGAAAAATATGGCGATTCTGTACGTATGATAGAATTTGGAGAAAGCAAAGAATTATGTGGTGGAATTCACGTGAAAAACACAGCAGACATTTGGCATTTCAAAATTATTTCTGAAGGTGCTGTGGCTGCCGGAATTCGTAGAATCGAAGCGATTACCGGTGATGCGGTGAAAGACTTTTACAATAATCAAGAAAACACTTTAGCAGATCTAAAAGAAACTTTAAAAAATCCGCAAGATATATTAAAATCGGTGGTTTCATTACAAGACGATAATGCCAAATTGAAAAAACAAATTGAGCAATTATTACGTGAAAAAGCAAAAAATTTAAAAAGCGAATTGGCTTTAGAATTACAAGAAGTTAATGGCATAAAATTCTTAGCCAAGCAAGTCGATTTGAATCCGGAAGGAGCAAAAGATTTGGCTTATGAATTAGGTAATTTAGGCGATAACTTATTTTTAGTTTTGGCTACAGCCGATGAAAATAAACCGATGTTAACCTGTTATATTTCGAAAGAATTAGTGGCTTCAAAAAACTTAAATGCCGGACAAGTTGTTCGCGAATTAGGGAAATACATTCAAGGAGGCGGTGGCGGACAGCCGTTTTTTGCAACGGCCGGAGGGAAAAATGTGGAGGGAATTAAAGAGGCTTTGGAGAAGGCAGTAGATTTTGTGAAATAATTTATAGGATTGAACATCCTATTTTAGATTCTTTTAATTTTTTTGATTACATTTAAACCATGACAAGAGCCCAATTCATAGAAAAAAATGAGCATCTTTTTTGGTATATCAAGAAGGAAGCAATTCCCAAAATCAGCAATGAAGTTTTGGTGGAGTTTATATTTAACTATGGCACTTGGGAAGATGTAAAAGAGTTGATTAAAATCATCGGATTTCAGGAATTGAAGCGAGTTTATAATGAAATTACAGATAGAAAAGTGGGGAATTATATTCCAGAAATGTTAGACTTAATGGGCAGAATTACAAATAAATATGCATCTTGAAATTTTAAGTAGCGAACAACTAGAACTTCTTCCAATTTTAGCTCAATTTAAAAGAGAATATTATTTGGTCGGAGGAACTGCCATTGCACTGCATATCGGGCATAGAGAATCGATTGATTTTGATTTGTTTAAGGCTAGTTCAATTCGAAAAAAAGATCTTTATTCAAAACTTAAAAATCTGGATTATAAGGTATCATTTGCCGATTATAATCAGGTAAATATGAACGCAAAGGGTGTTAAGATTACTTTTTTTTCATTTCCATATAAAGTTCCTGTTACATGTGAGTTAAATAAAGCTTTAAAATTTCCCGATTTATTAACGCTGGCCGCAATGAAAGCTTTTGCTTTAGGCCGCAGAGCCAAATGGAAAGATTATGTGGATTTATATTTTATTTTAAAATTTCATTTCACTTTAAAAGAAGTTTCACAAAAGGCAAATGAAATTTTTAAAGACGAATTTATAGAAAAGCAATTCATCGCTCAACTTGGCTATTTCAGCGGCATAAATTATGCAGAAGAAGTTACCTATTTAATTCCGAATCCGCCAACAGAACAAGAGATTCAATCATTTTTAATCGATGTGAGTGTTTCTGGATTAGAATAATTTTATTTCAATGAATTTCAGAACCCAAATACCCATTTCTACAAGTAATCTTCCAATTGATTACCATTCCAGAGTGGTGTCGTTGGGTTCTTGTTTTGCAGAAAACATTGCGTTAAAATTTGATTACTTCAAGTTTCAAAATAGTGTCAATCCTTTCGGAATTATTTACAACCCGGTTTCCATTGAAAAAATAATCGAACGCGTTGTTCAGAAAAATAAGTTTACCGAAAAAGACGTTTTTTATCACAACGATTTGTGGCAATGTTTCGAGGTTCATTCTGAATGGAGTCAGCCCAATCAAGAAGTGTTTTTGAATACACTAAATATGTTAATCGATTCAACTTATTTAGAAATAAAAGAAGCCTCTCATGTTGTAATCACTTACGGAACCTCATGGATTTATAAATCAATTGCATCGCAATCGATTGTAGCCAATTGTCATAAAGTGCCACAAAAAGCATTTCAAAAAGAATTATTATCCATAGAGATTATTGAAGAGTCCATTCAAAATACCATTGCATTAATTCAATCAATCAATCCAAAAGTTCAATTCATTTTCACCATTTCGCCGGTACGTCATTTAAAAGACGGTTTTGTTGAAAACCAACGAAGTAAAGCACATTTAATTGCAGCCATACATCAAGTGCTGCAAGTTCCCCCTTCGGGGGCGGAGGGGGCTTATTTCCCCAGCTACGAAATCACCATGGACGAACTTCGGGATTACCGATTTTATTCCGAAGACATGTTGCATCCCAATCAAATAGCAATTGATTATATTTGGGAACGTTTTGTTCAATCACATATTAGTGAAGATGCTTATTCATTGATGGAGGAAGTTAGTGGCATTCAAAAATCACTTTTACATAAGCCTTTTAATCCGGAATCAGAAATTCATCAAACGTTTGTAAAACAATTGCAACAAAAAATCAATCAGATTCAAAAAAAGTATCCATTTATACAATTCAACTCATGGCAACCCGAAAAAATCAATCCACAGAAACACAAATAAAAAATGTTTTAGTACCCTTTATTCAAGCTATCGGTCGCTCCGGAAAATTAATTTACATCGTTATTATTGGCGTTGTTTTGTATTTTGGGTATCAATATTTTACACGTTCCTCCAATACTTCCACTTTAGAATACAATTCGGCTTTGATTGAAAAGCAACTCAAAAACGTTTCCAAATTAGTTGTTACAGAGGGTCATTATTCGCAGGTTATGACCTATAAAGACCAGAAAAACTATTTCATGGACATGGTTTCTTTTGAAAAAAAGGCCTTGATGGTGGTGAATGCGGATGTGACAGTTTCGTATGATTTGAGTCAGATAAAATATGATATCAATGAAACGACTAAAACCATTACCATTAAAAATATTCCTGAGGCTGAAATGAAAATAAGTCCCGATGTGCATTTTTACAGTATTGATGAAAGTTATTTTAATCCTTTTGGAACAGCTGATTACAACAAAATTAATAAAAAGGTAAAAGCAGAAATTGCCAAAAAAATGGAGAAGTCAAAGTTGAAAACCAATGCAGAGAATCGATTAATCAGCGAGCTTTCTAAAATATTGATTTTGACCAACACCATGGACTGGACCTTACAGTACAATGGTGAAGTCATTCAGACTCAAACGGCTTTAAAAGGAAAACTTAAAACATAAAAAAACGGCCTCAATTGAAGCCGTTCGGGGAAAAAC
The DNA here is from genome assembly GCF_044361015.1 of Flavobacterium sp. Lineage (GTDB taxonomy): Bacteria > Bacteroidota > Bacteroidia > Flavobacteriales > Flavobacteriaceae > Flavobacterium. Next base: position 28,127 of record NZ_JBIKJL010000018.1, read on the forward strand.
TCACTTTCCTTATGAATTATAATTTGTTTTCCAAACTTTGCCAACCGCCACCATTCATCACTTCAATGCTGTTGCTTTTTAAAATACCTGCAGCCTGACTGCTTCGCATCCCACTTTGGCAACAAACAATTACCGGTTTATTCCATTTTTTAATTTCATTAATCTTCGTTGAAATGATGTTCAACGGAATATTTTTCGAGTTTTTAATATGACCTTGTTGAAATTCTCCCGGAGTTCTTACGTCAATAATCACTGCTCCTCTGTCTGTAAAGTCTTTAACACTTTCGGTTTTAGAACCAAAACCTAATAAATCTAATAATCCCATATTTTTTCAATTTTATGGTACAAAGATACTAGGAGTCAAAAGATTATTAAGTAACAAAAGTTACGCAACTGAAAATATTCTTTTATATTTGATTTTTATGAAGATTACCGATAGAAAATTAGAGATTATTACTATTGCAGCACAACTTTTTAAAGAAAAAGGGTACAGTGCGGTTACCATGCGTGACATTGCTCAAGCAATGAATATCAAAGCGGCGAGTTTGTATAACCATATCAAATCAAAGCAAGAAATACTTGTTTTAATTATTATTGAAATAGCCGAAGAATTCACCAATGTGATGAATGATATAGTTGCTTCAAAAACTACAGTGGTTAATAAAATCGAACGGGTTATTCAATTGCATATTGCTATTACCCTCAGAAATGCCGATGCTTTGGCTTGTTTGAACAATGATTGGATGCATTTAACCGATGATGAACTGCGGTATTTCATTAAAATGAGGGAAGAGTATGAAGAAAACTTCCGTAAAATTATTAGCAAAGGTGTTTTGGATGGAGAAATTAAAAGCATTAATCAAGAAGTAGTCGTTTTCTCTATTTTATCAACCCTTCGAACCATTTATTTGTGGTACGATAAAACCAAATCTTTAGATGCTAAAACACTACAAAACACTATTGCTACCGTTTTTTTAACCGGAGTTAAAAAAGTATAGTAGCACTCGGTCAACAGCTGTTAATTTTTTCAAACGTTTTCGTAACATTTGAAAAAAATGATTAAATTTGCATTGTAAACTAACAATTGTTAGTTTTTATTATTTTAAAATATGGCCAAATTTCACAGCATTAAAGTTGCAGATATTTATAAAGAAACAAAGGATTGTACAGTAATTTCCTTTGAAATTCCTGACGATTTAAAATCAGAATTTCAGTTCAAACAAGGACAGCATTTGACTTTACGAACAATGATTGACGGTAATGAAGTTCGTCGCTCTTATTCGTTGTGTTCCAGTCCGATTGAAAATAAATGGAACGTAGCTGTAAAAAAAATAAATGAAGGACTGTTTTCTACATTTGTCAATGAAAAATTACGAAAAGGAGATGTTCTTGATGTAATGGCTCCTAACGGTACTTTTTTTACCGAAATTGATCCAAAAAAAGCAAAAAATTATATTGCATTTGCTGCCGGAAGCGGCATTACACCGATACTTTCGATTATCAAAACACATTTGGCGTTAGAGCCTGAATCGACTTTTAAATTGTTTTATTTGAATAGGACTGTTAAGTCAATTGTTTTTAAAGAGGAAATTGAGCAATTAAAGAATGTGTATTTTAATCGATTTGAAATTTTTCATTTTTTAACGAAAGAACATCGTCCGGCAGAATTATTCAATGGCAGATTTTCTAAAGAGAAAATGAAAGTTATTACCGATAAACTGGTAGATGTTTCGTCTATTGATGCCTGTTTCATTTGCGGACCTGAAGAAATGATTTATTTGCTTCGCGATGAATTGACTGAAGCAGGTTTAGCTAAAGATAAAATTCATTATGAATTGTTTACTTCCGGTATTTCTGAAGCAGACAAACAACGCATTTCTAAAATTATAGAGAAAAAAGTAGAAGGAACCGAAGTAACTATTATCGATGGTGGTAAAGAGTTCCATTTTGTGATGGGTGATGATTTTGATAATATTTTAGACGGAGCTTTGGCTGCAGGAGCCGATTTACCTTTTGCCTGTAAAGGAGGCGTTTGTAGTACCTGTCGTTGCCAAGTGGTTGAAGGAACCGCTGAAATGAAACTCAATTATTCATTAGAAGAAGAGGAATTGGCCAAAAATTATATTTTAAGTTGTCAAGCCGTACCAACCTCCAAAAAAGTGGTGGTTGATTTCGGGATTTAAAAATTAAAAAAAATGTTTAACAGTTCAACGTTACTGCTAAGTAAAAACTCAATACTAAGACTGAACACTGAACACTATTTTAAAGATATGTCTGAGAGAGAAGTAAAAAGTTTAGAAGAAATTTTCGAAGCTCGTATTGCAAGAGACGAAAAAATTGAAGCCAAAGATTGGATGCCGGAGAAATATCGATTGACACACATCCGTCAGATTTCACAACACGCCCATTCCGAAATAGTGGGAATGTTACCGGAAGCTAACTGGATTACCCGAGCTCCCTCACTTCGAAGAAAAGTGGCATTATTAGCCAAAATTCAAGACGAAGGCGGTCATGGTTTGTATTTGTACAGTGCCGCAGAAACGTTAGGCATTTCACGTGAAGAAATGTATGAACAATTGCACACGGGTGTTGCAAAATATTCCAGTATTTTTAACTATCCTGCGGTTACGTGGGCTGATATGGGAACAGTAGGATGGCTAGTTGATGGTGCCGCAATTATCAATCAAGTGGCATTGATGGGTGCTTCATACGGTCCGTATTCACGAGCAATGGTTCGTATTTGCAAAGAAGAGAGTTTTCATCAACGTCAAGGGTATGAAATTCTTTTAACGCTTTGCAACGGAACTCCGGAACAAAAAGAAATGGCACAAGACGCTTTGAATCGATGGTGGTGGCCTTCTTTAATGATGTTTGGACCCAAAGATGCCGATTCACCTAACACGGAGCAATCGGTAAAGTGGAAACTAAAACGCAAAACCAATGACGAATTGCGTCAGCAGTTTATTGATCAAACCGTTCCTCAAGCTGATATTTTAGGCTTAACCATTCCGGACCCAAAACTAAAATGGAATCCCGAAACAAAACAGTACGATTGGGGTGAAATCGATTGGAATGAGTTTTGGCAGGTGGTCAAAGGTCAAGGACCTTGCAATAAGCAGCGAGTTGAAGCACGAAAAACCGCTTGGGAAAGAGGAACATGGGTTCGTGATGCCGCGATGGCTTATGCTGAAAAACAAGAAAATAAAGTAGTAAAAGAAGCAATATAATTCAGTATTCAGTAAGCAGTTATTAGTTCGCAGATTTAAACTGAATACTCATAGCTGAACACTGAACACTAAACACTGAGCACTATGAAAAACTGGCCACTTTGGGAAGTATTTATACGAAGTAAAAATGGATTAGAACACCGTCATTGCGGTAGTCTTCATGCAAGTGATGCTACCATGGCATTGGAAAATGCACGCGATGTTTATACGCGAAGAATGGAAGGTGTGAGCATTTGGGTGGTACCGTCCAGTCAAATTACTGCTTCCAATCCGAATCAAAACGGTGAATTGTTTGAACCTGCAAAAGACAAAGCCTATCGTCATCCCACGTTTTATGAACTTCCGGATGAGTTAAAACACATGTAAAATGAAAGAAAATTTAATTCAATATATATTCGGAATTGCCGATAATTCTTTGATATTAGGGCAACGGTTGGGTGAACTTTGCGGTCACGGACCCAGTTTAGAAACGGATATTGCTCTAACTAATATCTCGTTGGATTTATTAGGTCAAACCAGAAGTTATTATCAATATGTTGCCAAAATACAAGGTGGTGATGCAACCGAAGATACCGTTGCTTTTCTAAGATTAGAACGTGAATACAAAAACGTTCTTTTGGTGGAGCAGCCTAATACTGATTTTGGGTATTCCATTGCCCGACAGTTTTTGTTTGATGTTTTTCACTTGTCTTTGTTAAACGAATTGCAAAACAGTACGGATGAAACATTGGCTGCTATTGCAAAAAAGAGCATTAAAGAAGTTTCTTATCACACCCGATTTTCATCCGATTGGATAAGAAGATTAGGTGATGGCACCGATGAAAGTCACAACAGAATCCAAACCGCTATCAACGACTTGTGGATTTTTACCGACGAATTATTTCATCAAACAGCCGCTGATCAAGCAATGGTTTCTGAAGGAGTTGGAATGGATGTAACCCTGTTAAAGAATGCCTATTATCAAAAAGTAGGTGAAGTTTTAGTAGAATCAACCCTACAAACGCCATCAATCGAATACTTCCAAAAGGGAGGAAAGCAAGGAATTCACAGTGAACATATGGGTTATATTTTAACCGAATTACAATACATGCAACGCACGTATCCAAACATGACTTGGTAATACATGATTTGTCATTCTGAACTTGTTTCAGAATCTAATAAAAACAAAATTTGACAGAACAACTGCAACATATCGACCAAAAATTGTTCGAAATTCTCGAAAGAGTTTCAGATCCGGAAATTCCGGTGTTATCAATCATGGAAATGGGTGTGGTGCGTTTAGCTAAATTAGAAAACGGAATCGTTTATGTTCAAATTACACCCACTTACAGTGGTTGTCCGGCAATGGACGTAATAGGTGATGATATCAAAAAGGCCTTTCGTGAAAAAGGATTAGAAGCTAAAGTAGAATTAGTTCTTTCACCCGCTTGGACAACCGATTGGATTACACCCAAAGGAAGAGCCGAATTAGAAAAATATGGTATTGCTTCTCCTTTGAGTGAATCAGCAGATAAGGAAGCTCTTTTGGGTAACAAAAAATTAGTAAAATGTCCGCAATGTGGTTCATTGAATACTAAATTAGTCAGTCAGTTTGGTTCAACAGCCTGCAAAGCATTATTCCAATGCGAAGATTGTTTAGAGCCTTTTGACTATTTTAAATGTTTAAAATAACCTACAAAGTTTCCAAAACCTTGTAGGTTTAAATTAAAATAAGGTATGACCAATTCCATCGAATTAAAAATAATCAACAAAGTAGCCTTCATTCACTTGAATCGTCCCGACGTATTCAATAGTTTCAACCGTGAAATGGCTTTGTTATTACAAAAAAAATTAGCGGACTGTTCAACAGATAACTCCGTTCGAGCCATCGTCATTACCGGAAATGGAAAAGCTTTTTGTGCCGGACAAGATTTAAAAGAAGTCACTGATCCCGATTTAAACCCCGGTTTCAGAAAAATTTTGGAAGAACATTACAATCCAATTATCCAATTAATTAGAACGATTGAAAAACCAATTATAGCGGCTGTTAATGGTGTGGCAGCCGGAGCCGGAGCCAATATTGCCTTAGCATGTGATATTGTTTTAGCTGCTGAAAATGCTTCTTTTATTCAAGCGTTTAGCAAAATCGGATTAATTCCGGATAGTGCCGGAACCTTTTTCTTACCCCGATTAATTGGATTTCAAAAAGCTTCCGCTTTAATGATGTTAGGTGACAAAGTTTCTGCTATTGATGCAGAGAAATTAGGAATGGTTTATAAAGTAATTGCATCGGAATTTTTCACAGAAGAAGTAACCAAATTAGCCGAAACGTTAGCCGAAATGCCAACGAAAGCCATCGGTTTGACCAAACGATTATTGAATCAATCGATGACAAATAATTTAGAACAACAATTGGCTTTAGAATCAGATTTACAAATTGAAGCCAGCTCATCTAACGATTATAAAGAAGGCGTCACTGCTTTCGTTGAAAAAAGAAAACCCGAATTCAATGGAAACTAATTTGAAAGTAGCGATTATTGGATGTGGCACAATGGGTAGCGGCATTGCTCAAGTAGCAGCTACCGCAGGTTGCGAAGTGAAAATTTATGACAGAAACTCTAGTGCACTTGAAAAAAGCAAAGCATCATTAGAAGTTACCTTATCTAAATTGGTCGAAAAAGCAAAAATTGATGAGGTTGAAAAAAACAGAATTAGCAATGCTATATCTTACACAACCACATTTTCTGAATTATCACATTCCGATTTAGTGATTGAAGCAATTGTTGAAAATTTAGATATCAAAAGAAAACTCTTTTCAAAATTAGAAAATTATGTTTCACCCGAAACGATTTTAGCTTCCAACACCTCTTCTTTATCAATCGCATCAATAGCCGCTTCGTGTCAAAAACCGGATCGCGTAATTGGTATTCATTTCTTTAATCCTGCCCCATTGATGCAGTTAGTTGAAGTCATTCCTGCCGTTCAAACTAGTCAAGAAGTGATAGAACAAACCGTTCAAACCATCACCGAATGGAAAAAAGTAGTTGCCATTGCAAAAGATACGCCCGGATTTATAGTTAATCGAGTGGCAAGACCTTTTTATAGCGAAGCCTTGCGAATTTATGAAGAAGGAAAAGCAGATTTTGCTACCATCGATTGGGCAATGAAAACCATTGGTGGCTTTCGAATGGGACCATTTGAATTGATGGATTTTATAGGTAACGATGTTAATTATACCGTAACTGAAACAGTATTTACGGCTTTCTATTTTGACCCAAGATACAAACCGTCTTTCACCCAAAAGCGACTTTCAGAAGCCGGTTTTTTTGGCAGAAAAACAGGAAGGGGTTTCTATAATTATAATGCAGAATTACCAAAACCAACCGAAGATAACTCACTGGGACAATACATCGTTGACAGAATTTTAGTGATGCTCATCAACGAAGCATCCGAAGCATCCTTTTTAAATATCGCCTCTGCAAATGATATAGACAACGCCATGACCAAAGGAGTGAATTATCCTAAAGGTCTATTGTCTTGGGCAGACGAAAAAGGAATTTCGTGGTGTGTCGAAAAAATAGACGAACTCTATCAAGAATACCACGAAGATCGCTACCGTTGTAGCCCAATTTTAAGAAAAATGAACAGAGAAAATAAAAGATTTTATTAACCCAATTTATTCACACCTTGTCTCCCTCTGCTTTGGAGAGGGTCGGGGAGAGGAAAATGAAACCAAACGAAATTATAAATAAAATGTTCCAAAATGATGCTTTCAGCCAATGGCTCGGTATCAGCATAGAATCCGTTTCACCGGGTTCCTGCACGCTTTCTATGACCATTCGCAAAGAAATGACCAATGGTTTTGGTATAGCTCACGGTGGAATCACGTATTCATTGGCCGATAGTGCTTTGGCTTTTGCGGCCAATTCACATGGTCGCCAATCGGTGAGCATTGATACATCCATCAATCACATAGAAACGTTGAGAGAAGGTGATAAAATTATCGCTATTACCACTGAAAATGCCTTAAAAAACAAGTTTGGTTTTTACACGATTGAGATAAAAAAAGAAGAAAAAATAGTCGCACTTTTCAAAGGAACTGTGTTCCGAAGTGAGAAAGAGTGGAAAGCCCCCTAACCCCCTAAGGGGGAAAACAAAAAAGTTAAAACCTTATGGAGAATTCAGAAAAAAAATTACCGCAACAAACTTCAGTTCCCCCTTCGGGGGTTAGGGGGCAGGCATACATCATAGACGGAGTCCGCACTCCAATCGGAAGTTATCAAGGAACCTTATCAACCATCAGACCCGATGATTTAGGAGCTTTGGTAATTAAAACGGTTATAGAAAAGAATCCAAACATTCCAAAAGAAGCCTATGACGATGTAATTATGGGTTGTGCCAATCAAGCCGGCGAAGACAACCGTAATGTAGCGAGAATGTCTTTACTTTTAGCAGGATTACCATATACAGTTCCCGGAGAAACAGTGAATCGATTGTGTAGTTCAGGTTTGTCAGCAATTATCAACGCCAGTCGTGCTATTAAGGCAGGCGACGGACACGTTTTTATTGCGGGAGGAATTGAAAATATGACTCGTGGACCTATGGTTGTTTCCAAACCATCTGCCGCTTATGGAACGGATAGTAAAATGTATGATTCCAGTTTTGGATGGCGTTTTGTTAATCCGAAAATGCATGAAATGTACGGAACGGATGCGATGGGAGAAACCGCCGAAAATTTAGTGGATTTATACAAAATTTCACGAGAAGATCAAGATAAATTTGCCTATAACAGTCAGCAAAAGGCTGCCGCTGCTCAAGAATCCGGGCGTTTGGTAAAAGAAATTGTTTCCGTTGAAATTAAGCAAAGAAAAGGCGATTCGTATTTTTTCCACAAAGACGAATTTATTAAACCGGCAACCACATTGGAAGGATTGTCAAAACTTCGTCCGGCATTCAGAAAAGACGGATCCGTAACCGCCGGAAATGCATCAGGATTAAACGATGGAGCAGCTGCAACAATTATCGCATCAGAAGAAGCAGTAAAAAAATACAACCTCAAACCACTAGCTCGAATTGTAAGTTCAGCTGTAGTAGGAGTAGAACCAAGAATCATGGGAATTGGACCGGTAGAAGCCACCAATAAAGCCTTAGCAAAAGCAGGTTTGACATTGGATCAAATTGATATAATAGAACTAAATGAAGCATTCGCTGCACAAGCATTAGCATGTACCAGAGCATGGGGAATTGCAGATAACGACCCACGATTAAATCCAAATGGAGGTTCAATTGCGATTGGCCATCCTCTTGGCGTAACAGGTACGAGAATTGCTTATTCGGCTGCTTTAGAATTGCAACTAACCGGAAAAAGATATGCATTAATTACTATGTGTATTGGCGTTGGTCAAGGCTACGCAGCCATTATAGAACGATCTTAAAAAATAAACTTAGCGAACTTAGCGATATTTCTTTGCGAGCTTTGCGGTTAAACAAAAGAATATGAACAAAACACAACATTACGTCCTCGGAAAATGGATCACCGGAATCGGCGAAGGAATTCCTTCATTCGATGCCGTTACAGGAGAATTCATCGCTTCCACAACAGTAGAAGGACTAGATATTCCTGCTATTTTGCATTACGGAAGAACCAAAGGTGGCGAAAAACTTCGTAAAATGACCTTTCAGGAGCGTGGAAATATGATCAAAAGTTTGGCAATGTATTTAACCAAACGCAAAGAACAATTCTATGAAATAAGTTACCGCACCGGGGCAACACGTGTGGATTCATGGATTGACATTGAAGGTGGTTTCGGAAATTTATTTGCCAACGCATCCTTACGAAAATTATTTCCTAACCAACCCTATCATGTAGAAGGTGATCCAATAGACTTGTCCAAAGGTGGTCGATTCATGGCTCATCACATTTTAGTTCCAAAAAAAGGAGTTGCTATTCACATCAATGCGTTCAATTTCCCGATTTGGGGAATGTTAGAAAAATGTGCTGTTAACTGGATGGCCGGAATGCCTGCAGTAGTTTTGCCAGCTCCGGTAACCGCGTATTTAACTGAAGCAGTCGTACAGGAAATCATCGCTTCAAACATACTTCCCGAAGGAGCATTACAACTCATCAGCGGAACAACCAAAAATATATTCGATACTGTTGAAAGTCAGGATGTAATCACTTTCACCGGTTCGGCAACAACAGGACGATTATTAAAAGCTCATCCGAGAATTATTCAAGAATCCGTTCCATTTACAATGGAAGCTGATTCTTTAAATGCCTCTATCTTAGGTGAAGATGCAGTTCCCGGAACACCCGAATTTGATTTGTTTATTAACCAAGCGAGAAGCGAAATTACTGTGAAATGCGGACAAAAATGTACCGCAATCCGCCGTATAATTGTGCCCGAAAAATTAATGGATGACGTCCAAATTGCTCTTGGAAAATCTTTAGACAAAGTTACCATCGGCGACCCAAGATTGAAAGAAGTTCGAATGGGAGCGTTAGTCAGTAAAGCCCAAGCGGATATGCTGAAAAATCGAGTAAACGAATTATCCAAAACTGCTTCGATAGTGTATGGTGATTTTGATACATTAAACATTATCGGTGCCAATGAAAAAGGTGCTTTTGTGAGTCCGATTGTATTGAGAGAAGACAAACCCTTTCAAAATTTATCGGTTCACGAAACAGAAGCATTCGGTCCCGTTTCAACGATAATGCCGTATAAAAATTTAGACGAAGCAATCGAATTAGCCCAAATGGGTAAGGGTTCATTGGTTTCATCCATCGTAACCAACTCCGACGAGATTGCCAAAGACTATGTGGTAAATGCCGCTTCTCACCACGGTAGAATTTTAGTCCTAAATCGAGAGAATGCCAAACAAAGCACCGGTCATGGTTCGCCATTGCCCTTGCTAGTTCACGGCGGTCCCGGGCGTGCAGGTGGAGGAGAAGAAATGGGTGGCGTTCGCGGCATCAAACATTACATGCAACGCTGTGCTATTCAAGGTTCGCCAACGACATTGACCGAAATTACCGGAATTTATCAACCGAATTCGGCTTACAAAGAAATTACACGACACCCGTTTCAGTACCATTGGGAAGATATTCAACCCGGAATGTCGCTCAAAACACACAAGCGAACGGTTACCGATACCGATATTATCAATTTTGCCAATCTAACGTGGGATCATTTTTATGCTCACACCGATATCACTTCCTTAGACGGAAGTATTTTTGAAAAACGAACTGCTCATGGTTATTTTATTTTAGCCGCTGCCGCCGGTTTATTTGTGTATCCAAATAAAGGACCGGTTGCCGCGAATTACGGACTGGAAGAGTGCCGCTTTTTAAGACCTATTTATCACAATGACACCATTTATGTTCGCTTAACTTGCAAACAGAAAATTGAACGCGATGTCGCTTCTGCCGAACATCCAAGCGGAATTGTAAAATGGTTTGTAGAGGTTTTTGATGCTGAGAATGAATTGGTTGCTGTAGCCACTATTTTAACTATGGTGCAGAAAAAACAAGAAGTTTTTGCAGAAATGACCGATGAAAAAATTGTAGAATGCCTCAATAAATTATCCGAAAATACCAAACCGCAATGGGGAATTTTAACACCGCAACACCTTTTAGAACATTTGGAACACGGTTACAGAATTATGTCGGGTGAAATTCAAGATTTTGAAATTGTAACCCCCGAAAAGATTCTGGATAAAGTGCACAATTCATTATACAATTACGATAAATTCCCAAAAGGAACCGCTTTTCCAACCATGAAAAAAGACGAATTAGAAGACCTGATTCATCCCAATTTTGAAACGGCAAAAGCTAAATTTTTCGAAGCGAGAGAAGCGTACAAAACTTTTTTTAAAGAAAATCCCGATGCCGTTCTAAAGAATATGGTTTTCGGAAATTTAAATAAATACGATTCCTATTTACTGGAACGAAAACATTTAAATCACCATTTCGAACAATTTAATATTTTATAATTGAGAATGAACTTTGCGGTCTTTGCGTAAATCTTCGCGGACTTTGCGGTTAAAAATATAGATAATGACAGAACCTTACGTAAAATACAACATACAAAATAACATCGCCACCATCGAGTTTTTTCATCCCGAACAAAATTCGTTACCAAGTGATGTCTTAAAAAAATTAGCAAACACCATCACCGAAGCAGGAAACAATCATGACATAAAAGTTATCATCCTCAAAAGTGGCGGCGACCGAACTTTTTGTGCAGGAGCCAGTTTTAAAGAACTAATTGCCATCAACGACGCCGAAACCGGAAAAGTATTCTTCTCCGGATTTGCTAATGTCATCAACGCCATGCGTAAATGTCCAAAATTCATCATCGGCCGTATTCAAGGGAAAACTGTTGGAGGCGGTGTTGGAATCGCTTCCGCAACCGATTATTGTATGGCGACCAAATTCGCTGCAATCAAACTAAGTGAACTCAATGTCGGAATCGGACCTTTTGTGGTTTCACCTGCAATTGAACGCAAAATGGGCGTCTCAGCCATGTCACAAATTGCCATTGATGCCAATACATTTTACGAAGCCAATTGGGCTAGGGAAAAAGGATTGTATGCATCTGTTTTTGAAACCATTGAAGAATTAGACGAAGCCGTGCAAAAATTTGCAGAACACCTTTGCACCTATAATCCGGAAGCAATGTTAGAAATGAAAAAGATTTTCTGGAGAGGAACAGAGGATTGGGATAATCTGTTAGCCCAAAGAGCCGCAATCAGCGGACGATTGGTTTTGTCAGATTTCACAAAAGAAAAATTAAAAAATTATCTGTAGAGAGGTTGCACTGCAACGTCTGTACGGAATTAATAAAAAAATATGATCTACGAATTCAAAGGGTTCATCCCCGTCATACACGAAAGTAGTTTTATTCATCCGCAAGCAGCGGTTACCGGTAATGTGATTATCGGTAAAAATGTGTATGTGGGTCCCGGAGCAGCAATTCGTGGCGATTGGGGCGAAATCATCATTGAAGACGGTTGTAATGTCCAGGAAAATTGTACCATTCACATGTTTCCGGGCAAATCAATGGTTTTAAAAGAAGGAGCACACATTGGTCACGGAGCAATTATTCACGGAGCCAATATTGGCAGAAATTGTTTAGTTGGTATGAACGCAGTAATAATGGATGATGTGAATGTAGGCGAGGAATGTATTATTGGAGCATTAAGTTTTATCAAAGCAGGAATGCAAATTCCTAACCGTAAATTGGTAGTGGGAAATCCAGCAATAATTATTAAAGATGTTTCCGACGAAATGATTGATTGGAAAACCAAAGGAACAGCCTTATATCAGCAATTACCGTCAGAATGTTATGAATCATTGAAAGAAGTTGAGCCATTGCGAGAAATACCTGAAAATCGTCCTATGCAAGAAGCGTTTTATAAAACATTAGAAGAATTTAAGAAAAAATAAATTTTGTTTCAAGTTTAAAGTTTCAAGTTACCGTAACCTGAAACTTTAAACTTGAAACCTGAAACAAATAAATATGTTTGAATTCAAAATGCCCAAAATGGGCGAAAGTATTTCAGAAGCCACTATCATCAATTGGACAAAAAACGTTGGTGATTATATCGAAGCGGAAGAAACTTTGCTGGAAGTTGCCACCGATAAAGTGGATAGTGAAGTGCCAGCACCGGTTTCGGGTACCATCACTGAAATACGTTTTAAAAAAGATGATGTTGTTGAAGTGGGAACTGTTTTGGCTTTGATAAGCCCCCTGGCCCCCGGAGGGGGAACTCCTGCGATTTTGGATAAAAAGGATGATAAAATAACTCAAAATAAATTTGTAGAAAACAGGGCTATATCTAGTTCTGTCTCCTCCCCTTTGGAGAGGTCGGGAGGGGCTTTTCTTTCACCCTTAATCATTTCCATCGCCCAAAAAGAAAATCTTTCCTTAGAAGAAGTACAAAGTATTCCTGGCTCTGGTTTGGATGGAAGAATACAAAAAAGTGATGTTTTCAATTATCTAAAAAGCAGAAAATATCACCTACAAAGCAAACCCACAACCGACAACCGACAACCGACAACTTTTCCAAAACCTAAAATCAATTATGTAGAAGGAAAAGACCGAATTGTAGAAATGGATCGCATGCGAAAAATGATTGCCGATCATATGGTGTATTCCAAACAAACTTCGCCACATGTAACATCCTATATTGAAGTAGATGTAACGAATTTGGTGCATTGGCGTAATAATATAAAAGATAAATTTTTCGAGAAGCACAACGAAAAACTTACGTTTACGCCCGTTTTTATTGAAGCAGTGGCAAAAGCAATTGCCGATTTTCCTATGATAAATGTTTCTGTTGACGAAAAGAATATTATCGTTCACAAAGACATAAACATTGGAATGGCAACGGCTTTACCCACTGGGAATTTAATTGTTACAGTGGTGAAAAATGCAAATGAAAAGGATGTCATTTCAATTACGAAAGAAGTAAATCTGTTAGCTGAAAATGCTCGAAGTAATAAATTAAAACCAGAAGATACGCAAGGAAGTACTTTCACCATTTCTAATGTAGGCACATTCGGAAGTTTAATGGGAACACCAATTATCAATCAACCGGAAGTGGCCATTTTGGCCTTAGGAATCATCAAAAAAAGACCGGAAGTCATCACTACTGCAAGTGGTGATGAAATAGCTATTCGCAGCATGATGTACCTTTCGTTGTCCTTTGACCACCGTGTGGTTGACGGCTATTTAGGAGGATCATTTTTAAGAAGAGTAGGGGATTATTTAGAACAATTTGATACTAATACAACATTATAAGAAAATGCGAGAAGTAATGGCAGCGATTAAAGTAACCAAAGTAGCACATTCGAAAGTTAGTGAAGTAGATTTTCATAACATAGTCATGGGAACGCGATTTACCGATCACATGTTTGTTTGCGACTATAAGAACGGTGAATGGATCAATCCTAGAGTTGAGCCTTTGCAATTAATTCCAACACATCCTGCAGCAATGGCTTTACATTACGGACAGGCTATTTTTGAAGGAATGAAAGCAACTTTAGGTAAGGAAGGCACACCTTTGTTGTTTCGTCCAAATGAAAATGCGAAGCGGTTGAATTTTAGTGCAGATCGTATGGGTATGCCTTTGTTTCCGGAAGATTTATTCGTTCAGGCTTTGCAACAATATGTAGCAATTGAAAAGAATTGGATTCCAACAGAAGAAGGGAGTGCTTTATATTTAAGACCATTTATGTATGCCGACGAACCTTTTATAGGAATGCGTGCGGCAACGAGTTTTAAATTCATAGTGATTGCATCACCTGCGGGACCTTTTTTTATGAGACCTATCAAACTTTACGCCGAAACAAAATATGTTCGTGCCGTAAATGGAGGAACTGGCGAAGCGAAAGCGGCTGGGAATTATGCTGCAGCCATTCGACCTACCGAAATAGCTAAATCAAAAGGATATGACCAAGTATTGTGGTTAGATGCTGAAAACTTTGAACAGATTCAGGAAGTCGGCACCATGAATATTTTCTTTAAAATAGGAGGAAAGTTTATCACACCCGATTTATCTGGTTGTATTTTGGCTGGAATCACACGGATGTCTGTCATTGATTTATTGAAAGACAAAGGATTTGAAGTAATTGAACGACC
>NZ_JBIKJL010000014.1:0-47960 GCF_044361015.1 Flavobacterium sp.
CTTAGAAGCATTGAAGTTTGTTGGATTGAAACCTTCCCGAAAAATCAAATTATTCAACGGTAAATTAGAAGCTCGGTTGGTGAAATATGATATTTATGAAGGAAGTAAACGCACGAAGTTTCAGAATCGGTCGGAGGAGTAGTATTAGTGGTTATTCCGACGAAGGAGGAATCTCATGATGGGATTTCTCCTTCGTTGGAATGACAAAATGAAGTTACATCACTTTCACTCCCTCATCACAAACTTTGGAAACATAAATAGCATACTTAATTCCTGTTTTTGAATACTCTTTATCAATTGCAATAGCTACATTTTCAGCATTTTCAATTTCTTTGCTTAATGCATAAATTGATGGTCCGGAACCGGAAATTCCACAACCCAATGCACCGTTTTCTAAAGCCGTATTTTTTACATTATCAAATTCAGGAATTAAATTTTTTCGATACGGTTCAGCAACCACGTCTTGCAAACAGCGACCCATCAACCCATAATCTTCGTTGTATAACCCGCTGATAAATCCACCCAAATTTCCCCATTGTGTGATGGCTGTTTTCAGTGGAATTTCTTTTGGCAAAATACTTCTTGCTTCAGAGGTTATTACTTCTATATGTGGATGGATTATAGTTACATATAAATGCTTTGGACTTTTAATTTTAATCACTTCCAACGGGTTATAACTTCGAACCAATGTAAATCCACCCAGAATTGCAGGTGAAACATTGTCTGCGTGATAACTTCCACTAGCCAAAAATTCGCCTTCCATGGCAAACGGAATCAACTCTTTTCGATGCATAGGAATACCCAACAATTCATTGATTCCTACCACAACTCCGGCAGCACTTGCGGCACTGCTGCCTATGCCACTTCCGGCTTTGATTTTTTTATGAATTTCAATTTCGACCCCGAATTCTAAATCCAAGTGACTGAGCAAAGCCATTCCTGCGACTCCTGCCACATTTTTATTGGTTTCTAAAGGCAAATCAGCTCCGGTTATTTTGGTAATTCGAAGTCCTTTTTCTTTGACTTTTCGAATAATCATTTCGTCGCCAATGTTTTCCAGACACAATCCTAAGACATCAAATCCGCA
Source organism: Flavobacterium sp. (assembly GCF_044361015.1). GTDB lineage: Bacteria > Bacteroidota > Bacteroidia > Flavobacteriales > Flavobacteriaceae > Flavobacterium. The sequence continues at coordinate 1,088 of NZ_JBIKJL010000014.1, forward strand.
GGATAAGTTGGCTACTGTGGCGGGGCAGAATATTTTTATTTCGTTCATTTTCTGAGGTTCTGAGGTTCTAAGGTTTTAAGGTTCTGAGGTTGCTTAGTACCTTAGAATCTTAGTGCCTTAGCACCTTAATTAAACATTTCCAATCCGAATCACATCCGCAAAAATACCTGAAGCAGTCACTGCAGCACCTGCACCGGCTCCTTTGATGAGCAAGGGTTGATCGACGTATCTGTCGGAAAAAAATTCCACTATATTGTCTTTTCCTTCTAAATTATAAAACGGACTTTCTTTAGGAATGAATTGCAAACCAACACTGGCTTTTCCCTTGTCGAATTTAGCAACAAATTTTAAACGGCAATCTTTTTCTTTTGCTTCTTTTAGCAAATTTTCAAAATGACTTGAGTGTTTGGTCAACGATTTAAAAAAGTCTTCATTGGTTATGGTTTCCATACATTCTTTTGGTAAGAAAGAACTATTTTCAATGTCTTCCATTTCCATTTGATAGCCGCTTTCGCGAATTAAAATCAGAATTTTTCGAGCGACATCCACACCACTTAAATCAATTTTTGGGTCGGGTTCGGTGAAACCTTGCACGCCGGCTTCTTTTACTACATCGTGAAAGTTGTAAGTTTCACTAAAATTATTAAAAATAAAATTCAAACTTCCGGATAAAACGGCTTGAATTTTATGAATTCGATCACCGGAAGCAATCAAATGTTTTAATGTATCAATAATTGGTAAACCAGCACCCACATTCGTTTCAAACAAAAACGGAGCATTGTATTTACGTGATAAGCGTTTTAAATTTAAGTAATTATCATACTCCGATGAACAAGCTATTTTGTTACATGTCACAACTGCAATATTTTTTCTAAGATAATGTTCGTAAGTCGCAGAAACTTCAGTATTTGCAGTAATATCAACAAAAATACTATTGCGTAAATTCAACGCTTTTGTTCTCTCAATAAAATCAGCTTTCGAAGCTTGTTCACCTTTATCCAAAGTTGTTTTCCAATCTTTTAATGAAATTCCTTCTTCATCAAAAACCATTTTTCGGGAATTGGAAAGAGCAATGACACGCAGATTTATTTTTAAATTTTCTTTTAAAAATTTCTTTTGTTGGTGAATTTGTTCGATGAATTTTTCGCCAACATTACCAACACCCATCACAAATAAATTCAACTGTTTGGTTTGTTCTTCAAAAAAACGTTCGTGTAGCGTATTCAATGCTTTTTTTACATCTTTTTCATTGATTACCAAAGAAATGTTTCGCTCGGAAGCACCTTGAGCAATCGCCCGAATGTTGACATTGTTTTTGCCCAACGTACTAAACATTTTTCCGCTGATTCCTTGGTGATTTTTCATTTGTTCACCCACCAAAGCCATTATACACAAGTCTTTTTCAACGATGCATGGATTGATTCTGTGTTGTGAAATTTCAAGTTCAAAAACTTTATCAATTGAAGTCTTTGCTATAGCAGCATCTGCATTTAAAATTCCGATACAAATGGAATGTTCTGACGAAGCTTGCGTGATAAAAATAACGCTTATCGAATGAATAGAAAGCACTTCAAACAATCGTTTGGAAACTCCGGCAACACCTACCATTCCGGAACCCTCTACTGTAATCAAAGCAATTTTATCAATATGAGAAATGCCTTTAATCGGATTCCCATTCGGGTTTGAGGCCGATGAGATGTAGGTACCAAACGCTTCCGGTTCAAACGTATTTTTAATCCAAATGGGTATGTTTTTGCTTAAAACCGGTTGAATGGTTGGTGGATAAAGCACTTTCGCACCAAAATGCGACAACTCCATCGCTTCTTCGTAGGTGATTTTTTCTATCGGTTGGGCTTGTTTGACAATTTTCGGATTGGCAGTGAACATTCCGTTGACGTCTGTCCAAATTTCTAATTCTTTCACATGCAAAGCTGCTGCAACTATCGCAGCTGTATAATCAGAACCACCACGACCCAAGGTAGTTGTGTTTCCATCAATTGACGAGGCAATAAATCCGGGAATTACGAATACTTGTGACGAATCTGACTTAAAATAATCAGCAATGATTTTGTTCGTCAGTTCAAAATTTACTTCCGCTTTGCCAAAATTACTATTGGTTTTGATGAGTTCGCGACTATCTTTAAAACTGCTGTTTCCAACCATTTGTTTAAGGGCTTCTGCAATGATATAAGACGACAACAATTCACCGAAACTAACGATCATATCTGATGTTCGAGCCGTTAATTCGCCCAACAAATAACAACCATCTAACAAAGTTTCTAAATAGGAAATGTTCTTTTTACAATAATGTAATAAAGCTGTTTGCTCGTTGACAGGAACCAAATCTTTAATAGCTTCGAGGTGTTTTTTTTCAATTTGTAAAACCACATCACGGTATGAATCATCTTTTGTTGCTGCTTTTTGAGCTGCCGACAAAAGTAAATCGGTTACGCCACTAAAAGCAGAAACAGCTACTATCAGTTTGCTTTCCTTTGATTTTTTCTCAACGATAGCAAGAACGAGTTTTATATTTTGGGCATTGGCAACCGAAGTTCCTCCGAATTTTAATACCTTCATAGGATTATTTTTTATTTTAAAATAGGATTTTTATTTTATTCTTTCGAATAAGCATAGCTGCGGATGATATGTAAAAATTATACCCCGAATGGGGTTGTAGTTGTAGAAGATGTACCAAAGGAAAATCCGTTCAATACATTGAAGGATTTGATAGTATAATTAATGTTCTTTTGTGATTTCATCTGAAACAAATGTAATAAATTTACGTAATTAAAAAAGAAAATCTGAATTTTTACGAATAGTTTACCAAAAAGTATATTCTACTAGCATATGAAAATTTTTACAACTGAAAAAATTAAAGAAGTTGATAAATTGACAACGGAGCGTCAACACATCACCTCATTTGAACTCATGGAGCAAGCAGCTTTGCAGGCATTTTTATGGCTCGTTCATCATTTTCACGACAAGAAAAAAGTTTTTCACTTTTTTTGTGGTGTGGGAAACAATGGTGGTGATGGTTTGGCAATTGCACGGATGCTCAAACAAAATTATTATGATGTGCATGTGTATGTTGTTCCTTTCAGCAAAAAATTATCACCTGATTTTGAATCGAATTTAGAACGATTGAAAGAGTGTAATTTGAAGTATGAAATTATAAATGAAGACGCCGATTTTCCTGATATTGCAGAAAATAACATTGTTGTGGATGCCATTTTTGGAATCGGCCTTTCACGTGAAATGGATGAATGGATTCAACAGATTGTTCAAAAAATCAATTACCATCAATCGTTCAAAGTTTCGATTGATATTCCTTCCGGATTATTTTTAAATCGAAAAACATCGATTGCCATCCAGTCGGATGTTGTGTTAACCTTTCAAATTCCTAAACTTAGTTTTTATATTCCGGATAACGAACAGTTTATAAATGAAATAGTTATTCTTCCGATTGATCTGGATGAAAAAGCAATTGATTCTATTCCAACTAATTATTATTATACCGATTTAAATGAAATAAAAAAACGATATAAACCCATATCAAAATTTTCACACAAAGGAACGCAGGGCCATGTGTTATTAATTGGAGGATGTTATGGCAAAATTGGGGCAATGGTGCTAGCTTCGCAAGCTGCTTTGCGTTCCGGTTGTGGTTTAGCAACTGTTTATACGCCAAAATGTGGGTATGAAATTTTACAAACTGCATCACCAGAAGCGATGGTAATCACCGATGAAAATTTCCATAAAATCACTAAAATCGCATTTGATTTTGAACCCAAAGCCATTGGAATTGGGATGGGAATCGGACAAGATTATGAAACAGTTAAAGCATTTCATTCATTTGTAAACAGCAATACAATTCCGCTAATTATTGATGCTGATGCCCTGAATATCTTATCAGAACATGAGGATTGGTTAAAATTATTGCCTAAAAGTTCCATTTTAACTCCTCATCCAAGAGAATTGGAACGACTCATTGGAAGTTGGACTGACGATTTTGAGAAAATTGAAAAAGTCAGAGCTTTTGCAAAGGAACACCATTTAGTGGTTTTAATAAAAGGAGCCTATACTTTAATTATTGACGAGAAAAATGTCTTTGTCAATTCTTCAGGAAATCAAGCTTTGGCCACAGGAGGAAGCGGTGATGTGCTTTCCGGAATGATTGCAAGCTTCCGAGCACAGGGTTACCAAGCAGTAGATGCGGCACTTTTGGGTGTTTATTTTCATGGACGAACAGCTGATATCGCCATGAATGATATGGGCTATGAAGCGTTTATAGCTTCGGATATTATCAAGTATTTGGGGAAAGTTTTTCTGGAGTTGAAGACTTAAAATTAAACCATTAAGACATTGATGTTCATTAAGTTGTGATCTATCTTAATGCATCTCAATACCTTAATGGTTCGAAAAATATGATCTATACTATAAACCGACTTCAGTCAATAATTCTTTTAGTTTTAAATCAGAAGGTCTCGGTGCATCGGCACTTACAATTTTACCTTCGGTATCAATCAGGATAAATCTCGGAATTCCGTCAATGGCATATTTTTTTACAAAATCAGATTCCCAAGCATTGTCCGCAATCAATTGAATACCTTTCAGCTCTTTGTCCGCCACCATTTTCTTCCATTTTTCAAAATCTTTGCGTTCATCAATAGAAATGCTGACAAACTCGATATTTTTTCCGTGGTATTCTTTTTCAACTTCTTTTAACGCCGGAATTTCAGCAATACACGGTCCGCACCAAGTAGCCCAAACATCAAAGTAAACAAATTTCCCTTTCAAACTTTCGAGTGAAGTTTTTCCACCAGTTACATTTTCATAATCAAAAGTAGGAGAGGCTGCTCCTTTGCTTATTTTTTTTAATGTCTCGTATTTTTGCGTGACTTTTTGATTAAAGGTTGAATCAGTTGAATTAGCAATAATTCCTTTATAAACTTTATCAATATCTTTGGCAGCTAAATTCAATTCATCGAGCATATTTTTAGTTAATTCGCTACGAATCATTTTGCTTTTAACTGTTTGTAATTTTTCCATTCCCCGATCAAACGATGTTTGTCCTTCTGCTGGTGTATTATAGATGAATCGTTCAAAAACTGCACCAATCAAACCTCTGTACGCATAGGAATGTTTAAAAGTTTCTTCATCATTCATATCAAAATCATCTGCAACTTTAGGAAAGCTATCACTCGTTTTAAATTCATTATTAGCAGTGGCATAACCGTGATAGGGAGCATATTTTTCAAAACAATTTAGTCCAAAAAAGTCTATTTCTTTCTTTTCGTTGGTAACAAACTTTTGATTTTTAATTTTTGATGATTCGAGTTTGTTTAATAACCTAATTTTGAGATCTTCAATAGTTTGAATAAACGTTTTCTCATCAACAGCATAAGCAGTTAGCACATCTTTAAAATTAGATGGATTTCCAAATTTTGATTCAATTACTTTATTTTTTTGAATCATGTAATTGTTTTCTTCTTTACCAGTCCCGTTAAATTTCATTGCATTAATAAAATCATCAGCCTCTGTTTCTATTTGCAAATTAAATCCTTGTTCTAAATACACAAAATATGATTTTTCATCTGTTAGTAACAAATAATACATTCCTTCATAAGGTAAATCCAACGTATCCGAAAAAGCTCCATTAGATTGCAAGGGAATTTTTTTAGAAAAGTTGATACCTTCTAATTCAATTTCTTTTGCGTCTGTTCCGGTAATAAATCCTGACAGAGTAGTAATTTTTTCTTTTTCCTGACAAGACGTAAAAGAAATAATGGTGAGTAAAGCGATAATTTTTTTCATCCTATTGATTGTTTAGATTTTCAAAAATAAACAAATCATTTTTTATTTGTTATTAAAAAAACTACAATTGTTTTGCATTTATGCAAACGTTTGCGGAATTTTGGCACCTCAACAATCAACCAATGGATTACTCGCATTATATCAGTTCAGAAGTACTTTCTTTAGAAACAATTAATCAAATTATTTTTGAACATAAAACCTTGGCATTGTCGGAAGAGGCAAAGGTTAACATTCAAAAATGTCGTGATTATCTCGACCAAAAAATGAAGACCCATGCCGCTCCGATTTACGGTATAAATACGGGTTTCGGTTCGTTGTGTAATGTGAAAATTTCCAATGAAAACCTTTCGCAACTTCAGGAAAACTTAGTAAAATCGCATGCGTGTGGAACGGGTGATGAAGTGCCTCAAGAAATTGTAAAATTGATGTTGTTACTCAAAATACAATCGTTGAGTTACGGACATTCCGGTGTGCAACTGGAAACAGTGGAACGTTTGATTGAATTTTACAATCATGATGTTTTACCGGTAATTTATACGCAAGGTTCGTTAGGTGCTTCCGGTGATTTAGCTCCTTTGGCTCACCTGAGTTTGCCCTTATTAGGTGAAGGCGAAGTATACTTTGAAGGTAAAAAAGTTGCTTCCAATGAAGTTTTAAAGCATTTTGGATGGAATCCTATTGTTTTGCAATCCAAAGAAGGATTGGCACTGTTGAATGGCACGCAATTCATGAGTGCTTACGGTGTTTCTATTTTATTGAAATCTTATAAATTATCGTACTTAGCCGATTTAATTGGAACGATTTCTTTAGAAGGTTTTGATGGAAGAATTGATCCGTTTAACGAACTGATTCATTTGGTTCGTCCGCACAAAGGTCAGATTGAAACGGCTCAACGAATCACTGATTTTTTAGAGGGAAGTCAGATTATCGAACAACATAAAACGCACGTACAAGATCCGTATTCGTTCCGTTGCATGCCGCAAGTGCATGGTGCTTCCAAAGATGCGATTGATTATGCCCGACGTGTTTTTAAAACGGAGATTAACTCCGTAACCGATAATCCGAACATTTTTGTAGGCGAGGATATTATTGTTTCCGGTGGAAATTTCCATGGACAACCGTTGGCGTTAGCTTTAGACTTTCTTGGAATTGCTTTGGCCGAATTAGGCAGTATTTCCGAAAGAAGAACGTATCAATTGATTTCCGGACTTCGTGGTTTGCCCGCATTTTTAGTCGACAATCCGGGATTGAACTCCGGCTTTATGATTCCGCAATATACTGCAGCAAGTATCGTAAGTCAGAACAAACAATTGGCCACTCCTGCTAGTATTGACAGTATTGTTTCCAGTAATGGTCAAGAAGATCACGTGAGTATGGGAGCCAATGCAGCTACGAAATGTTTGAAAATTCTAGAAAATTTAGAACGTATTTTGGCCATCGAGTTAATGAATGCTTCGCAAGCGATTGATTTCAGGAGACCTTTAAAATCGAGTGATTTTATTGAACAATTTTTAAAATCGTATCGTTCAGAAGTTCCTTTTGTTAAAGAAGATCGTATTTTACATTATGATATTGAAAACTCAATTGCGTTTTTGAAGAGTATTGCCATTGAGATGGAGAATTAAACAAAGTACTATTTAAAGCAAAATTAATTTTTTATAATCCTAATACAATAGTAGGATCAATATCTAATTTTTTACTGATATCTCTTGCTGTTTTTAACGTAGGTTCCGTTTTTCCTGTTAAATATTCACTAACTCTTGAAGTGCTAACCCCCAATAATTCCGATAAACGTTTTTGATTGAGTCCACGTTCATACATACGTAATTTCATGGTTTCAATTAGCGTCGGTTTTTTAACGGGATAATTTGCTTCTTCATAATCAGCAACAAGGTCCGACAAAATATTTAGTTCAATATAGCCTTCAGCCTCTTGATTTTCGATGTTTTCTTGATTTTGTAAAAGTTCTTCAATTCTTTGAAGCAATACATTATATTCTTTTTTTGTTTTGATCATCGCTATATATTTTTGATGTCTTTTATTTTGTCATATTCAGCATGCGTTCCAATAAAACGGATGTACACTTTTTTTGCGTTGAATGAAATAATTGCAACTAATCGATAGGTATTTCCTTTTATATTGAAAACAAAACGATTATTGCCAACATAATCAACCGTATTAAAATCCTTTTTAATATCATTTAGCGAATTCCAATCCTTAGAAGTTACTGTGTAATACCAAATAATTAAAGCACTTTCGGCATCATTATGATTCTCAGAAAATTCTTTTATTCTTTTGAAAGTAACAATTCGCATTAAGAATATTTTTGTAAAGATAAATAAAATTCTGAAATACAAAATAATATTTTGAAAAACAAATGTCTGATTTTTGTTTTAAATTAATAAAAAAAATTAAAAATTTTAAAGTAATTGGCTTTTTAAAGAGTTTTGAGATTGAGATGGAATAGTTAATCTTTCACAAACCATGGTTTTACCATCATATTTGCATCCACAATTGATTTTCTTTTTCTATTAATAATTTTATTGGACTGTGAATATGTAAATAATTTTTTTCCTTTAATTAAAAGTTTTTTGGGAGGTTGACTTCTTCCTTGACCACCACCAGAAATTGAATTATTTGCATCATCAATTGCAGAAATTCGATTAGATATTGTATCATTCGATAATACTAATAAAATACTCTCATCAATAATTACGGTATCTTTTACTTCAATTATCTCAAGTATAATATTTTTTTTACTTTCAATCCTACATATACCAATACTCCAACTTGATGCCAAGTCAAAATTCCAGTAGTATTCAAAAGTGTTGTCAGATTTTAGAATAATTTTTTCACCAATCTCATTTTTATAAGTTCCAATCAATTTTTCTTTAGAAAATGATGATTGAACCTTTAGAAATAGAACAATGAGTAAGATTATTTTCTTCATAATTAAAAGCTATAATGAACCTTTCAACTTAAAATTCTTCTCAATCGCCTTAATCATTTCACCCGCAATATCTTTGTTAGTAGCTCCTTCAATTCCTTCTAATCCGGGAGAAGAGTTAACTTCCAGTAAAAGCGGACCTTTACTCGAACGGATAATATCTACACCGGCAACTTTCAATCCCATCGCTTTGGCGGCTTTTACAGCTATGATTTTTTCTTCTTTGGTAGGCTTGATGACAGATGCCGTTCCACCTAAGTGAATGTTTGCTCTAAATTCTCCCGCTAAGGCTTCCCTTTGAATGGTGGCTACTACTTTTCCGTCAATCACAAACAATCGCAAATCTTTTCCATTGGCTTCTTTGATGAATTCTTGTACTAAAATGTTTGCATTCAGACTCTTGAAAGCGTTAATTACACTTTCTGCAGCTTTTTTAGTTTCTGCTAAAACAACGCCTTTTCCTTGCGTTCCTTCTAAAAGTTTAACAATCAAAGGAGTTCCACCAACCATTTTTATCAAATCATCGGTATCTAGGGGAGAATTGGCAAAACCTGTTGTCGGAATATCAATTCCATTATTTAATAACAATTGTAACGAATATAATTTATCTCGCGATTGTGTAATGGCAGCAGAAGAATTCAAACAAAATATTTTTAACGCTTCAAACTGGCGAGTCAACGCACAACCATAAAAAGTAATATTCGGACGAATTCTCGGAATGACAGCATCCAATTCATTCAAAATTGTTCCGCCTCGATAATGTATTTCAGGAGTGTCGGCGTCCAATTTCATGTAACATTCCTTGATGTTTAAAAACCGCATTTCATGTCCGCGACGTTCACCGGCTTCCATGATTCGTTTGTTGCTGTACAATTCAGGATTACTGGCTAATAATCCGATTCGTAGTCCGCTTTTTTCTTTTGAAACATCCGGATATAAGTCATTTAATTTATCGCTTGAATTATCGCCCAACAAATATTTTCGTTCCGGGTCAACTAGTGCTCGTCCACTCATGGCTTCGCGACCTAACAACATTCGGAACCCCATGGAATCTCGATTGGTTAGCGTCATTTCAATCATCCAATTGGATTCGCCTAACTTTAATTGCGTTTGAATCACAAAACGTTGTTCACGAAAACCACTTGAACTTTTAACGACTCTTTTGTCAATTAATGGTGCCTGACAATGAATGATTGTTTTGACATTGTTTTGAATTGGGTTGATATCAAATTTCACCCAATGTTCACCTTCTTTGATAAACGGACTAATATTTATGGCATGCAAGGCAGAAGTTTTTGCACCGGAATCCACTCTAGCTTTGATTGTTGGTATTCCTAATTCAGGAAAGGAACACCATTCTTCACTACCTAAAATTAATTTGTTATCTAACATGATTTTGATTGATGTTGATATAAAAAAAGTCACGAATTCAGAATTAAAAATAGTTATAATTCATGAATTCGTGGTTTAAATAAAATTACTTTTAACTCGTTGGTTTTTCTGCTTTTTTGATTTTTACAGTTAATTCAGTAGCATCATCCTCAATATCCATAAAAATTTCATCTCCATCTCCAATTTTAGATGTGATAATTTCCTCTGCTAATGAATCTTCAACATATTTTTGAATGGCTCTTTTTAAAGGGCGTGCACCAAATTGCTTGTCAAAACCTTTTTCAGCAATAAATGCTTTGGCTTTATCCGTTAAAGTCAAGGAATAACCTAAATCTTTTATACGAGCGTATAATTTTTTTAATTCAATTTCGATAATTAAATTAATATCTTCTTTTTCTAAAGCATTGAAAACAATGACATCATCAATACGATTCAAAAATTCGGGAGCAAATGTTTTCTTCAAAGCATTTTCAACTACACTTTTAGAATGTTCATCCGCTTGGGAAACTTTTGCAGCAGTTCCAAATCCAACTCCTTGTCCAAAATCTTTCAATTGACGAGCTCCAACATTGGATGTCATGATGATAATTGTATTTCTAAAATCGATTTTTCGGCCTAAACTATCGGTCATGTAACCATCATCTAAAACTTGAAGCATCATATTGAATACATCCGGATGAGCTTTTTCAATTTCGTCTAATAAAACTACACAATAGGGTTTTCGACGAACCTTTTCAGTTAATTGACCTCCTTCTTCGTAGCCAACATATCCCGGAGGAGCACCTACCAATCTGGAAATTGCAAATTTTTCCATGTATTCACTCATGTCAATTCTAACCAAAGCATCTTCTGAATCAAAAAGTTCTTTAGCTAAAACTTTTGCTAATTGTGTTTTTCCAACACCGGTTTGACCTAAGAAAATAAACGAACCAATAGGTCGGTTAGGGTCTTTTAGTCCTGCACGATTACGTTGGATTGACCGAGCTACTTTCATAACAGCTTCATTCTGACCAATGACTTTATTTTGAATTAATTCAGGTAAATGGGCCAGTTTATTGCTTTCTGTTTGAGCAATTCGGTTTACAGGAATTCCTGTCATCATGGAAACAACATCGGCAACATTATCTTCCGTGACCGTTATTCTATTGTTTTTTGAGTCAACTTCCCATTGTTCTTGAGCAATGGCTAGATCTTTTTCGATTCGTTTTTCGTCATCGCGAAGTTTCGCAGCTTCTTCATATTTTTGCTTTTTAACGACAGTATTTTTCAATTCTCGAACATCCTCTAGTTGTTTTTCCAATTCTAAAATTTGTTTAGGAACTTCAATATTAGTAATGTGAACACGAGAACCGGCTTCATCTAATGCATCAATTGCTTTGTCCGGTAAAAATCTATCAGACATGTAACGACTGGTTAATTTTACACAGGCATCAATGGCTTCCGGTGTATAAGTCACACTGTGATGATCTTCATATTTACCTTTGATATTATTTAAAATGATAATAGTTTCCTCAATTGAAGTTGGTTCAACAATCACTTTTTGAAAACGACGTTCTAAAGCACCATCTTTTTCAATATACTGACGGTATTCATCTAAAGTTGTAGCACCGACACATTGTATTTCTCCTCTTGCCAAAGCTGGTTTGAACATGTTTGAAGCGTCTAACGAACCTGTTGCTCCGCCGGCACCAACAATAGTATGAATTTCATCTATAAAAAGAATTATATCGTCATTTTTTTCTAATTCATTCATGACGGCTTTCATACGTTCTTCAAACTGACCGCGGTATTTTGTTCCGGCAACTAAACTGGCTAAATCTAGTGTAACAACTCTTTTGTTGAACAATATTCGTGAAACTTTCTTTTGGATAATTCGCAAGGCTAAACCTTCAGCAATGGCCGATTTACCTACACCCGGCTCACCAATTAAAAGCGGATTATTTTTTTTTCTTCTGCTTAAAATTTGTGAAACACGTTCGATTTCTTTTTCACGTCCAACTACAGGATCTAGTTTTCCTTCTTCGGCCATTTCGGTTAAATCGCGACCAAAATTATCTAACACAGGCGTTTTAGATTTTTTGTTGGTTTTACTTGCCGGATTGTTAAAACTACCTTCTTTTAAACTGTCATCTTGTCCGGAATCATCATTAAACGATTCGTTTTTTGGGAAGCTGTCAGTATACTCGTCTTCGTTGTTATTTGGTATCATATTCAGATATTGTTCTTTAGCTGAGTCGTAATCGATTTTCAGCTTGTTTAATAATTTAGTGGTAGGATCATTCTCGTTCCTTAAAATACAAAGCAAAAGATGTGCCGTGCTGATAGAGGAACTTTGATAAACTTTTGCTTCTAAAAAAGTTGTTTTTAAAGCCCGTTCTGCCTGACGGGTGAGATGTAAGTTTTTTTTTTCGTTTCCGGCTTCAGTATTTGGATTTGGAGGACTCAATATTTCAACTTTCTTTCGCAAATAATCTAAATCAATATCTAAATTATTTAAAATTGTAATTGCTTTTCCGTTGCCGTCTCTCAAAATGCCTAACATTAAATGCTCAGTTCCAATAAAGTCATGACCTAAACGTAAGGCTTCTTCTTTACTGTAAGTAATGACATCTTTGACTCTTGGAGAAAAATTATCGTCCATTGCGTATATTTTTATAGGTAAATTTAGTAAATATGATTGGCAAAAGCAAAAATCATTCCGATGCCAATCTATTGACAGCTAATTGACAAAAAAAAGTTAATAATAAAAGTTAAAGTAGTGTATAATTATTAACTAAAAAATACCTTCATTTTGTTAATAAATCATTGAAATTACTTTGCAGATTTGCTTTAAAAAATCATGGAAATTCGTATATTAGCACGTTTTGAAATAACTATAATTTTAATATATAAATACTTATGTCTGAAGGAGAAAAGTTAATTCCTATTAACATCGAAGACGAAATGAAATCCGCTTACATCGATTATTCGATGTCGGTTATTGTGTCACGTGCTTTGCCTGATGTTAGAGATGGTTTGAAACCAGTACACCGTAGAGTTCTTTACGGAATGTATGATTTAGGAGTTTTTTCGAATAGAGCTCATAAAAAATCCGCTAGAATAGTTGGAGAAGTTTTAGGTAAATATCACCCACACGGCGATACATCGGTTTATGATGCTATGGTTCGTATGGCTCAGGAATGGAGTTTACGTTATTTATTAGTTGATGGTCAAGGTAATTTTGGTTCAGTAGATGGTGACAGCCCGGCAGCAATGCGATATACTGAAGCCAGAATGCAAAAAATTTCGGAAGAAATTATGGCTGATATCGAAAAAGAAACTGTTGACTTTCAATTAAATTTTGACGATACGTTATATGAACCTAAAGTTATGCCAACAAAAGTTCCAAATCTTTTGATAAATGGAGCTTCCGGTATTGCCGTAGGTATGGCAACCAATATGCCTCCTCATAATTTAACCGAGGTTGTCAATGGAACGTTAGCTTATATCGACAATACAGAAATTGAGATTGATGAATTAATGGACTACATCAAAGCTCCTGATTTTCCAACAGGAGGAATCATCTATGGCTATGACGGTGTTCGTGAGGCTTTCAAAACAGGTCGCGGACGTATTGTTATGCGTGCAAAATCAGGTTTTGAGGAAAGTAACGGAAGAGAAGCAATTATCGTAACTGAAATCCCATATCAGGTCAATAAGGCGGATATGATTAAAAAAACAGCCGATTTAGTTAACGATAAGAAAATTGAAGGCATTTCAAACATTCGAGATGAATCTGATAGAAATGGTATGCGAATCGTTTATGAATTAAAACGAGATGCAGTTCCAAATGTCATTTTGAATACATTATATAAATATACACAATTACAATCTTCGTTTAGTGTAAACAATATTGCATTGGTAAACGGTCGTCCTCAAATGTTGAATTTGAAAGAATTGATTCACTATTTTGTGGAACACCGTCATGATGTTGTAGTTCGAAGAGCAAAATTTGATTTGCGTAAAGCGGAAGAAAGAGCTCATATACTTGAAGGTTTAATTATTGCATCTGATAATATTGATGAAGTAATTGCTTTGATTCGTAGTTCAAAAGACGGTGACGAAGCCCGAACAAAGTTAATTGAGCGTTTTTCACTTTCAGAAATCCAAGCACGAGCAATTGTTGAAATGCGTTTGCGTCAACTTACCGGTCTTGAGCAAGATAAATTGCGTGCCGAGTACGAAGAAATCATGAAATTGATTACTCACTTAAGAGAATTATTAGCAAATAAAGACTTGAGAATGAAAGTTATAAAAGATGAGTTGGTAGAAATTCGTGATAAATATGGTGACGAAAGACGTTCGGTTATTGAATATTCAGGTGGAGATGTTAGTATTGAAGATTTAATAGCTGATGAAAATGTAGTGATTACTATCTCTCATGCCGGTTATATTAAACGTACAAACTTATCTGAATACAAAACACAAAATAGAGGAGGGGTTGGTCAAAAAAGTGCCGGAACAAGGGATCAAGATTTCTTAGAGCATTTATTTGTAGCGACCAATCACCAATATATGTTATTCTTTACTCAAAAAGGAAAATGTTTTTGGATGCGGGTTTATGAAATTCCGGAAGGAAGTAAAACATCAAAAGGAAGAGCAATTCAAAATTTAATCAACATTGAAAATGATGATAAAGTAAAAGCTTTCATTTGTACGCAAGACTTGAAAAATGAAGAATATATAAATAGTCATTATGTGATTATGGCGACTAAACAAGGTCAAGTAAAAAAGACGTTGTTAGAACAATATTCTAGACCAAGACAAAATGGTATTGCTGCCATTACAATTAAAGAAGATGATGAATTACTAGAAGCAAAATTAACCAACGGAAAAAGTCAAATTTTAGTGGCTGTAAAATCCGGAAAGTTAGTTCGATTTGAAGAAAGCAAAACTCGTCCGATGGGAAGAAATGCATCCGGTGTTCGTGGAATTACTTTAGCAGATGAAAAAGATGAAGTAATTGGCATGGTTTCTGTAAATGATATGAGCAGCGAAATATTGGTTGTTTCTGAAAATGGTTACGGAAAACGATCTTCATTAGAAGATTATAGAATTACGAACCGCGGTGGTAAAGGAGTTAAAACGCTTAATATTACTGATAAAACAGGACAATTAGTTTCTATTAACAGTGTAACGGATGCTGATGATTTAATGATTATCAATAAATCTGGATTAACTATCAGAATGGAAGTCTCTGATTTAAGAGTTATGGGAAGAGCCACACAAGGTGTTCGATTAATCAACATCAAAGGAAATGATTCTATTGCTGCAGTAACCAAAGTTATGAAAGAAGAAGCTGTGGAAGAAGTTGAATTTGAAGATGTAACAGCTGCCGTTTTAAACAGTGATTCAATAATGGAAACAACTGATTTTGAAGATGACAGTGATGAAACAACAGAAGAAAACGAAGAATAAATATTAATTAAATTTGATTTACCATGAAAAGTAGATACATCGTTCCAGCTTTTACTTTGTTGTTAAGTTTGAGTACAATGGCTCAAAAAGATCAATTAAAAGCGTTGGAAAAAGCAACCAAAAATTATGAAACAACAGCAGTTAAAAATGCATTAGCCTCTGCAGAAGCAGTCATAGCAACTGCACCAGATGCAGAAAAAGCACATTTTTATTTTCTGAAAGGAAATGCTTTATTAGAACTTTCAAACCACAATGTTGAATCGGGAAATAATTTGATTTTAGCAGCAAAATCATATCAAGATCTTATTGCTTTAGAAAAATCAATGGGAAAATCTAAGTATACTTCTCAAGCAGAAGCATCTTTAGCAACAGTTCGCGATAATTTGGTAAATTCTGCCATTGCTGATAATAAAGCAAACAAATATAAAGAAGGTACAGAAAAATTATACCAAGCTTATAGAATTAGTCCAAAAGACACGGTTAATTTATATTATGCAGCAAACGGAGCCATCATAGCAAAAGATTATGATACGGCAATTGAGTATTTAAGACAATTGAAAGATTTAAATTATACCGGAAAGGTCACAGAATATTTTGCAACTGATAAAGCTACAAAAGCTGAAACTTCCTATGGAACTAAAGCTGAAAGAGATTTATATATTAAAGCTGGTACTCATGAAAAACCAAGAGAAGAAAAAGTTCCGTCAGTAAGAGGTGAAGTATACAGAAATTACTCTATTCTTTTGGCTGAAAAAGGTCAAGTTGACAAAGCTTTGCTTGAAATTCAAGCAGCCAGAAAACTTTATCCTAATAATACGGACTTTGTTTTAATTGAAGCTGATTTCTATAATAAAAAGGGAGATATGGATAATTATATTAAAATTATAAAAGAAGCTTCAGACAAAAATCCTAATGATGCAGACTTAATTTATAATTTAGGTATAGCTTCTAATAAATTAAATAAAAAAGAGGATGCAGTTAATTATTTCAAGAAAGTTATAGAGATTAAACCTGATTATGTTAATGCTTATATTAATTTGGCAAATTTCAAAATTGACGAGCAATCTAAAATTTTTGAAGAAATGAACAGTTTGGGAAATACTTCTGCTGACAACAAAAAGTATAATGAGCTAATGGTTAAGAAAAATAAATTGTTAGAAGAAGCATTACCATATTTGGAAAAAGCTATTACTTATCAACCTAACAATCTTGAAGTTTTGAATTTAATGACTCAAATTTATCCTACTTTAGGAATGGATGATAAATATAAAGAAACTAAAGAAAAAATAGATTCTATTAAGTAATAATTCATAAAAAAAATGAAATAATTTACCCCAAAGAAGCTGATGCTTTTTTGGGTTTTTTTTATATAATTTTCTTAATCACTCTCAATTTATGAGTATGTCGATTAGTATCAGCATTATAAATTCCTAAATGATCTAAACGGTCAATTCGAACTTTGCCGCTCGCATGAATGATGTAATTGTCATGCATAATGATGCCAACATGAATTATTTTACCTTCTTCATTATCAAAAAAGGCTAGGTCACCAGGTTCACTTTCTTCAATAAAACTTAAAGCTTCGCCTTGTGTGGATTGTTGTGAAGCGTCTCTTAATAATTTATAGCCGTTAAGTTTATATACCATTTGTGTAAAACCGGAACAGTCAATTCCAAAAGGTGTCTTACCTCCCCATAAATAGGGAGCATTCAAATACATGAATGCGGTTTTTAATAATTCCGATTTAGGTTTTACACCCGTTGCCTTCATTCCTTCAAATTCGTAATTGTATTTGTTTATTACTTCGTAATTTAAAAATGTTAGTGAAGCCCCTAGTGGTAGTGGCATCAATAGATTTGATTCACTGGTAATATATTCGACTAAATCATTATTGAGTATTTGTAAGCTGCCTGAAATTTCATTAAAATCCATTTCAGATATAATTTGGCATTGTTTTGAGTCAATCCATCCTTGATATCCATCAAACTCTAAACGTATCTTAAACCATTGCTTAAGTTGCTCTAGTATCTCAAAATGCTCACCAAACAAAACTTGCGACACTTGTTCGCTTCGATCGTTAGGTTCAATTCGTAGAGGTATGATGGCAAGATTACATATTCCGTACATGAATTTGGGGCTATTTCAAGTGTTAAGATGCGCTTTCAATTACAACTGCTGAAGCACCACCGCCACCATTACAAATAGCTGCAGCACCTATTTTTGAATTGTTTTGTTGTAGAACATTTAGTAAAGTAACAATTATTCTTGCACCCGAACAACCTAACGGATGCCCTAAGGAGACAGCACCTCCATTGACATTAATTTTTGATTCGTTTAATCCAAGTAATTGTGCGTTGGCTAAACCAACAACTGCAAAAGCTTCATTAAATTCAAAAAAATCAACCTCTGAGATTGAAATACCGGCTTTGTCTAATGCTTTTGGTAATGCTTTTGCCGGAGCAGTTGTAAACCATTTTGGCTCTTGAGCAGCATCTGCATAACCTCTAACATAAGCTAAGGGTTTTAATCCTAGAGAATTTGCTTTTTCCTCACTCATAATAATCATTGCAGCAGCACCATCATTTATTGTAGAAGCATTGGCTGCAGTTACAGTTCCGTCTTTTGAAAAAACAGCATTTAGACTGGGAATTTTATCTAGTTTTACATTGGTAAATTCTTCATCTTTTGAAATAATAATTGGTTCCCCTCTTCGTTGTGGAACAGCAACCGGAACAATTTCATTGTCAAATTTTCCTTCTGCCCAAGCTTTGGCAGAACGTTCATAGGATTGAATTGCAAAATTATCTTGAGCTTCTCTAGATATATTATATTCTATGGCACATAAATCGGCACAAACGCCCATGGCATTGTTATCATATGCATCGACTAAACCATCTTTCTGCATTCCATCAATCATTGATGCCGGGCCAAATTTATAGCCGTTTCTTAAATAAACATAATGTGGTATCAAACTCATATTTTCCATTCCTCCAACAACAACTATTTCTGCATCACCACTCTTTATTGCTTGTGTTCCTAACATAAGAGCTTTCATTCCGGAAGCACAAACCTTATTTACTGTAGTACAAGCAACAGTATTTGGTAATCCTGCTAAAATAGCAGCTTGTCTGGCTGGCGCCTGACCAATTCCGGCTTGCACCACATTACCCATAAACAATTCATCAATCAATTTTGGGTCTAATTTTATTTTAGCTAAAGCACCTTGGATGGCAATTGCTCCTAATTGAGGTGCCGAAATAGTCGATAGTCCTCCCATAAAACTTCCTATTGGAGTTCTCACTGCCGAAACGATAACTATTTTTGTATTATTCATAACCAGATTTAAGTTTGTTTGTTTACGTTGCGAATTTAACTATTTTAAAGCTATTTTATAAACAAAAATGTAAATTTTAAAATTTTTAGATTAAAAAAAATATTGAATATATTTTTTTATTTAAAAGCACTTTATTTTATATATTAAACAACTCTTAGTTCTATGTGGTTGACTTTTAACTGATTTTAGAACTTAAATAAAAAAATATCAAAAAAAGAGTTTAAATAGTTGTAAAGTATAGAATGAAAAGTTACATTTGCAACCGCAAAAAAGTTAAGTTCTTTGCAGAATTAGGAGAGGTGCCGGAGTGGTAACGGAGCAGATTGCTAATCTGTCGACGGGTAACTGTCGCCAGGGTTCGAGTCCCTGTCTCTCCGCTTTTTTCGGGGTGTAGCGTAGCCCGGTTATCGCGCCTGCTTTGGGAGCAGGAGGCCGCAGGTTCGAATCCTGCCACCCCGACGAATGGCCCAGTAGCTCAGCTGGATAGAGCAACTGCCTTCTAAGCAGTAGGTCTCAGGTTCGAATCCTGACTGGGTCACGAATTATGCCTATTTATAGGCTTTTACAAAGGTTTTAGTAAACTACTTTAAAACACTCTATTTTTAGGGTGTTTTTTTGTTTTTATAGGGTGTTCAATTTGATTGAGTTTATACAAGCGAACGGATAGTTAAATATCAATTTTTAAAAACGTCTTTAATGTCAAAATCTAAATTGGTTTGACCTAAAAAAATAGGTTGTCCTGAACTATCTTTTGGCAATATTGGTTAATATGATATTCAGTATCTTTTATTAATTAATCTTTTACTTTTTCGTCATCTATTAATGAAATCAGCTGTCCGAAAACAGATTTACTGGAAAAATAACTACTTCTACTCATCGTTTTTTTTGTTTCGCAACTCTAAATTACGATAAGTTTTAAGTAGCCATTAATTTGGCTTCTTTTTTATTTATTTTTATCGGACAACATGTTTAATTAAATAAATTTTATACTCTTAAACGATTTTTTTTACTTTTAAAACGTAATAATATAATTTTAAGCCATAATATATTATCTTTCGTAACTTTTTATAAGTACTTGTCAGTAGCCCCAAATACTACTAGCAATTTTTTATGCAAAATTAAGGTTGTATTATGTCGCCTGAAGAAAAATTGAATATAATTAACCGTTTAAATGCTCTAGAACTTCAACAGAAAAAAAATCTAGATGAACTAGGAGCTTTAAGAAAATACCTCGAAGAAAATCCGAAACTCGTTGCGAGTTGGCAAGATTTAAAGGAGGTAAGTGGCTATTATATTGATAGTTTTTCAAAGGTTGAAGCTTACGAGAATCGTCCAATAAATGATGAAAACAGAAATGTTTTTGTTACTGAAAATCAAGCAAAATCTACGTTAGCAAAAGCTCAACTCAGTCAGTTGTTAAAATCATTTCAAAGTGGATGGAATCATCATTTAGCTAATTATGCTATTTTCCCACAAATGAAAGATGGACAATCTTCGCCCTATATTGGTATTTCAATACTTCCCCAATTTTTAGCCTTTCGATCCCGAGAAAAAGCACAGTTATTTTATCAGCAACACCATGACTTGATTCATCAATATTGGGCTGAATTTTTAGAATAACTTTTTTTGAGTATATTTAGTCAAAATTTTGATGATGAATAAGATACTTTATTTTTTAATTTTTATTTTATTTTCTGGTTTGGGATACAGTCAAGAAAAAATTCCAAAGCAAAATGAGCAACATACTATTCATGATACAACTTTTGTAAATCTTAAAGATTATTCTACCGATTTTGTTTATGATATGCGGTATGCAACGACATCAAATTTTTTAAAAGAAAAAGTATATGATTGTGCAGAATGTTATTTGCGTTATAAAACTGTGAAAAAACTGATTGAAGCGAATCAAAAGTTTATGGTTTTGGGTTTCCGAATTAAACTTTATGATTGTTATCGACCGTTAGCCATTCAAAAGATAATGTGGAAAATTGTTCCCAATCCGATTTACGTTGCTGATCCTAGTAAAGGTTCCATTCATAATAGAGGCGGAGCGGTAGATATTACTTTAGTTGACAAAAATGGTTTAGAACTTGAAATGGGAACTACTTTTGATTATTTTGAAAAAGAAGCTTCTCATAATTATACTGATTTACCCGAAAAAGTACTTCAAAACAGAAAATTATTAAAAAAAATTATGGAAAGTTGTTCTTTCAAAGCATTTCAATCAGAATGGTGGCATTACCATCTAATCAGTGATGAACTGGATACTATTTCAAACTTTAAATGGAATTGTAATTGAATTATTCTACACAATGTAAATAATCAATAAAATAATTTTCGGGTCTGATGAATTCATTTAAAAGTTCAGATTGCATTTCAGGTTTAATCAGATAATCGACCGTTTCAGTACTATATTTTACTCTCATTAAGTTGACTGGACTTACTTTTAATTCTTCTATAGTATTTTTAAGAAATAAAAAATTAGCAGATAAAACCCGTACATTTTTATCTTCATTTCTAAAGAAAGTTCCGCAATTTTCAGTATTGGTATGAACAAGCGTAATAATTTTTCCGTTTTCTAATTGTAAATACAATTTTGTAGAGGCATCAATACAAAAAGCTTTAATAAATTCATTGTTTTTTTGAACTTGTTGAAAATTTAGGACAGGTGTTCCGTTGTCAAGGGAAAGAGAAAAGAAAATATAATTTTCATTGTTACCAAAACGTCTTTCAAACATTAAAAATTCTTTTGTTGTTTTTAAAGTTCCAAGACTATCATTAACTTCTACAGTATAATCACAATTTTTTTGGGCTGTTATTTGTAAGGTGAACAAAAGTAATAAGCTGAAAATTATCAATTTCATATAAGCTATTTTAATTTTTTGCAAAGTAACACAATTTTATTATTATTTAAATCAGTAGTAAAAAAACAAAACAATTCTCCACCTTCTTTTATTCTCCATTTTTTTCGAATAGTTTCTACTGTTTCCGGAAAATTTCGACTTGTGATGTTCCCTTTTTTGTTTTCTAAATGCAACTTCATTTCCTTTTTTTGGTATGGAATTATAGTTGTAATTTCAAAAACTCTGCCACAAAAATCAAGTTTTTCATCGGAAGTATATAGATGCGAATGGGGATGTAGTTTATTTAAATTAAATTGAAACGCAACTTCATTAAAACCGCCTGATTTCATAATTGCGGCATTGGGTTCATAAAGATATTTTTTCGGCTCACAGTAGTTAACTTTAATTGAAGATTCACCTTTATTGAATTCAAATTTTTCTTCATAACTTTTAGAAATATTAACTGTTTTAATTGATGGATTTCCGTCAAAGCCTTGGTGAATTTCCCACAGCAATTCTTTCACTTCATTGTCTACAGCCACGATATGAATGATTGAAATGTTTTTTAATTCTTTTAAACCAGCTGTTAAGTCGAGTAGAGGAGCTGTTTTGATTAGAATTCTGGATGAATAATTAAAATACAAATCCAATAAATCAGGAACATTTGGTTCGCAATCACGCATTATAAAAACTTTTCCTTTCACATCATTTCTTCGGGATGGATCAATGTAAATCCAATCGAATTGTTCATTGTAGGATTTTAAAATTTCATCGCTTTCGCCAGTAATACATTGAATGTTTTCAGCTTTCAACTGATAAAAATTGTGTTTAACAATTTCGGATAATTCCGAATTATGCTCGCAATGAATAACTTTTGAAAATTGTTTGGAAAAGTAAAAAGCATCTACACCAAAACCGCCGGTTAAATCCATTATTTTTTCACCAGAAATAAGTTTTGATTTGTATATTGCTGTTTTTTCTGAAGAGGTTTGTTCTACAGAAATTTTACTCGGATAAATGATTTTTGTTGAAGAAAACCAAGTGGGTAGCTTCTCTTTTGCTTTTCCTTTTGCATCAATTTGATTGAGAATTTCCTTCCAATCTAATTCAGGAAACGGATTTTTTTGTAAAGCTAATTTTGAGACACTTTTACTTAAATTATTTTCTATAAAAAATTGAACTTCATTAATGGTTAAAAAATCAAAATTTTTCAAGGCTAATTATAATTTTCTAGTAAGTACTTGAACGATTTTGTAATCAGGAAAAAATTCCTTCGCAACAACTTTTATAATTGTATAAAGTGGAACTGCAACTATCATTCCCAGAATGCCCGAAATAAATCCTGCAATTAAAATAACTAAAAAAATTTCTAAAGGATGAGATTTTGTGCTATTTGAAAAAATCAATGGTTGGCTAATGTTATTGTCAATCAATTGAACGATATAAAAACCTATTAAAACATACAATGCTGTGGGTAAAATTTCTGTTTGAAAATCGCCACCAATTCCGCCAATCATTGCTAGAGAAGCAGCCAAAACACTACTAATTAAAGGACCAACATATGGAATAATATTTAAAACAGCACAAATAAAAGCTATGATTAAAGCATTTTCAACTCCAAAAATTAGCAAAACAACATAATATAAAATGAAAACAATCATAAGTTGAAAAATTAAACCAATAAAATAACGCGTTAATAATTCATTAATTTTAGAAATAGAATTTAAGGTTTCAAATTCATGGTTATCCGGTATAATTCTTTTTGCTCCGACTAAAAAAGTTACCTTGTCCTTTAAAAAGAAAAAAGTGATGAATAAAACGGAAGCAACGCCAATACCAATTGAGCTTATTGTTGACAAAATTCCATTAAAAAACGTAGGAATAAAATTCATATTCAAGTAAGATGTAATGTCAATGTCTTTCAAAAGATCTTGCACTAGAATACCATGATCAAGTAAATACAAATTCAAATCATTGTATAGAAGTTTGACTTTTTCTTCTATTGATTCAGTATTTAAGAGCGACAAACTTTGAGCCTGAGAAGCAATTAGCGGAACAAACATCAAAATAAACAATGCTACCAAAATAAGAAGTAAAATCATTGTTGTGATTACTGCCCAAGTATTATTGAACCTGCATTTCTTTTTTAAAAATTCTACAACCGGATTACAAATCAGCGTTAGAATTAAAGAAACAACCAAGTAAATTATGATTGATTGAATGGCATACAAAAACCAAGCTCCCAAAGCAACAAGTAAAATAATTCCAAGAGCTCTTAAAATGCCGATTGATAATGTTTTAGAAGTCATTTTGTATTATTTTTTTATTAATCAATTAATTTACAAATACATAATGAACTAGATTAGCACCCATTTTTAATGCTTTTTCTCTAACTTCTTTAGGATTATTGTGTACTTCTTCATCTTCCCAACCGTCGCCTAAATCAGTTTCAAAGGTATATACTAAAGCTAATCGTCCTTTTATAAAAATACCAAATGCTTGTGGCTTTTGTTTTTCATGTTCATGGATTTTTGGAATTCCATTTGGGAAAGAAAACGGTCCTTGAAAGATTTTATGTGTGGATGGAATTTCAACTAACTCATTATTCGGAAAAATTTTCTTGATTTCTTTACGAATGTATTTGTCCATTCCAAAATTATCATCAATGTGTATAAATCCTCCGGAAGTTAAATAGTTTCTAAGGTTTAAGATTTCATTATCATTAAAAACAACATTTCCGTGCCCCGTCATATGAACAAACGGATACGAGAGTAAATCTGGACTACCGGGTTCAACAGTTGCCGGTTTATTTTTCAGATTGGTACTAATATTTTGATTACAAAATTTAATTAAATTGGGTAGAGAAGTCGGATTAGCATACCAATCGCCGCCGCCATTATATTTTAGTAAGGCTATTTCCTGAGCAAAAATTTGAAATCCAATTAAAATAAAAAAGGCTAAAAAAATGTTTTTCATAAAACGAATTTATTCATTTTCAAATACAATCGAATGGCAAGCCACAACTGCAGCAGTTTCTGTTCGCAAACGAGTATTTCCCAAAGATATGGGAATATATTGATTCTCTAGGGCTAATTGAATTTCCATTGATGAAAAATCACCTTCCGGTCCAATTAAAATGGTACAATTTTCACCTTTTTGTAAACAATCTTTCAACGTTTTTTTGTTAGTTTCTTCACAATGAGCTATGAATTTTTGACCTACAATTTCTTTTTTTATAAATTCCTTCAATATGATAGATTCATTAAGAATAGGTAAAAAATATTGATTGGACTGCTTCATTGCTGATAGCAAAATTTTGTTAAAACGTTCCGATTTTATAACTTTTCGTTCAGAATGCTCACAAATAATAGGAGTAATTTCTTGAACTCCAATTTCTGTTGCCTTTTCTAAAAACCATTCATATCGATCATTCATTTTGGTTGGAGCAACAACTAAATGCAAATGGATTTTTGATTTTACTTGTTGTTCAAATGAGATTATACTTACGGTACATTTTGAATCAGATGCTAAAATAATTTCTGTTTTAAATAAGAAGCCTAAACCATTGGTTACAAATAATATATCGCCTTCCATTTTGCGTAAAACTTTATTGATATGTTTGCTTTCTTCTTTGTCAAAAGAAAATTGTTTAGAATCTTTATCTATATGTTCAAAATAAAAAAGTTGCATTAAAATTCAATTCTTGCTTTTGAAAAGACAGAGGCCTTTTCAAATTGATTATGTAAGTATTTTTGGTAACCCACAATGCCAATCATGGCTGCGTTGTCAGTGGTATATTCAAATTTTGGGATAAAGGTTTTCCATCCAAATTTTGCTTCTGCCTCTTTCAACGTTTTTCGAATTCCTGAATTAGCAGAAACACCACCACCAATAGCAATTTGTTTAATACCGGTTTGATTGACAGCCAACTTTAATTTTTCCATTAAAATTTGAATGATAGTAAATTGAACCGAAGCACAGATATCTGCTTTGTTTTCTTCAATAAAATTTGGGTTTAAAGCTGTGTTTTTTTTAACGAAATATAAAATTTGTGTTTTTAAACCCGAAAAACTAAAATTTAAACCTTCCACTTTGGGTTTTGTAAATCCAAATGCTTTTGGATTTCCCTCTTTAGCAAATTGATCAATCAAAGGACCACCAGGATAGGACAGACCTAAGATTTTAGCTGTTTTGTCAAACGCTTCACCGACGGCATCATCGGTAGTTTCGCCAATAATTTCCATATCAAAAAAGTGGTTGACTTTCACGATTTGAGTATGACCACCGGAAATAGTTAATGCTAAAAACGGAAAAGTTGGTTTATCAAAACCTTCCTCATCAATAAAATGAGCTAAAATGTGAGCTTGCATGTGATTAACGGCCAAGAGCGGAATTCCTAATGCCATTGAAAATGATTTAGCAAAAGAACTTCCAACTAAAAGAGAACCCATTAAACCCGGACCTTGTGTGAAGGCAATACCATGAAGTTGCATTTTAGAAACACCTGCTTTTTTTAAGGCCAAATCGACAACCGGCACAATATTCTGTTGATGTGCTCTTGAGGCCAATTCAGGTACAACTCCGCCAAATTCCTCATGAATACGCTGATTTGCTATAACATTGGATAATACTTTGTGATTTTGCAACACAGCAGCAGCTGTATCATCACAGGAACTTTCAATTGCTAATATAAAAATGGGATCAAGTGTCATAAAGAGGCACGAATTTTGAACTATATTTGTTACCAATAATTCAGCTTATAAGAAAGTAAATTTCTTATGTTAAAATTATTTATTTTTGTGTTGTTGTAAAATTATAACTTTACAATAAACGTTACAAATTTATAACAAATAGGGGTATCAAAAAATTTAAAAAAATAATATTACGATTTTTAGTAGTTTTTCTGCTATTAGTGCTGATACTCGGTATTCTTTTGTCGTTACCCGTAGTTCAAACTAAAATTGGAAAATATATAACTGAACAAATCAACAAAGATTATGGTACAGATATAAATGTTGAACAAGTTGCTTTGACCGTTTTTGGTGGAGTTAAACTTAAGAAGGTTTTGATTAAAGACCACCATAAGGACACACTTTTTTATATTAATCGATTAAAAACAAACATATTAGATTTTAATAAATTGTATAACGGTGATTTATTGTTTGGAGATATCAGAATGGATGGATTATTCTTTCATCTAAAACAATATAAAAACGAAAAAGAAACCAATCTGGATAAATTTGTAAGTGCTTTTGATGATGGATCACCTTCTACCGGAAAATTTTTGATGAAAGCAAATGCTATTTATTTGAAAAACAGTCATTTTACAATGATTGATGAGAATAGCGAAGATCCAAAGATATTGGAATTTTTAACAATTGATGCCCAATTAGATGGATTTAAAATAAAAGGAACAGATGTATCTACCGCTATTACAGAAATGTCTTTTTTTGATTTTAGAGGGCTGAAAGTCGAAAACTTAAAAACTCAATTTACTTACACCCAAAAGAATATTTTACTTCAAAAACTGAAACTTTTAACTAAAAATTCATTGTTAAATGCTGATGTTGCTCTTCGCTATAAAAGAGAAGATTTTTCAGATTTTAATAATAAAGTAATATTTGATATAACAGTAGATACAGCCTCAGTTGCTACAAATGATATCAGGTATTTTTACAATGAATTAGGGAAAAATAATAAATTCAATTTTACAGCTTCAATCTTAGGAACTTTAAATGATTTTCATACTAATCAATTAAATTTAGTTGACTTGAATAACACTAAAATTATTGGTGACATTAATTTTAAAAACTTATTTGGTGATGAAAATCAAGGCTTTTATTTAAAAGGTAAATTTGATAAACTTACATCAAATCATGACGACTTAGCCGCTTTATTACCTAATATTTTAGGAAAATCATTGCCGAGTTCCATGAAAAAGTTAGGACAGTTTACGATTTTAGGGAATGCTGATATTACTACAACGTCAATTAAATCTGATTTTTTCATGACTTCTTCTTTGGGGAATTTGCAAACTGATTTAGTGATGTCTGACATTAATAATATTGACAATGCAACGTATAAAGGAAATGTAATTTTATATAATTTTAATGTGGGATTATTGTTAAATAGAAAAGAGCTTGGATTAGTTTCTATGAATTCAGATGTTGATGGAAAAGGTTTTACGTTAAAATTAATAGATACAAAATTCAATGGTAAAATCAGTAAACTTGAATTTAATAATTACACTTATACAGGAATTTTAGTTAAAGGAAACTTTAAAAAACCAATTTTTAAAGGCAAAGTTAATGTTAATGATCCAAATTTATTTATGGATTTTGATGGAATTGTTGATATATCTAAAAATGAAAATGTTTATAAATTCGATACCAAAATAGATTATGCAAATTTGAGTAATTTAAAATTAGTAAAGAATGACAGTATTACTATTTTTAAAGGTAAAATTTATTCCAACTTGGTAGGAAACAGCCTCAATAATTTATACGGAGATGTTTTATTTGAAGAAACATCTTTTCAAAATCAAAAAGATATTTACTTTTTTGATAATTTTAAATTGAGTTCGTCTTTTGATCAAAACAGAGAGCGAACAATTACCATTAATTCCCCGGATATTATTGAAGGTAAAGTGGTTGGTAAATTTGATTTTGAACAAGTTCCTAAGATTTTAGAAAATGCCTTAGGTAGTATTTATACTAATTATCAACCTAATGCGGTAAGGAAAGGGCAATATTTAAAATTTAACTTTGCTTTATATAACAAGATTATCGAAATCTTTTATCCTGATATTTCACTCAGTTCAAATACGTATATAAAAGGAAGTATGAATTCCGACACGAATGATTTTAAAGTTGATTTTAACTCACCAAAAATCAAGGTTTACGAAAATACTATCAGTAATTTGAATTTAGAAATTGATAATAAAAATCCACTTTTTAATACCTATGTCACCATTGATAGTTTGAATACCAAATTATATAAAATCTCTGAATTCAATTTAATTAATATAACCCGAAGAGATACCCTCTTTTTTCGTTCAGAATTTAAAGGAGGGAATGACGCAACGGATTATTACAATATAGATGCCTATCACACCATTGATAATAAGAAAAATAATATTATTGGATTGATGAAATCAGAACTGAAGTTTAAAGATTATTTGTGGTTTTTAAATGAAGAGAATAATAAATCAAATAGAATAGTTTTTGATAAAAATTTTACAAATTTCGAATTTGATAATTTTTCAATTACAAATGATATTCAGAAAATCAACTTTTTAGGTACAATTAAGAATAAAGACTATAAAGATTTAGAACTAAACTTTACACAAGTTGATATTGGTAAAATTATTCCTGAAATCGAAAATTTTGTGATGGCAGGAAATCTGAATGGTAAAATTAAATTCAAACAAAATAACAATTTAATTGAACCACTGGCGGCTATTAACGTTGATGAATTGCATGTAAACAATATTCCTTTAGGAAATTTAGCTTTGAATGTGACCGGTAATAATGAAATGAATTCGTTTAAAGTTAATTCGACTTTAGAAAATGAATATATGGAAAGCTTTAAATTGGATGGTAATTTGTCTTATTTAAATGGTGAGAATGTGATGGATATGGATTTAAAGTTAAACAAATTTAATATTGGAGCATTTAGTACAATTGGAGGTGAAGTTATATCAAATATAAGAGGTTTAGTATCAGGAAATGCAAATTTTCAAGGTAGTTTGTCAAATCCGGAAATGAATGGTCGTTTGTTTTTAAGTAAAGCCGGTTTAACCGTTCCTTATTTAAATGTTGATTATGAATTAGAAGAAAACGCCATTGTTGATTTGACAGAAAGACAATTTTTATTAAGAAATATTAATCTTAAGGATTCAAAATATAAAACCAAAGGAGTTTTGTTTGGAAATGTCAGACATTCCAAATTGAAAGATTGGAAATTAGATATCAATGTTAATGCCGATTATATGGTTGTACTTGATACAGAGGAAAGTGAAGATGCTTACTATTATGGAAAAGCATTCATTTCCGGAAGAGCAAGTATAACCGGACCTACAACAGCTCTCTTGATTGATGTTAATGCAAAATCTGAAAAAGGAACGTTTATCAAATTACCAATATCTGACGAGCAAGGTGTAGGCGAAAAGAATTTTATTCATTTCATCACTAAAGAAGAAAAATTTAATTTAAGCAGTAATTTAAATAGACCCATTCGTGATTACACAGGATTAGAGTTGCAATTTGATTTAGATATAAATGAAAATGCTGAAATTGAAGTTATTTTAGATAAAGAAACCGGTCACAATATGAAAGGAAGAGGTGTCGGAAATTTACTTTTGCAAATTAATACACTCGGAAAATTCAATATGTATGGAGATTTTATGGTTCATCAAGGGGAATATAATTTTAAATACCGTGGATTGGTCAGTAAAAAATTTAAAGTTAAAAAGAATGGAAATATTGTTTGGGAAGGTGATCCACTAAGAGCCCGTTTGAATCTTGAGGCAGTTTATGAAACAAAAGCTAATCCGGCTGTTTTGATGAATAATTCTTCTGTAAATCAAAAGGTACCTGTGGAGGTTGCAATTCTTATTAATGGAACTATAAGTAATCCTGACCCTGATTTTAATATTAACTTGCCCACTGTAAGTTCAACCCTAAAATCTGAAATCCAAACCGTTTTAGACGATAAAGATACACGCCAAACACAAGCTTTATACTTGTTAGCTACGGATAGTTTTTTGAGTGAAGAGGGAGCTAATGTAGGTCAAAATACCTTATACAATAACATGTTTCAAACTATGATTGGTGTTTTTGATGATTTATTTTTTGATGAAGATAGTAAAATTTCTATAGGAGTTGGATATGTCGCACCGGAAAAAAATCCAAATGGGGATACAAACGGAAATGTAAGTGTTTCTACCTCATTTAGTATAAATGAACGAATTTCGGTAAATGGTGTGATTGGTGTTCCGGTAGGTGATGTAAATCAAGCTGCTGTGATTGGCGACCTTGAAGTGCTTTACCGTGTCAATGATGATGGTTCTCTTAATTTTAAAGTTTTTAATAGGGAAAATGATATAAATTATATAGGTGAGGGTGTCGGTTATACACAAGGAATTGGGATAACCTACCAAGTCGATTTTGATACCTTTGATGAATTGTATAATAAAGTTTTTAGAAGTGCTAAATATAAGTTGGAGCAAGAAAATAAACCTAAAGATGAAGTTCCGGATTCAAACTATACTCCTGAGTTTATAAATTTTACCGAACCTAAGAAAAATCCACTGGAAAAGCCAAAAACCGAAAAGGAAAATACAGAGCCACCTATTGAGAAAGTTCCGGAAGAATAAGCTGAATTTTAAATCCAAATTTTATCTTTTTTTATGATAAATTAGAAACTTATCAACGAAAACGATTGATTTTGGAAGAAATTATCAA
The DNA here is from genome assembly GCF_044361015.1 of Flavobacterium sp. Taxonomy (GTDB): domain Bacteria; phylum Bacteroidota; class Bacteroidia; order Flavobacteriales; family Flavobacteriaceae; genus Flavobacterium. The sequence continues at coordinate 32,339 of NZ_JBIKJL010000014.1, forward strand.
ATACTCAAAAACACACGCTTTAAAGTCGCATTTCTTTGTTAATTTTACATTATAAACATAATAAAATGATTAAAACAATTAAAAAAATAGGTGTACTTACATCTGGGGGAGACTCTCCCGGAATGAATGCAGCAATACGTTCAGTCGTTAGGACTTGCGCTTATTACAAGGTAGAATGTTTCGGAATTTACAGAGGTTACCAAGGAATGATCGAAGGCGATTTTAAAGACATGGGGCCACGTTCAGTTCACAATATTGTCAACAAAGGTGGTACTATTTTAAAATCAGCCCGATCAAAAGAATTTATGACTGCTGAAGGCCGGAAATTAGCCTACGAAAATCTAGTTAAAGAAAATGTTGATGCATTAGTTGTTATAGGTGGAGATGGAAGTTTTACTGGAGCATTGGTTTTTAATAAAGAATATGGAATTCCGGTTATGGGAATTCCAGGTACGATTGATAATGATATTTTCGGAACCAGCCACACATTAGGTTTTGATACAGCCCTTAATACAGTTGTTGAAGCGATTGATAAAATAAGAGATACAGCAAGTTCGCACAATCGCTTATTTTTAGTAGAGGTAATGGGAAGAGATGCTGGACATATCGCTTTAAATGCCGGAATTGGTGCCGGTGCAGAAGAAATTCTAATTCCGGAAGAAAATATGGGATTAGAACGCTTATTGGAATCGTTACGAAGAAGTAAACTTTCCGGAAAGTCCTCTAGTATTGTAGTCATCGCGGAAGGTGATAAAATCGGTAAAAGCGTTTTTGAATTAAAAGATTATATTGACCAAAACCTCCAGGAATATGATGTGCGGGTTTCTGTTTTAGGGCACATGCAACGAGGTGGTGCACCATCTTGTTTTGATAGAGTTTTAGCCTCTCGTTTGGGAGTAAAAGCTGTTGAGGCTTTATTAGAAAATAAAACAGGATATATGGTAGGTTTACATAATGATAAAATAGAGTTGACTCCATTAGAGCAAGCCATCAAAGGACATTCCGGAATAGATAGAGAGCTTTTAAGAGTTTCTGATATTATGTCAGTCTAAAAAATAAATTTTTAATAATAGTAATTAAACAAAATCAAAATGTCAAAAGTTAAAATTGGAATCAATGGATTCGGTAGAATTGGTAGAATTGTTTTTAGAGAATCATACAATAGAGATAATGTTGAAGTAGTAGCAATCAATGATTTACTTGAAGTAGATCATTTGGCATATTTATTAAAATACGATTCAGTTCATGGTCGTTTCAACGGAAAAGTTGAAGTGAAAGACGGTCAATTATATGTAAACGACAAGTTTATCAGAGTAACAGCAGAAAGAGACCCAAAATTAATTAAATGGGATGATGAAAAAGTAGATGTAGATGTAGTTGCAGAATGTACAGGAATTTTTACAACATTAGCAACAGCTCAGGCTCACATTGATGGTGGTGCTAAAAAAGTGGTAATTTCTGCTCCTTCAGCTGATGCTCCAATGTTTGTAATGGGCGTAAATCATTTACAAGCTAAAGCATCAGATACTATTGTATCAAATGCTTCTTGTACTACAAATTGCTTAGCTCCATTGGCTAAAGTTATTCATGATAATTTCGGAATTGTTGAAGGTTTAATGACTACTATTCACGCCACTACAGCAACTCAATTAACAGTAGACGGACCTTCTAAAAAAGATTTTCGTGGTGGTAGATCGGCTTTATTAAATATGATTCCTTCTTCTACAGGTGCTGCCAAAGCAGTTGGAAAAGTAATTCCTGATTTGAATGGAAAATTAACCGGAATGTCAATGCGTGTGCCAACAGCAGATGTTTCAGCAGTAGATTTAACGGTTAAATTAGCTAAAGAAACTACTTATGACGAAATAATGGCAGTTTTAAGAAAAGCTTCAGAAAACGAACTGAAAGGAATTTTAGGCTATACTGAAGATGATGTAGTTTCTCAAGATTTTGTTTCAGATCCCAGAACTTCAATCGTTGATGCTAAAGCAGGTATTGGTTTAAATTCAACTTTCTTCAAAATAATGTCTTGGTATGATAATGAATATGGATATTCTAGTAAAATGATTGATTTATCTGTACATATCTCAAAACTATAATTTTAAGAAAAAGTCCCATTATATTTAATATATTGGGACTTTTTTTATAATCAAACAAACTCAACCTAATGAAATTATTAGTAGACGGTGGTTCAACTAAAGCAGATTGGATTGCTATTGACGAAAACGGAAAAGTGCTTTTTACTACTCAAACTTTAGGATTAAATCCGGAAGTATTAGATAAAGAAGAAGTTATTGCCCGCTTAGAAGATAAATTTGATATTTCTCATAATAGAACCAAAGCTAAAAATCTATTTTTTTACGGAGCCGGATGTGGAACTGATAGAATGAAAAATTTTCTCGCAGAAGTTTTTCAAGAGTATTTTACAAATTCTACTGTCGCGGTTTATGAAGATACTTATGCGGCTGTTTATGCAACGACTCCTAAAGACGAAGAAGCCATTGTTTGTATTTTAGGAACTGGTTCAAATTGTAGTTATTTTGATGGTAAAATTTTACACCAAAAAGTACAGTCTTTAGGATATATTGCCATGGATGACGGTTCAGGAAATCGTTTTGGAAGACATTTAATTAGAGGTTATTATTTTAATAAAATGCCAAAAGAATTAGCTGTTCAATTAGAAGAAGAATACAATTTAGATCCGGACTATATTAAAGCTAATTTATATAAAGAAGCTAATCCAAATGCATATTTAGCAACTTTTGCTAAATTTATAATTAAGCATAAAGAAAAAGAATTTTGCAAAAAAATAATTTACAAGGAGTTAACTAAATTTGTCAAAAACTATATTTTGCAATATGAAAATTGCAAAACTGTTCCGGTTCATTTTGTAGGCTCCATTGCTTTTTATCTTAAAGATGAACTAGCAGAAATCTTATCAAAATATGATATAAAAATCGGAAACGTTTTAAGACGGCCAATAGATGGTTTAATTGCTTATCATATTTTAAATAAATAGTCTTATTAGCTGTAAAATGAAATTAGATTTTAATTTTAAGTCACCAGCAGCAACATCCAGCGGAGCATGACAATGCGAGAGCATTTGAGCGACATTCATTTTTCCCAATAAGGGTTTGCTGTCAGAATTTAAAGAATGAATTCGTTGAATAATTGTGTCATTATCAGATTTGTCAAAAAGAGATTCCATTTTTTATTTATTGATAGATTCAAAAGTACAATTTTAAGGTTAATCGACAATAATGTATTAAATTTGCACCACATTTTAAAAAGTGAAAATATGGAAAACGGAATTTACGCTAAATTTAATACAACTAAAGGTTCAATTTTAGTCAAATTAACACATGATAAAACACCGGGAACGGTTGGAAACTTTGTAGGTTTGGCTGAAGGTCAATTAGAAAACAAAGCAAAACCAATGGGCAAAACGTATTACGACGGTTTAAAATTTCACCGAGTAATTTCAGATTTTATGATTCAAGGAGGTTGTCCGCAAGGACAAGGAACCGGTGGACCGGGTTATCAATTTGATGATGAGTTTCATCCGGATTTACGTCACGACAGACCCGGTGTTTTGTCAATGGCAAATTCAGGACCTGGTTCTAATGGTTCGCAATTTTTTATTACGCATGTAGCTACCCCTTGGTTAGATAATAAACATTCTGTTTTTGGAAATGTTATTGAAGGTCAAGATGTTGTAGATGCAATTGCTCAAGGAGATATTTTGGAAAAACTTGAAATTCTTAGAGTAGGTGACAAAGCTCAAAAATGGAATGCTATTGAAGCTTTCAGAACATTTGAGGGTTCTCGTGAAAAAAGAATTGCGGAAGAAAAAGAAAAAGCAGAAGCTGCTTTGGAAAAATTAGCTTTCGGATTCGAAAAGACAGAAAGTGGCTTACGTTATAAAATCATTCAAAAAGGAAATGGAAAACAAGCTCAAAAAGGCAAAACTGTTTCGGTTCATTATTCAGGTTCTTTAGAAAACGGAGTGGTTTTCGATTCATCCTATAAAAGAAAACAGCCGATTGATTTCCCTTTAGGAAAAGGTCACGTGATTGAAGGTTGGGATGAAGGTATTCAATTATTACAAGTGGGCGATAAGGCTCGTTTTGTTATTCCTGCATTCCTTGGATATGGTTCTCGCGGTGCGGGAGGAGTTATTCCACCGGATGCTACATTAATTTTTGATGTGGAATTAATGGACGTAAAATAAAAGTGCATCCCGTTTTGGGTTTATGCTATTTTTTCGATTTAAAGATAATTAGTAATAAGTTTAAACATAAGCATTCTGAAAGGAATGCTTTTTTTTGGAATAACTATTGCTTTCGTATCTTTACAAAATCAGATTTCAATTATGCGATTAGTATTTCTTTTTTTCATTGTATTTTATTTTTCAGCAAACTCGCAAGTGTTTAATGTACAACATTGTGGTTATGATTTTACATCGTATTTAGTAATAAATGTGCATGAACAAGGAAATACTGAAAACATCAAAAACCTAAAAATCACAATAGTTGATAGCAGTGGGAGCGATGTAATAAATATAAATAACCGTTGGAGCTGGGTAAATAACAATAAACAATTACTTTTTACACCTAATTATAAATTAGACAGAAATAATAATAAAGTGGAAAATTCAAATCCGGAAGGAAAATGGTTTTTTCCTTTTGCAAAAGATTATTATTTGCTTTCTGTCGTTAATTCATTCACGGCTGACATTTTTAGTGTAAAAATTGAAGATATTGATAAAGAAGAAAACGGAGGTTATTTTGAAACACAAATAATCCCGCTTTCTCCCTTTAACATGTATATTTTATGTTCATCCGAAAATGAACGGCAAGCACAACAATTTGGGCCCAAGACCAACAAACCGGTTGATGTTATTTTAAAGAAAAAAAGCTACTGATTCACAGTTATAAATCCATGAATCAGTAACAAAAAGTTATTCTAATCTAAATCCATCCGGTAAAGTAGCCCCTTTTTTCACAACAATAATGCCTTCTTTAATGGTGTAAAATGGAGTATTGGCATCTTCCAGATGGTGGCCACCATTTAGATAAACATCATTCCCTATTCTACAATTTTTATCTACAATTGTATTATTGATAAAACAACGTTTTCCAATACCTATATTGATGATATTGTTTTCATTATTATGACTGATTTCATCTAAATTTTGATAGAAATCGCTACCCATTACATAGGAGTTTTGAATCGTAGTATCTTCATCAACTCTTGCTCTGATACCAATGACGGAATGCACAATTTTTGCAGAATTAAGAATACAACCTTCGGCTACAATTGATTTTTCAATATACGTTTTGCCTAATATTTTACTTGGAGGCAAAACGCGGGCACGAGTATAAATTTTACTGGAATTATCAAATAAATTAAATTTCGGAATGGAATCAGTTAATCCTAAATTAGCTTCAAAAAATGAATCAATGTTTCCAATGTCAGTCCAATACCCTTCATATTGGTAACTTAATATTTTTTGATTTCCAATGGATTGCGGAATAATTTCTTTACCAAAATCTTTAGTAGTTGAATTTGACATTAATTCAATCAGTAAATCTCTATTAAAAATATATATACCCATGGAGGCCAAGTAATGTTTGCCTTCTTTTTTCATTTCATCACTCACTTCTGAGGTCCATTGTGGCAACAAATCAGTAGCAGGTTTTTCAATAAAAGAAGTTATAAAACTATTTTCATCGGTTTTTAAAATTCCAAAATCGGTAGCTTCTTTTGCAGAAACAGGAAGTGTTGCAATAGTTATGGTTGCTCCGCTTTTTTGATGAGCTTCAATCATTAAATTAAAATCCATTTGATACAATTGATCCCCGGATAATATTAAAGCATAATCAAATTCATGATTCAAAAAATGTTGCATGCATTGTCGAACGGCATCCGCTGTTCCTTGGAACCAAGTAGGATTATCCGGTGTTTGTTCAGCAGCCAAGATATCAACAAAGGCAGTACTAAAATAGCTGAAATGATAGGTGTTTTTGATGTGTTGATTTAGTGAAGCGGAGTTAAATTGTGTCAACACAAACATTCGTTTGATATCTGAATTGATACAATTTGAAATAGGAATATCAACCAAACGATATTTTCCGGCAATAGGCACAGCAGGTTTTGAACGACTTTCAGTTAATGGATATAATCTTGAACCTTGTCCTCCTCCTAAAATAATTGCTAATACACTTTTTTTCATTTTAATTATTTTTTAATGATTGATAAACTTCAACATATTCTTGTGCAACTTTATCCCATGAATGGTCTATTCGCATAATTGTATTTCGGATTGAATCAAATTCTTTGGTATCGCTAAACAAATCAATTGCTCTAGCAATAGAATGATTCACATCGTAAACACTAGTATGATCATGGCAAATTCCAAATCCACCATCCCCTATATCGAGAACAGTATCTTTGAGTCCACCTGTTCTTCTAACAATAGGGATAGTGCCGTATCGCAACGCATAAAGTTGATTTAGTCCACAAGGTTCAACCCTTGATGGCATGAGCAAATAATCTGCTCCGGCATAAATTTTATGGGCTAAATTTTCATTATAACCAATATAAGTATTGTAATTTCCATTGTAAAAATGGGTTAATTGTGTTAAACCATGTTCTACATTTGGATCACCGGAACCTAAAATTAAAATATTAATTTCATTTGGGTTTCGGTTTAAAGCAATACTACAAATTTCCGGTAATAAATCGGCTCCCTTTTCGCCCACTAATCGTCCGATAAAAGTGAAAAGAGGTTTAGAGGGGTCCAAATTAAATTGTTCACAAAGGAATTTTTTATTTTTAGCTTTTCCGGCTTTTACATTTTTTATCGAATACTTGTTTTCTAACATTTCATCGGTATCCGGATTCCAAACTTCTGAATCAATACCATTTAATATTCCGAGACATTTAGGACGTTCAAATCGTAAAAGATTTTCTAATCCATTCGCTTTTTCACTTAATTCATCTAAATAGCTGGGAGAAACAGTTGTTACTTTCCAAGCACATTTAATGGCAGAAGCCAACGGATTTATCATTCCGTTCCATTCTAAAAATCCTAAACGAGAGGAACTTACTTTTGGTAAATAACGCAATTTATCAAAACTAAACCATCCCTGATATTGTCCATTGTGAATGGTTAAAAGCGTTGGAACACGATTTAAATGTTGATAAATTGGTGCATGTGACATCATAAACGGAATTAATCCGGTGTGATGATCATGGCAATGAATTATATCGGGAATTTGATTGGTTTCGGTTATCCAATTTAAAAAAGCGACTTGAAAAGCAGTAAATCGCTCGGTATCATCTTCATAGGAATACACATTTGGTCGATCAAACAATTCAGGAATCGCAATTAAATATAATTCGAAACCTAATTTATTTATTTTTTCTTTGAAAACGGTGAAGGAAAATTGGAACCAGCCTAATTTTAATAATCCTTGATGAACCGCAACAAATTCATTTTCTCTCGAAAATATGGTATCATATCCAGGGATAACAACTTTGGTTAAATGGCCTAATTTTGTCAGATATTTTGGCAAAGCTCCAACCACATCGGCTAGACCGCCTACTTTGGCAACCGGATAACATTCGGCACTAATATGAACTATTTCCATTTATTTTTTCCATTTAATATTGCAACCAATACTTGGTTTTTGATTCGGATTGATGATGCGATTATATAACAAACTATCTATAGCTCCCCTTAAATCGCTTCCACTAAGTGGAATTCCGTTTCCAGGACGAGAGTCATCTAATTGCCCACGATATACTAATTTGTCTTGATTGTCAAATAGAAAAAAATCAGGAGTGCATGCAGCATCAAAAGCCTTGGCAACCTCTTGTGTTTCATCATATAAATAAGGAAACTCAAATTTATTTTCAAAGGCAAATTCGGTCATTAATTCCGGACAATCTTGTGGATATTGTACGACATCATTACTTGCAATGGCAACAATACCGATGCCTTGCACCCTATAATCATTGGCAACCATAATAATTTCTTCCATTACATGATGAACAAAAGGACAATGGTTACAAATAAAAAAAACCAATGTTCCTTTTTCTCCTTTGCAATCAGAAAAGGTAAAAAAGTTACCTGAATTAGTGTCTTTTAATAGAAAATTTGGTGCTAAGGTTCCTAATGAACTCATTTTAGATGCTGTCCTGGCCATTAAAAAAGTTTTATAAAAGTTATTGCTTAAAGTTATGATATTTTGAGGAAGTATTCCTATTTTTAACTTTAAATTTTTAAGAATAAATAGGATGTTAACTTGGGAAGAATTTGAAAAAGTCGAAATGCATATTGGAACCATTTTAGAAGTGAATGATTTTCCGGAAGCCAGAAAACCGACCTATCAATTAATCATTGATTTTGGGGATGAAATTGGAATTCGAAAAACCTCAGCACAAATTACTAAACGTTATTCTAAAGATGGTTTGATAGGAAAACAGATTGTTGCCATAATTAATTTTCCTAAAAAACAGATTGGAAAATTTAATAGTGAATGTTTAGTTTTAGGCTCAATAGGAGAGGAGAATGATATTGTACTTTTGACTTCAGATTTAAAAGTAGCAAATGGTTTGCGAATAGGATAAAAAAAATCCCCTCTTTTCAGAAGGGATTTGCTTTTTTAAATATCATCAAAATCGATGTCTGTAAAACTTGCTTTCGGAGAATCTTCATTCTCATCTGCTTCAACAGCATATTCTTTTTTGAAATCTTTTTGATGTCTTTCAGAAATTACTTCTTCTCCTTTGTGGTCTAAAACGTAAGAAGTCATATCATCTAAAATTTCTTTAAAAGCTACAAAATCTTCTTTGTATAAATAAATTTTGTGTTTTTTAAAGTGAAAAGAACCGTCTTCCTCCGTAAATTTTTTACTTTCAGTAATTGTGATGTAGTAATCATCGGCTTTAGTAGCTCTAACATCGAAGAAATAAGTTCTTCTTCCTGCTCTTAAAACTTTAGAAAAAATCTCATCTTTTTCTAACATTTCATTTTCTCTCATAATCTTTCTGTCAAATTAAGTGTTGTAAGTTGTAACCAAAAATCTAAAAAATAATTGAATTATCAAAAAATTATGACAATTCTTTTTCAGAAAGTTGTTTCAGATACAATTCCTTATAGTAACCTTCTTGATTTACTAATTGAGAATGAGTGCCTTGTTGTAAAATTTCGCCTTCCTCGAGAATGATTATTTTGTCTGCATTCTTTGCAGAAGATACACGATGACTAACAATTATGGTGGTTTTGTTTTTACAAATTTCAAATAAATTATTCAAAATTTGCTCTTCGGTTTCAGTATCAACAGCTGATAAGCAATCGTCAAAAAGCAAGATTTCTGGATCTTTGATAATTGCACGGGCAATAGAGACACGCTGTTTTTGCCCACCGGAAAGCGTTATTCCGCGTTCCCCTAAGATGGTTTCATACTGATTTTTAAAATTGATTATATTGTTGTGAACAACTGCTTTTTTTGCAGACTCAACAACTTCTTCATCAGTAGCTTCTTCTTTACCAAATTTGATATTGTTTTTAATACTGTCCGAAAAAAGAAAAGCATCTTGTGGAACAATTCCAATACTGTTTCGTAAATCGTACAAATTTAATTCTGCTAATTTTACTCCATCAATAGTAACTGAACCATTTTCAACATCATATAACCGACAAATAAGTGATAGAATTGTTGATTTTCCTGAACCTGTTTTACCTAAAATAGCTAAAGTTTCTGCTTTTTCAACTTTAAAAGAAATATTGTTTAAAGCTTGAATGTTAGTCTCTTCATAGCTGAAACTAACATTTTTAAATTCAATTGTACCTTTCAAAATAGCGTGATTCGGATTTTTATTTTGAATCTCAGGTTCAATTTTCAAAAATTCATTAATCCTTTTTTGAGAAGCTTCTGCTTCCTGAACAAGAGATGATACCCAACCAATTGAAGCTACTGGCCAAGTTAACATATTGACATACAATATGAATTCAGCTATTGTTCCTATGTTAGGAATTGTACCCTCAATATACATCATGCCGCCAAAATAGATAACCACTAAATTGCTTAAACCAATTAATAAAATCATCAATGGCCCAAATAAAGCGTTTACTATAGCTAAACGCATGTTTTTTTCACGACTTTCTTGGGATAAATTGTTAAATATTTTTTTGTTTTGTCCTTCTAAGGCGTAAGCTTTTATAACTCGAATTCCGGAGAAAATTTCTTGTGAAAAACTAGATAAATTGGATAAATTCTCTTGATATATGGTACTTCTTTTATTGATTTCAGAACTTAATTTGAAAATGCAATACGATAATAAAGGCAAAGGTAACAAAGTATAAAGCGTCAATTTTGGAGAAACGTTATACATATATAGAATAACGATGGCAAAACGAATAAAGGTATTGATGGTATACATAACTGCAGGGCCCACGTACATTCTCACTTTGCCAACATCTTCCGATATTCGATTCATTAAATCTCCCGTTCTGTTTTGTTTGTAAAAACTCTGAGATAATCGCTCGTAATGCTGAAAAACTTCATTTTTTAAATCAAATTCTATATAACGAGACATGACAATTAAAGTTTGTCGCATTAAAAATGTCAAAAAGCCAGCAATAATGGTTGCTCCAATGATTAAACCTAGACTGAGCAGTAATTCTTGTTTGATTAAATTACTATCCTTGATTGGATTTTTAATATATTCTTCAATAATATTTAACGATTTACTAATTAATTTAGGCGTAAAAAGGGAAAATATCTGAGCTACGATGGTAATTAGAATACCTAGTAAAAAGCGGAATTTATATTTGATGAAATATTTATTTAAATAGTAAAGTTCTTTCATTGTAAATCGATATAAAACGAATCTAGTAATTTAAAAATGTTAAAAAAATGAGAATTATTCTTTTTTTGAATTGTATTGAATTCATGCAAAAGATTAACAAATTGCTAAAATTATTATATTATAGTGCATTCTTTTGAATTTAATCCTATTTTTGCTGTGTCTTTTTGACAAAATCATAATTTATACTTTTAAATTTTTAACTATGATAGCAGAAGTAACAACTCTTAAAGAGCTTCAAAAAACGGATCCGGTTTTTGGTCAAGTATCCTTTGATAATCACGAGCAAATTGTTTTTTGCAATGACAAAGATACTGGTTTGAAAGCAATAATTGGAATTCATAACACAGTTTTAGGACCTGCACTAGGAGGAACAAGAATGTGGAATTACACGAATGAGTGGGAAGCATTGAACGACGTTTTGCGTTTATCACGCGGAATGACCTATAAATCTGCTATTACAGGATTGAACCTTGGTGGTGGAAAAGCAGTCATTATTGGGGATGCTAAAACACAAAAAACGCCTGAATTAATGCGTAAATTTGGTGAATTTGTTCATTCATTAAGCGGAAAATATATTACTGCAGAAGATGTAGGTATGCAAACCGAAGACATGGATACGGTTCGAGATGTTACTCCTTATGTAACCGGAATATCTGAATCTCGTGGAGGTTCAGGAAATCCATCGCCGGTAACAGCTTTCGGTGTTTATATGGGAATGAAAGCGGCTGCTAAATATAAATATGGTTCTGATTCTTTAGCCGGTAAAAAAGTTTTGGTTCAAGGAATTGGTCATGTAGGAGAGACTTTAGTTGATTATTTAACAAAAGAAGGTGCTATAGTTACAATTGCTGATATTAATATAAATCGAATGAATGAAGTAGGAGCACTATATGGTGCAAAAGTTTTCACCGGTTCTGATTTATATAGTGCAGATGTTGATATTTATGCTCCTTGTGCATTAGGTGCAACCATTAATGATGATACAGTGTATAAATTGAATGCATCAATTGTTGCCGGAGCGGCCAATAATCAATTAGCCAATGAAAATGTGCACGGAAAAATTTTGCAAGAGAGAGGAATTTTATATGCTCCTGATTTCTTAATTAATGCCGGAGGTATTATCAATGTATATGCTGAAATTGAGCATTATGACAAAGCAGAATCGATGCGAAGAACTGAAAATATCTATCATACTACGTTAGAAATTTTTGATTATGCTGTAAAAAATAATATTACAACACATCAAGCGGCCTTAACAATTGCTCAAAATAGAATTGACCAACGTAAAAAAGAAATCGGTAAATAATTTGTTTCCGACAAAATAGTACTATTTTTGTGACGCTCTTAGGGGCGTCACTAATTTTTTAAAAAGTTCTTACAGGGTGATAAATAGAAGACATATTCGCGTTAAAGTGTTGCAAATTATTTATGCAATGCATCAAAGTGGTTCTGAAGATTTGGAAAAAGAAGAAAAATTCTTATTTTCCAGCCTAGAAAGTATTCAGGATTTATATTTGATTGTAGTTTCGACTTTGATTGAAATTAAAAAGAAAGAAGAAGTCTTTTTAGAAAAAGCATCAAAAAAACACTTGGCTACTGCAGAAGATTTAAAGCCAAACAGAAAATTTATTGCTAATAAAGTTTTACAATTTTTAGAAGATAATAATTCATTATCTATTGCTTTAGAAAATCGTAAGATCAATAATTGGTCTCAAAATGATGATTTAATTCTAATTATTTTAGATGAAATTAAAAAAAGTGCCATTTACCAAAATTATTTAGCGGATACCTCTAGTTCTTTTGAAGCCGACAAAAAATTTGTTGCCGACATTTTTACGGAATTGATAGCTTCTAATGAGAAATTATATGATTATTTAGAAGATTTTAGAATTACTTGGGTTGATGACATTCCGTTAGTAAATACTAACCTTTTAAAACAGTTAAAGCATATTGAAGAGCATAATGGAAAATCTTTTTCGGTTTTGCCATTGTATAAGGATACTGAAGATAAAGATTTTGCTAGAGATTTGTTTAGAAAAACAGTTTTGAATGAAAATGATTTAGCCAAAGAATATATTGACAGAACACCAAATTGGGATCCGGAACGTATTTCTGAGGTTGATACAATTATGCTTAAAATGGCAATTTGTGAATTTTTGAAATTTCCATCTATTCCAATAAAAGTAACCATTAATGAGTATTTGGAAATTGCTAAAGAATATGCTACTCCAAAAAGCAGTATTTTTATTAATGGTATTTTAGATAATTTGGTCAAAGATTTTCAAAAAACAGATAAATTAAAAAAAACTGGAAGAGGTTTAATGTAACTTTTAAAATTTAGAATTATGATTAAAAAATCAATGTATGTGATGGCTGTTTTAGCTTTTGCTTTAACAACTTCTTGTAAAAAAGAAGATGCACTTTCAAAAGTTGATCCTACGAGCTCAGATGTTCCAATGAATTATGAAGCTAAACAAGTTGATGCTAATGGAAATCCAATGCCTGTTCAACCCGTTATTGAAAACGGTCAAAAACCAGAACAAGCAGCTTCAGCTCCGATTGATGGAAAATATCCGGTAATGACATTTGGAAAAAAAGAACATAATTTTGGGGTAATTAATGAAGGAGATAAAGTAGAAACTTATTTTACGTTTACAAATACCGGCGATGCTGATTTGATTATTTCAAATGCATCAGGTTCATGTGGCTGTACCGTACCGGATTACCCTAAAGAGCCCATAAAACCAGGAAAGTCGAGTAAAATGAGAGTTACTTTTGACAGTAACGGTAAACCGGGCAAACAACAAAAATCAGTAACGATTGTTGCTAATACATTATCCACAAGAGAAGTATTGACAATAAATGCAGAAGTTACACCAAAAGTTAAATCAGTAGAAACACAAACAACAGTAAATCAATAGTATGGAAAATTTGCAATCATTATTACCATTTTTATTAATGTTCGTGGTTATTTATTTCTTTATGATAAGACCACAACAAAAAAGAGCAAAGCAAGAAAAAGAATTTGAAAGTAGTTTAAAAGTTGGTGATAGAATTATCACTAAAAGTGGTCTTCACGGTAAAATTGCTGAAGTTTCTGAAGGAACAGTTGTAATTGAAACCATGTCGGGAAAACTAAAAATGGAACGTTCAGCCATTTCAATGGAAATGAGTGCTAAATTAGCAGAAAAGAAATAAATTATTTTCGATATTAATCAATTAAACCGATGAGATTGATAAATGCATCGGTTTTTTTCATTAATTTTTTAAAAATTTCGCTAATTAGCTGATTTTATTTATTTTTAATTAGTGAATCAGCGGTAAAATAAAGTTTTAAAAGCTATTTTTTTTCAGCTGTGAGTTCTGCAATTTTCACAATTACATCCACTGCCTTTTGCATACTTTCTACAGGGACATATTCATATTTTCCATGAAAATTATGTCCGCCGGCAAATATATTCGGACACGGCAAACCTTTGTACGAAAGCTGGCAACCATCCGTTCCGCCGCGAATAGGTTTAATTATTGGCTGAATATTCAACTTTTTCATTGCTTTTTCTGCAATTTTTACAATGTGAAAAACGGGTTCTACCTTTTCTTTCATATTATAATATTGATCCTTTATTTCTATAATAGCGATATCTTCACCAAATTGTTTTTGGTATTTTTTATTGAATTTGGCGGTCAATTCATGTAAAAAGTCTTTTCTTTTTTTGAATATTTTTTTGTCATGATCACGAACAATCATTGAAACAGCGCTTTCTTCAATACTGCCGGTGATTCCGGTTACATGAAAGAATCCTTCGTAACCTTTGGTTTCTTCAGGCACTTCTTTTTTTGGTAATTTTGAAATAAATTTGGAGGCTAAAAGCATCGAATTAATCATTTTTCCTTTCGCATAACCTGGATGAACGCTTTTTCCTTTGAAGATGATTTTGGCAGCGGCTGCATTGAAATTTTCATATTCTAATTCTCCAATTTGACTACCATCCATCGTATAAGCCCATTCAGCACCAAATTTTTCTACGTCAAAGTGGTGAGCTCCACGACCAATTTCTTCATCGGGTGTAAAACCAACCCGTATTTTTCCGTGTTTGATTTCAGGATTTTTGACTAGGTATTCCATTGCAGTGATAATTTCGGTAATTCCGGCTTTGTCATCAGCTCCCAAAAGAGTAGTTCCGTCAGTAGTGATAAGGGTTTGACCTTTATATTGCAACAAGTCTTTAAAATAGGAAGGAGATAATATTATATTTTGTTCAGCATTCAATACAATATCTTTTCCATCATAATTTTCTATGATTTGGGGTTTTACATTTGCACCAGTAAAATCTGGAGTTGTATCATAATGTGAAACAAATCCTATAGTAGGAACTTCATGTTCAACATTACTTGGCAATGTAGCCATCACATAACCATTTTTGTCAATGGTTACATCTTCCATTCCAATTGTTTTGAGCTCATTTACTAAATTCTTAGCTAAAACTAATTGTTTTTTTGAGCTTGGTATTGTTTCCGAATTTGGATCAGATTCTGTGTCTATCGTTACATAGCCGATAAATCGGTCAATTATATGTTGCATAATATTTTATTTTTTTATTTCTTTTAAAACTACTTTAGATTCGTAGTTTAATACCTCTAAAGTAACCGGAACTTGATTTATAGTCTTGCCTTCGATGATATATAATTTGGCAGCACCTTCTTTGATATTACTTTTACTAAAATCGACCTCACCATAAGT
>NZ_JBIKJL010000054.1:0-14371 GCF_044361015.1 Flavobacterium sp.
GAAAATGAAATCCCGCTGAATAAAAACGGTGAAAATCTACCACGAGTGGGCAAATCATTGGCAGTTGCACCATAAGGTTGTGCAACTCGCAAACCGTCCACAAATGTTTGGGTTTCGTCAGCTTCTCCACCACGAACGAACAGTCGGTTACTTTCGCCCACTGTTTGAGCTCCGGGCAATGTTGCCAATGCACCAATGATATCACCAACGGCACCTGCGGTTGTGACAATGTCTAATGGTTTTAGAACAGAAACACGAGCCTTATCTCCAGCTTCAAAGGTTCCCGCCGTTAAAATGACAGCATCTAAAACATTGACACTCTCTTTAAGTTTGATGGTTTGATTTTGAAACTGACTAACATCTATCGCTTTCGAATATGTTTCAAAAGAAAGAAAACTAATAGTCAATGTTTTGGTTCCGGTTTCATTGGTCGTAAAATTGAACTGGCCGTTTTCATCTGTTGAACCGCCATCATAGGTTCCTTCTAGATAAACATTGGCTCCTGGAATGGGTTGCTCTTTTTCATCGACAACTTTTCCGGAAATAACATTTTGACTAAATGATAAAAGTGAAACGAATATGATTTGTAAAGTTATATAAGTTTTCATGCGGGTTTGATTTTGATAAGACAAAGTTGCTACAAACATTATCCCTAGGAAATTGAAAATTACTGAGTTGTTAATTTTGAAGGATGAATTGTATTTTTAAACCAGTAAGGAATTAAGAAAATTAAGATTTATTCATTAAGGTTTAAACATTCAAATACTTAATGAAACTTAATATCTTAATGATTTTTAAAAATTGAAAAATTGAAAATTCATTTTCTCAAATCGAATAAAATCTTCATTTTTGCGTTAAACTGTATGATATTTGTAATATTTAAAAAGTTAAATGAACCCAAAAATCGAAATCACCAAAACGGAATTATTGTCAGACAATTGGTACCTACTAAATAAAGTCACCTACAACTTCACCCCTGAAAACGGCGAACCCGAAATACAACGACGTGAAGTGTACGACAGGGGAAATGGAGCCGCTATTTTATTATACAACAAAGAAAAGCAAACCGTTATTTTAACCCGACAATTTCGTTTACCAACTTTTTTAAACGGCAATGAAAGCGGCATGATGATTGAAGTTTGTGCCGGACTATTGGACGAAAAAAATCCGGAAGATTGTATCAAACGCGAAACCGAAGAAGAAACCGGTTACCGCATTCACGAAGTGAAAAAAGTCTTTGAAGCCTACATGTCACCCGGAGCTGTCACGGAAATTCTGTACTTTTTTACTGCCGAGTACCAACCCGAAATGAAAGTCAGTGACGGCGGCGGATTAGCAACTGAACACGAGTATATTGAAGTAATGGAACTACCCTTTGAACAAGCAATGACAATGGTTTATAATGGGGAGATCAAAGATGCGAAGACGATTATGTTGTTGTTGCATGCAAAAAATAATCAATTAGTATAATACAAAATCTTTTCAACAATTCCCAAATCATCCATCACAAATCGTAAATATTCGTTACTTTTGCCTTCCTTAAAAATGCAACGAAGATGATTTATAAATTACGAGTAATACTCGATACCGAAGAAGATATTTTCAGAGATTTAGCTATTGAAAGTACCGATACCTTAGAAGATTTGCACAATGCTATTGTTAACGCTTTTGGATTTGACGGCAGCGAAATGGCTTCCTTTTATACCTGCGATGATAATTGGAACCAAGAAGATGAAATTCCGCTTTTTGACACCGGCGATACTCCGGGTGAAATGCGAATTATGAGTGATTTGAGTTTGGAAGACATGTTATATGAAAAGCAAACCAAAATCATTTATGTCTATGATTTCTTGAATATGTGGACGTTCCTAGTTGAATTAGCCGCCATTGAAGAAAAACAAGCCGGTGCAACGTATCCGGAACTATTGTATTCATTAGGTTTAATGCCGCTTGTTGGCAATGACCCGACTTTTGAAGCCGACGACGATTCACTTTTCACTGAATTTGAAGACGATTTAGACGAAGACGATTTAGACATGTTTGAAGGAGGCGACGATTCTTTTGAGGATTTTGGTTTTGAGGAGAACTGGAACTGAAAAAAGGCACTAAGGTGCTGAGGCACTAAGGTTCTGAGGTTTTGAATTTTGCTAAAAATTGTGTTTATTTGTAATTCAATTATAAACCATACAATTTTTTATTATGAGCACATTTAAAGACCTCCTGATTTGGCAGAAAGCCATGAACTTTGTCACAAAAATTTACCAATCAACCCGATTATTTCCCAAAGATGAGCAATTTGGATTAACCTCTCAAATAAGGAGAAGTTCCATTTCAATTCCAAGCAATATTGCTGAAGGTTATGGAAGAGAAGGAAACAACGATTATTTAAGGTTTCTCAATATTGCTTTAAGTTCGTTATTCGAGTTGCAAACACAACTAGAAATAGCTAAAAATATTAATTATTTAAACGAACACGAATTCAACATTCTCTATGAAGATTTAAGAGAATTAGAACGAATGTTAGTTGCCTTTATAAAAAAGATTAAAGACCGAAACAAACCTTAGAACCTTAGTACCTCAGCACCTTAGTACCTTATGATTAACCTTTTCAACGCCCACATCGAATCCCTTTCCATCCACCGAGTTGGAAACAAAAGCCGTAGCGAAGCCATCTTTTTATCGGAGCAACCGTACCAAACGAATGATGAAATTGTGCCTTTGCTAAAGGAATTTTTCCTGAAATCCTTTCGTGAAAAAGAGGAAAACTATTATCAGTTTGCTCACGAAGTTGATTTGGAATACCACGATATGTTCAAAATGACGTCGGAGGTTTTTGATAATCCGTCAACGATTCATGAAGTTTCGAAAAAAATAACCAAACATTTGTTTGAACAATCCAATCATCCGCACATTAAAAATGGTGAAGTGTATGTGGCTTATTTTACTCATTTAACCATTGACAACAACCAAGTAGATGCGATTGGTGTATTTAAAAGTGAAGTACAAGCTGATTTTTTACAATTTGAAGAAAAAGCAAGCAACTTAGAAATGCATTTGCAACATGGGATCAATTTGAATAAATTGGATAAAGGTTGTTTGATTTTTAATTACAAAAAAGACGAAGGTTACAAAATTTTAACAGTGGACAGTAACCGTTATGATGCGAGATATTGGCTAGAGCATTTCTTAAATGTAGATGCTTTTCAAGATGAAAATTTCATTACCAAAAAGTACTTAAAATTCTGTCAGGATTTTGCGAAAGATGTTGTTTTTCCTGCGGAGGACAAGAAACAGGAAGTTATGTTTATGAACCGTTCGGTGAATTATTTTGCTAAAAACGATGAATTTGAAGAAACCAATTTCTTGAATGAAGTCATGGATAATCCCGATTTGATTCCTGAATTCAAAAGTTACAAAGTAGACAAAGGCGAAAAATACAGCATCGAAGATGTGACTAATTTCCCGATTGCCAATGCTGCGGTTTCTGATGCTCGTAAAAAAATCAAAAACGTGATTAATTTGGATACCAATATTCAAATTAAACTCGATTTCATCAACCCCGAAAGTGCCGAAAAATTTGTAGAAAAGGGTTGGGACGAAGAAAAACAAATGTATTATTATTTGGTTTATTTCAATAAAGAGCAGAAATCATAATCTTTAGAAAATGAAATAAATCATTTTTTTATTAAATAGGAATCCTTAAACAATTATACGATTAGGGATTTTTATTTTTCGTAGTCATTAACCTTGTAAAATATTGATTTTCAAAATTTTATCTTTTTTATTTGGCATTTAGTCTATAATAGTGTAGGTTTAATTCACCACAAAAATACCTAGATTTATGAAAACCTACAACACCTCTGCGGCGACTTCGGGCATCACTTTTATTTGCACCCTCATTGGTCACCAATATCAAACTACCAGAAAAATCACTAATCATATTAGTGAATACGAATGTAAATGTTGCGGTAAGCAAATGACAGACGATTCCAGAGGTAGGCTTACATTACTAACCCCTGAACTACATGAAATCAATGAAAAATTAAAAATGATATTTCATAAAAAACGGCAACATCTTCAGAGTGCATAAAAATTAGTGTTGGCAAAACGATTGTATAATTGAAATTAATTTATTTGTTTTGTCAACACTAAATTTTAATCGTCTTTAATTTCCCAAAATAATCAGTAACAAATCCCTAACTTAGTCGTCCTACTCCTAACGATTAAATACTACCATTTTGGAAACTATTCTCACTATTGAAAAACTGAATAAACGATTCGGACCCGTTCATGCTGTTAAAAATGTATCGCTCGAAATAAACAAAGGAAATGTTTACGGTATTTTAGGGCCAAACGGGAGCGGTAAATCGACAACGTTAGGAATCGTATTAAATGTTGTCAACAAAACTTCCGGTGAATACCGGTGGTTTGGCGGTGCAATGGAAACCCACGAAGCTTTAAAAAAAGTGGGAGCCATCATTGAGCGACCAAATTTTTACCCTTACATGACAGCTCAGGAAAATTTAGAATTGGTTTGTAAAATCAAAGGAACACCGTATTCTAAAGTGACAGAAAAATTAGAACTTGTTGGCCTTATTGATAGAAAAGACAGTAAATTCAGAACTTTTTCATTAGGTATGAAACAGCGTTTAGCTATTGCTTCTGCCCTTCTTAACGACCCTGAAATTTTAATATTGGACGAACCAACTAACGGTTTAGATCCGCAAGGAATTCGTCAAATCAGAGATATTATCAAATATATTGCTTCTCAGGGAACGACAATTTTATTAGCCTCTCACTTATTAGACGAAGTTGAAAAAGTATGTAGCCATGTATTGGTTTTAAGAAAAGGACAGATTCTTTATTCCGGAAAAGTCGAAAATATGATTGCTAATGAAGGATTTTTCGAACTACAAGCTGATAATTTTGAAGAATTAAAAGCTGCTTTAATTACTCATCCCGCCATAGAAAAAATGGTTTTAGAAGAAGGTAAATTAGTTGTTTATCTCAAACAAGCTTTTGAAGCGAAAGATTTAAACAAGTATCTTTTTGAAAAAGGAATTTACCTTAATCATTTAGTAAAACGCAAACATAGTTTGGAAGAACAGTTTTTAGAATTAACAAGTAAGAACTAAACCAATCACACTTTACCTTTCATCAATTAACATCATGACAAGACTTCTTCAAATAGAATTTCAAAAAATATGGAAAAACAGAGCTAGTCGAATTTTAACGATTGCCTATTTCGTTATTCTTTCCTTTATCGCTTTAATTGCTTCAATTAAATTTAAAATTGGCACATTTGAATTGCAAATTGCCGATCAGGGAATCTTTAATTTTCCTTATATCTGGCATTTTAACACATATATTGCTGCTATTTTAAAGTTTTTTTTGGCTATAGTCATTGTTTCCATGATGGCAAATGAATATTCATACGGAACATTAAAACAAAACCTCATCGATGGATTGAGTAAAAAAGAATTTATACAATCGAAGTTTTTAACAGTTGTCGTTTTTGCATTAGGATCAACCCTTTTCATTTTTATCATGTCGCTTTTATTGGGTCTTAGTTTTTCTTCCTACAATGAAATTGGAATTATTTTCTCCGATTTAGATTATTTGTTTGCCTATTTTTTAAAACTTACTGCTTTTTTCTCCTTTTGTTTATTTTTAGGAATCTTAGTCAAACGTTCTGCTTTTGCCATAGGATTTTTATTCATTTGGAATATTATAGAAGGAATTATAATTGGTTTATTACGATGGGAAGTTTTTAAAGATTCGGATGATTATCAAAAAATTACGCAATTCCTTCCTTTGGAATCAATGTCAAACCTAATCAAAGAACCATTTAGCAGACTTTCCATCATCAAAAATATTGAAGAAACCATTGGAGGTGCTGCTAATGTAAAAGATTATGGCGTGCATTGGTACTCACTTTTAATTGTTCTTATTTGGATTGTTATTTTTGTGTTAATGTCCTATAAAATTCTGAAGAAAAGAGATTTATAGTATCTTTGCAAACGCTATGAAGTTTGCCAAAAACATCTTAATTTTTTTACTGCTCATAATTGCTTTCCAATCCGGAAAAGCACAATATATTCAAATTGATGACAATCAAACTGCTCAAGAATTAATTGAAAATGTATTGATAAACAGTTCGTGTGCAAATGTTTCCAATATCACCGTTTCGGGATGGGCTTTTACTAATGGCAATAGTTATGGTTATTTCAATCGAGGCACTAGCACTTTTCCTTTTCAGGATGGCGTGATAATTGCAACCGGCAGAGCCCTTTCCGCTATTGGACCAAATAGCAGTCTATTAAGTGAAGGCCCCACAAACTGGCTTGGTGACATCGATTTACAGCAAGCTATTAATGAAACAAATACTATCAATGCTACTGTGATAGAATTTGACTTTTTGCCTTTTGCCAATAAAGTAAGTTTTGATTATATTTTTTCTTCTGAACAATATTTGTCGAATCCGAATTCTAATCAATGTTCTTATTCCGATGGATTTGCGTTTTTATTAAAAGAAGTTGGTAGCCAAGACCAATATACAAATTTAGCTGTTGTACCCGGAACGGCAATTCCGGTTAAAGTTCCAACAGTAAGAGGAACGGGAACCATCTGTCCACCTGCAAACGAAGCTTATTTTGATGCTTTTAATGGCATTGAACACCCTACAAATTATAATGGCCAAACAAAAATATTAAAAGCAGAAAGCCTTGTAACACCTGGTGTTTTATATCATATTAAATTAGTTATTGCAGATCAAGGCAATAATTTATATGATTCCGCTATTTTTTTAGGGGGAGGAAGTTTTACAGTGGAAACCGAGTTAGGAGACGATCGATTGATTGCAAACGGAAACCCGTTGTGTGAAAATGAAACTCTTACATTAGATGCTACTTCGCCTAATGCTGTTGGCTATAAATGGTATCGAAATAACGTTCTTATAAACAATGAAACCAATCAAACTTATACTGTAAATTCTTTTGGTTTTTATAAAGTTGAAGTTGTTTTTAATACTACTTGCTCTTCTTTTGGTGAAATAGTAATTGAATATAGTTCAAATCCAATTCCTAATGATGTTTACCTTACACAATGTGATTCAGACACAGATGGTTTAGCTATTTTTAATTTAAATGATGCAAATAGCAGCGTTATCGGAAGTAATCTAAATGTTGGCCCACCAAAATATTTTTTGAATTTTAATGATGCTTTTACCGTTCAAAATACATTGACGAGTATAGATTCATTTCAAAATACAACTCCCAATCAAATTATTTATGCTCGTTTAGAAAATACGTTTGGTTGTTTTGGAATTTCTGAAGTTACTTTATCTACTTCAATTAGTGCAATTAGCGTTCCTCCAATTTTTAAATGTGATGGAGATACTAATCAAGATGGAATAACAGTGTTGGATTTATCCATGGATATTTCACCAACGGTATTAAGTTATTTCCCATCCGGATTACAAGCGGTTTATTACAGTTCAACTGAAAATGCTCAAACACAAACAAATGCGTTACCAAACAATTATACGAATATAATTCCTTTTGAAGAATTAATTTTTGCTAGGATAACGGATGGTGTAAACTGTTTTGGAATTTTACCAATTACCTTAAAAATAAACATTTTTATTCCTAATAATTTTGAAACAGAAGAACTTTCACTCTGTGAAAATGAAACTTATTTTTTAGAAGTGGAGGATATTTACGAAAGTTATCTTTGGAACACAGGAGAAATAACTCCACGAATTGATATATCAGCACCTGATACTTATACTGTTACAGTTACGAATACAGATGGATGTGAAGCAACTAAAATATTTATCATTTCACCTTCCGGAGTGGCAACAATAACTTCTATTGATGTACAAGATTTTTCGGGAAACCAAAATACTGTTCAAATTAACTACACCGGTTTAGGCGATTATCTCTTTTCTTTGGATGGAAATTATTTTCAAAACAGTCCGATTTTTACTAATGTGGAACCCGGAGAATACCTTGTAATTGTAAAAGACACAAATGGTTGTGGAATTGTGACCCAACAAATTTTTGTACTAGACTACCCCCGTTTTTTTACTCCAAATGGGGATGGATTTAATGACTTTTGGGAAATTAAAAACTTTAATCAACCTAATTCTAAAATTTACATTTTCAATCGATACGGAAAATTAATTAAAGAAATACTACCGAATCAAAAAGGTTGGGATGGGACTTTTTCCGGATCGCCCTTGCCATCTTCAGATTTTTGGTTTTCTCTTTTTTTAGAGAATGGAAGAATCATAAAAGGTCACTTCGCATTAAAAAGATAATTTGCTATCTTTGTTACCCTTTGAAAAAGAAAAATGAAAAAAATCGCTCTGTATTTTCTATTAGTTACTCTAAACTGTTTTGCTCAGTTTAGTAAAACACATTACATCCCGCCTATTGGAGGTTCAACCGGACAGCCGGCACAAAACCAATACATGTATATTTCTTCTCCAAGTTTAACTCCGGTGAATTTTACTATCAATTCCTTGGGAGGAGGAACTGTAAGCGGCACAGTTTCACGAAATAGCCCCTATGTATATACCATCGGTTTTGGCACCGATTCACAATTAATGGTGAGTAGTAGTTCCATGAGTGCCGTTTTGAATAACAAAGGATTTATTGTAGAAGCAGAAGATCAAGTCTATGTTGCCGTAAGATTAACTGCTTCACCACAAAATTTTCAGGCAGGTGGATTAGTTTCAAAAGGATTAGCCGCACTAGGCACAGAATTTAGAATTGGAGCATTTGTGAATACCGGAATTTCCGGAATTACAAATAATCACTTAACGTTTGTTTCCATACTTGCTACAGAAAATAATACATTAGTTTCTTTTAGCGATATAAAACCAGGTGTTACTTTAATTAATAATGGTGGAGCCGGAAATAACCCTGCAGCAATAACTTTGAATAGAGGGCAATGTTTTGTAATGGCTACCACTGGACCTAGTGTTCCTAATACTGACGGATTGATTGGAGCATTAGTTTCATCAGATAAACCTATTACTGTGAATTGTGGATCATTTGCTGGAACAAATGGAAATGTAGATAATAATTTAGATTTGGGTTTTGACCAAATAGTTTCCGCCGAAAGAACCGGAAATGAGTACATTTTTGTACGAGGTTTTGGTATAGACATTACGGAAAGACCATTACTTATTGCTCATGAAAATAATACGGAAATCTTTTTAAATGGAAATACTGGAACGCCTGATTATACAATTAATGCCGGTCAGTATATTGCCTTAGATGGTTCAAACTACAGTGCAGAAGGAAATTTATATGTAAATACCTCTAAAAATATTTTTGCCTATCAAGGAGTTGGGGGTAATACACAGGCCAATCAAGAAATGTATTTTGTTCCACCTTTAAGTTGTCAAACCCCAAAAATCATTGATAATATTCCGTTAATAAACTTAATTGGAAATATCTCTTACACGACTAATAGTGGGGTAAATATTGTTACAGAAACAGGGGCGAATATTGATTTCATTCTGAATGGCACAAATTATTCACTAGCTTCATTACCGGCTTTCATTAATGTACAAGGTCCATTTAATGTTCAGGGAAACACAAATTATATTACTTATAAACTAACTGGTTTTACAGGAAACATATCTGTTTTTGCCGATAAACAATTGTATATTTCTTATTTTGGGTCTAATGATGCTGCTACTTATGGTGGTTACTATTCCGGATTTACCTTTAAACCGGAAATTTCGTTTAACCGTTTGGATGTAACGAGTGATAATTGTATTCCTAACGTAAATTTATCCATCAATTCTCTTTCTCCTTTCGATACGTATCAATGGTATTTTAATGGTGTTCCAATAGCAGGTGCGACTAACCCAAATTATACGCCAACCGTTCCCGGATTATACTATTTATCGGCAACAGTTACTACCTGTAATATCACGTTGATATCAGATGAAATACCGGTTAGTTCTTGTCCTGAAGATACTGATGGAGATGGAACATATGATAATATTGACTTAGATTACGACAATGATGGGATTGCTAATTGTACTGAATCGTATGGTAATTTAGATTTAAATCTTTTGAATACAACCACAGGAGCTTTTACTAGCGGTAATTATTCAAATTCTTTTACAGGAATAATTACTACAGCCGGTTCAGCTTTACCGACAACAACACCATTTATTGGAGCTGTTGATGGTAGCTTTATAACTAACCCCGCTATCGGTATTGGAAACTCTGTTTCTTATGAAATGAATTTTTCTCAACCAGTAAGTTTATCTATGGAATATGTAAGTACCGCAAATTCAACTGATTTATTATCCTCTACTGGTGAGTTTATTATACAATGTGCTATCAATAAAACAATAACCATTCTAAACCCAACCGGACAACTTTTAATTGACACCAATTATGATGGTATTTATGAAAGTGGTGTGACTGAATTTTCGTCTTTTCAAATTCGATTTCGTTTAAACAGTACGATTCCATTAGCTGCCGGAAGTGGAACTTTTAAACTCAATTCCTATTTAACAGATTTTTTTTCCATTAAGCATATCAACATTTCTGAAGGTTCTTCAAAAGCTACTTTCAAAATTTTAGCCACTTGTGTTCCCAGAGATTCTGATAGTGATGGTATTCCTGATCAATTTGATCTGGATAGTGATGGGGATGGAATATCAGACAACATTGAAGCACAAGGGCAGAACTTTATTGCTTTTAACCCCATAGATGCTGACGGAAATGGAATTAGTGATGTTTATGGAAATGGTCTTTTCCCAATAGATACAGACGGAGATGGAGTTTTAAATTATTTAGATTTAGACAGTGACAATGATGGAATATATGACTCCGTAGAAACAGCAATCGACACAAACGGAGATGGCATCGGAAATTATATTTCATTGGACAGTGATGGAGATCTATGCGCTGATGTTATTGAAGCCGGTTTTATAGACGGAAATTCAGACGGACTATTAGGGAACGGGGCTATTGTAGTGAATAGTTTTGGCGTTGTCACTAATGCTCCAAACGGTTATACACCTCCAAATTCTAATTACATTATTGGTGCACCAATTGCAATTACGGCACAACCACAAAATCAATTCACTTGTAATACACAAAATTCTTCGTTTACTTTTACCGGAACTGTTTCTAATAGCTATCAATGGCAATTGAGTACAAATGGCGGTGCAACTTGGTCTGTTATATTTAATTCTCCGGTTTACTCAGGAGCAACAACTACAACCTTACAAATAACCGGAGCAACAACTTCAATGAACAATTATCGCTATCGGGTTTTGTTAAACAGAGTTGGAAATAGTTGTGGATTATTATCTGATGAAGCAACATTAACAGTATATCCAATACCCGTTCTAACATCGCCGGTTTCTATTGTGCAATGTGATAATGATGCTACAAATGATGGAATTTCGGAAGTAAGTTTAATTCAGAAAAATGATATAATTTCTGTTAATGCGGCTAATGAAATTTTCACTTATTTTACAACACAACTAGCTGCTCAAAACAATAATCTGGCCTTTCAAATTTCAAATCCTTTAACCTACAATACAGGCAATACAACTGTTTGGGTTCGAGTAGAAAACAGTGATGGTTGTTTTGAAGTAGGACAAATCGATGTATTTGTTTCAGCTACCCAAATTCAAAATTCATTTATTAGGAAATTTTCAAAATGTGACGAGTATTTTGATGTCGTTAATGATGACAGAGATGGTGTCTCTCAGTTTGATTTCAGTAGCGTGACAGCTGACATCAGTAATCTATTACCAACAACAACTCCATTCACAATTAAGTATTATAGAACAGAAGCCGATGCTTTGGCGGAAACAGATATTAATGGTAATTCACTGGAAATAAATCCTTCTAATTATCAAAACATAGGATTTCCTGGATTTCAACAAATTTGGGTTCGAGTAGAAAGCTCATTAGACAATGCCTGTTATGGTTTGGGATCTTTTGTGGAATTAACGGTTGAAGAACTGCCTGTTGCTAATCCAATTCCTGATTTTATTTCTTGTGATGATAACCAAGATGGTAAATTCCCTTTCGATACAAGTTCGATTGAAACAACTTTATTAGGAACGCAAAATCCTAGTAATGTAACAATCACTTATTTTGATGAAAATAACATTCCACTCCCAAGTCCGTTGCCTAATCCGTTTTTAACAAATTCTCAAACAATCCGAATTAGAGTAACGAATAACACAACATTTGACCCAAATGGGCCTTGTTATGATGAAACTACCTTAACTTTTAAAGTTGATATTCTTCCTGTTGCTAATCCGGTTCCTGATTTTACAACTTGTGATATTGATGGTATAGAAGACGGCTTGTTTAGTTTTGACACATCAATAATTGAAAGTACACTTTTAAATGGTCAAACCGGAATGATTGTTACCTACTTTGATGAAAATAATAATCCGTTATCCAGTCCATTACCAAATCCCTTTGTAACTAAAACGCAAATCATTACTGTAGTAGTTACAAATCCCATAAATACAAGTTGTCCCGCCACTACAACTATTGATTTTATTGTTTATCCGCTCCCTCAATTAGCAGATGGATTCAAAGAAATTATCTGTTTCGGGGTAGATGCAATAACTTTTGATGCCGGTTTATTAGTTGGAAACAGTACAGATTTCTCTTATCAATGGTTCAAAGATGATGTTCTTATGATTGGTGAAAATAACTATCAACTTACGGTAGATCAAAATGGAATTTATAAAGTTATTGTTACTTCTGCATTTGGCTGTGAACAAACAAGAACAATCGAAATAGTTTACTCACAACAGGCAACTATTGATGATATTATTGTGGTCGATTTGGTAGAAAATAATTCAGTTACAATTCTTGTGAGTGGTTCTGGAAGTTATGTCTACAGTTTAGACTCAGCAAATGGATTATTCCAAACATCAAACGTTTTTGAAAACGTAATAGCCGGAATTTACAACGTTTATGTGAAAGATTTGTTGGGATGTGGAGTAGTTTCACAAGAAATTCCGGTTTTAGGAGCACCGAAATTTTTCACACCTAACGGCGATGGTTATAATGATACTTGGAATGTAAGAGGGGTAAGTGCAAAATATTATGCCAATACCATTATTTATGTTTTCGATCGATTTGGAAAACTAATCACTCAAGTTGATCCAAAAGGCGAAGGTTGGGATGGCACATTTAATGGTCAAAATTTACCCTCTACCGATTATTGGTATTCTATAAAATTCGAAGATGGAAGAATTGTCAAAGGTCATTTTGCATTAAAAAGATAGTTATGAAAAAAACAATTGTTCTATATTTATTACTGTTTAGTTCAACCATAAGTTTTGCTCAAGTTACAAAAGTGTGTGCCGGTAATATTGAAATATATCAAAACTTTGCTTCTAACTTTGTAGCTCCCAGAAACGTTAGTGTGTGGCTTCCGGAAAACTATTACCCCAAAAAAAAGTATGCTGTTTTGTATATGCATGATGGCCAAATGCTTTTTGATTCGACTACAACTTGGAATAAACAGGAATGGGGAGTAGATGAATGTATAACTAAACTTTTCCGGCAAGGGAAAATAAAAAATGTTATTGTTGTAGGTATTTGGAATACAGATAATACAAGGCATCCCGAATATTTTCCTCAAAAACCTTATGAAAGTTTATCCGTAAAAGAAAAGGATGCAGTTTCAAATTCACTACAAAAAAGAGGAATTACTGTACCTTTTAAACCGTTTTCAGATAATTACTTAAAATTTATTGTTGAAGAACTTAAACCTTTTATTGATAAAACCTACTCTACCCGAAAAGAAAAAGAAAACACGTTTATAGCCGGATCAAGTATGGGAGGACTTATATCAATGTATGCAATGTGTGAATATCCAGAAGTTTTTGGCGGGGCTGCATGTCTATCAACACATTGGCCGGGAACATTTGAAATTGAAAACAATCCTATTCCAAATGCTTTTATCAACTACCTGAAAACCAATTTACCCGATAGTAAATCACATAAATTCTATTTTGATTTTGGCACTGGCACACTTGATGCAATGTATCCTCCCTTGCAAGTAAAGGTAGATGAAGTATTGCAAAAAAAAGGATATACAAATAATAACTGGATAACACAAAAATTTGAAGGTGAAGAACATTCCGAAAATGCATGGAGAGTACGTTTGCACATTCCTTTTGAATTTTTACTTAAAAAATAGTTCTTTATAATCGACAAACCCATTAAGAAGCCGTCTCACAACTAGAGACGGTTTTTTTTATGTTTTTTCTTGCATAAAATAATTACTTTTTGTATATTTATATCTGATTTACAGATAATTAGATATGAATTTCAAGCATTACAATCAACGT
>NZ_JBIKJL010000015.1:0-46554 GCF_044361015.1 Flavobacterium sp.
TTTTTGTGAATATCTAATCCAATGAATATCTTTGGAATAGTTAAGGCATCGTGTAATTGCATAATCTTCGTTTTTAGGAAATTCAAAGTTATGCTTTTACATAGATGCTTGGCAAAAGTGGCGGTTCGGTTCTCCGCAGATACATTTGTGGTTAATCAAAGTTTGGTTCTCCGCATTAACATTTGTGGTGAAAATCGCCACCTTCGCCAAGCCCGAAACCGTTAGGCGTCAGCTTGACAGAACGATAACAATAAAAATATTAATTATGAGAAAACAATTTTACTTTTTATCAACATTATGTCTATTTTCAATGTCTGTATTTGGACAAGGTAATAAATCAAATAATAATCAAAATGATAAAGATACAATTACTTCAATAATTGAAAATCATGAACATTTTACATTTTTAGACATACCCATAAATGGAACAATTAAGCAATTTGTTAAAGAACTAAAAAACAAAAACTTCAAGCTTAAAGATATAACAGAAGTTGATGCAGTACTAACAGGCAGATATACTGGCGAAAAAGTCCAACTTTTAGTTCAAGGAAAAAAAGAAACAGTAGCAAGTGTAATTGTAATTTTACCTGAGAGAGAATCATTATTTGACGCAACATCAAGGTATACCTACATAAAATCAAAACTGATTGAAAAATACGGAGAGCCTGAAATAAATGAAGAAAAATTTGAAGAGTTTAATAATAAAACTTATGATGATGAAAAAAAAGCACTTAAAGATGGTTTATATATTTTTGAAAGTCATTTTTTAAGCAAAAATGGTAACGGAATGATTAGGATAAAAATAGAATCAGATTTAAGTATACTAATCTCTTATGTTGATACAAAAAATTATAAGTTATTGAGTGGAGATGCTTTTAAAGAATACTAAACGGATTAAATAATAAAAAGCCGAACGCCTAATCGAGTAGACTGCCCTGCCAGAAACTGACAGGGAGAGCCTCTCACACCACCGAGCATACGGGTCACGTACTCGGCGGTTCGTAAATCATCAATCAAAAGCTCTTTACACCTTTTGAGCTATCCATAACTTTACTTTAAGACTAGGCTAAGGTAACTTTCCTAGTCGAATTTCTTGGAGATTTACGTTCAGTCCTTCCTTGTTTGTGAGTCCTATGCGGTATCTATTCGCATCTCGTTTGCCTTCAAGTACTATGACCTCTGCTGACTTCTCTTTGTGACTAACTCGTAATCCTTTGCCACCCCGCCGCCTGGCTCGTTCGCTAAAAATGTCCACCGGACATTTTCTTAACGCTCCGCCCTCCTGGTAACCGCTTTTTCCTTCCTCCAATCCCTGCGCCATCTACAAATTAAAGTTTTGGTAAACTTTGGACGTTACGTTGCTGTGGACGATTATCCGCTTTAAATTGCCTTTTATGACATTTCTGTTCGTCAGTACCGGATTTTGTAGTCCTGCTTCCTTTAGTGCATACCTCACGATAAACCACCTTGCAGCTTACTAAACATTCGAGACGTTACTCTCGCGACTAAGGGACTCACACCCTCTGGAAAAATAACACCCCGAAAATTAGTTTTTGTAGTCAAAATTTGTATTTTTGAACTATTTGAAAAGCTTTCGGGGTGTGTCCTGCGGATGCAGGGCACACACATGGGTTTGGCAAAAGTGGGGCTTTAGTACTAGGCTGAACATTTGTACTTTCTATTAGCTTTTGTACTAAATTTGAACTTTGGTACTTTCTAAACCCCACCTTCGCCAAGCCCAAAAACGTTGGCAGTAATTGTATCTCAGACCGCGAAAAAATTAAGGTTAAGAAAAAAAAATGAAATGGAACAGAAAAAAATTTACGGGTATTTTATTGTTACTTTATTTGCTTTCTTTCTGTTTTATAAACCAATATTTTGCTTTTTAATTTTAGGAATACTTTTGATGTACTATTCTGTAAATAGCTTAATTTTTTTTGACTACATTAACAAAAAAGGAATAAAAACTAATGGCAAAATATTATCATACGAAAAAGACGAAGATAGTCATAAAACACCAATTATTGAATTCAAAACCTTAGAGGGAAACCTTATAACAAAAAAACCACATTATTACGCTTCAACTGATTTAAGTATAGTAAAAACTTATCAAAATAACATAAACAAAAATATTGAAATATTGTACAGTCCAAAAAATCCTGAATTGTTTATTATGGAAAAAGAAAAAAAATTTAATTATGGAAGTGTAATTTTTATGATTTTTGGAGGCTTAATTTTCTCTGGAATTGCAATTGGGCAAATATTTGGAATTATAAAAATTGATATGTGAAAATGATATCAAATAGAACAACTACTGCCAATCGAGTAGACTGCCCTGCCAGAAACTAGCAGGGAGAGCCTCTCACACCACCGAGCGTACGGCTCACGTACTCGGCGGTTCGTAAATCATCAATCAAAAGCTCTTTACACCTTTTGAG
This sequence comes from Flavobacterium sp., assembly GCF_044361015.1. Taxonomy (GTDB): domain Bacteria; phylum Bacteroidota; class Bacteroidia; order Flavobacteriales; family Flavobacteriaceae; genus Flavobacterium. The sequence goes on from NZ_JBIKJL010000015.1 coordinate 2,439, forward strand.
CTATCCATAACTTTACTTTAAGACTAGGCTAAGATAACTTTCCTAGTCGAATTTCTTGGAGATTTACGTTCAGTCCTTCCTTGTTTGTGAGTCCTATGCGGTATCTATTCGCATCTCGTTTGCCTTCAAGTACTATGACCTCTGCTGACTTCTCTTTGTGACTAACTCGTAATCTAAGAGACCTCCCCTGGTAACCGCTTTTTCCTTCCTCCAATGCCTGCGTCATCTACAAATTAAAGTTTGGTATTCTTTGGACGTTGCGTTGCTGTGGACGCTTATCCGCTTTAAATTGCCTCTTATGACATTTCTGTTCGTCAGTACCTGATTCTGTAGTCCTGCTTCCTTCAGTGCATACCTCACGATAAACCACCTTGCCACGTGCTAAACCTTCGAGACGTTACTCTCGCGGTTAAGGGACTTACACCCTCTGGAAAAATAACACCCCGAGAATTAGTTTTTGTAGTCAAAATTTGTATTTTTGAACTATTTGAAAAGCTTTCGGGGTGTGTCCTGCATATGCAGGGCACACACAAGCAGTTTGGCAAAATGGCGGGTTCGGTGCTAGGATGAAACTTTAGGTATTTTTACTTACCTTTGTGCTAGCTTGAACATTTGTGCTTTTTGAACCGCCACTTCGCCAAGGCCGAAACGTTAGCGGTCATTGAACTTCAGACAAAAAAGATTAAGCTCGAAAAAAATGAAAAATATTTTTATACTTTTATTATTAACCTTAACGACAACTTTAACTTTTGGACAAACCAAAATAAATTACAAAATATTTTATTCGGATAATCTTCAAAATGAAGGATTAAAAATACAAGTTTTATTTTCTTCAAAAAAAGCATCTGACTCTACATATTTTCGATATTCCAACGAAGTTTGGGGAGAAACCAATCTTACAAACTGTTTGATATTGATTGAAAAAGAAAACCCTAAGTACACATTTAAAATTCTAGCTGATAGCAATAGAATTGTTGTTTATCACCCACATGAGAAAAATATTAGTTTCTCATATCACATCGTACAAGACATAAAAGAAGAAAACCATAAAGCAAGATACAGACCGCAGTTAAGAATGAATTATTTTAATATTTTAGGACAAAGTTTGTTCGTTGTTCCTGAAGAAATGATTGAAACTAACATTGAAGATCCTCAAATTATTGCAGATATTGAATGGGTTAATTTTCCAAAAAGTTTCATAATACATAACACATTCGGATCGCAACAGTTAAGTCAAAAGTTAAAAGTAAGACTCTGGAGTGAATTTTATAATTCATTATTTGTTGGTGGAGATTACAGAATTAGATCATTCAATTATTTACATAATCCTGTTTATTTTGCAATAAGAGGCAATTGGATGGGAGAATACACAGATGAACATCTTTTTGAAACATTAAAAAAGACAATTTCAACCCAAAGAGAGTTTTGGCAAGATAATAATTTTGACTATTATACAGTTATCATTACACCAACCATAACGCAAACAGACAGTCTTTATAAAGGCCAAAGTATTAGAGGGTCAAGTGTAGCCAACGGATTTTTAATCCAATCTACAAACAATCCTTTTAATAGTTTTTTAGATATATCATACATCTTCAATCATGAAATGATGCATGATTGGATTGGAGGGAAAATTTCAATGAAAAATGGAGATTTAAATAAATGGTTTAGCGAAGGGTTTACCGATTATTACACATATAAAAATAGGTTACGCAACAATGATATTTCTTTAAAGGAATGGCTTGATTATTTTAACCGAGATGTACTAAAAGCACATTGGGAAAATCCCGAAAGAAATAAACCAAATTATATAATTCAAGATGAATATTGGACAAACCGGAATATTGAAAAAATACCATACCTGAGAGGCGCTATTTTTGCTTTTTGGTTAGACAATCAAATTTTAAAGGAAAATAATTACACAAAATCTTTAGACGACTTAATGAGAGATGTTTTAAAAACTTGTACAACTGAAAATAGGAAGTTTAGCGATGAGCTATTTTTAGAAATTGTACAAAATTATCTTAACAAAGACGTAACTTACTTTTTTCAAAAGCATATAATTAATGGAGTAGATTTTGAAATTGAAAATGAAGATTTAATTGACGAATTTAAAATTGAATATATTGACAAAGTCCCTAAAATAATAGTCGAGAAAGAAATTACAAATAAATACATTTTGAAATAAAAAACAACGAACCGCTAATCGAGTAGACGGCTCCGCCAGAAACTGACGGAGTGCGCCTCTCACACCACCTCATACTTCGGCAAGCTCAGTATAAACCAAGCAGGTCACGTACTCGGCGGTTCGCAAAGAGATGGGTTAAGTTGAATGTAGATTTCCGTTAAGGATTCGTATCCCTTTTGTTTTATTTGGCTTTTTTATTGTTTTTTAAAGGACAAATAGAATGCACCTAAAATTTAGATTAAATTCTTTTTTTGTGGAAGGCATTTCAAGCGTTTCAAAGTAATAGTTGTTCCTAAAAAAGTAACAAATAGGTTTTTATTGTCACGTAAAACCAATATATTTACTTCATAATTAATTAAAATCAGTTCGGATGGAGGTTTTTAGACGAACTGACGTTGGCTGCAACCTTAGACAAAAAAGCAGAATATGAATAAAATAATAGTGCTTACATTTTTTCTAAGTTTAACCATTTCGGCTTTTTCTCAGTCGAATGAGGCAAAATATTTTCGCAGAATTAAGGGTGATATTATAGATCCAAATGGTAATCGTTTCATCATTAAAGCTACAAATGTCAGTTGTTGGCTTTACCAAGAGAATTACATTTTTGGGGGTGCACAAAATGTACATAAAATTACAGCGGAAAATTTGAATGAGATTCTCAGTACGAATGCTTACGGCAATTTTTCGAAACAGATGATGGAGCATTTCATAACTGAAGAAGATATTCGTCTTATGAAGAAAATGGGGTTTAATTCTGTAAGAGTTGGTTTTTCAGCGGAGTCATTTGTCAACGACTCTATTAAGAATGTGCTATTTTCTACTTTAGATAATCTTTTACCCACTTTTAAAGAAAACAAGGTAGCCATTATACTTTCAATGATTCATGCCGCTAAGCCTCAAAATACTTTATGGGTTTCAAACTATACGACAGGAGCAACAGTTTTGTGGGACTCTGAAGAAGCAAAGCTAAAGACAGCTGCTATATGGTCGGAAATAGCTCAACATTACAAAGACGAACAAATCATTTTAGGGTACGATTTAATCAATGAGCCAAACATCAATCGGAAACGAGAAAAGGAATTAATTGATTTATATCAAAAAATAACTACCTCAATAAGAAAATACGACCCGAATCATATGATTATTTATGAAGGCAATCACTATGCGACAAAACTGGATGTTCTTTCAAAATATGATAGCCTTTTAGATTCTAATGCTTGTTATCAATTTCATTTTTACAGTTGGTTTGGGAATAAAATTGAGAAGCAATTACCAAAACACTTAGGAAGAGCAGAAACAACACAACGTCCAATATTCTGTGGAGAATTTGGAATCAACCGATTATCGGCAATTAAACAACAAGTTGATTTAATGAACAACTCGAGTGAAATTGATGGTTGGGCAATGTACACATGGAAGTCTATAGAACTTTCAACTACAAAAGAAGAAAAGAAAAGACCACCTTACTATGGAAGATGGATTTTTATTCCATTTGAGGATTTACACATGTCGGTTCTACAGTTTCATATGGACAATGAAATGCGGGATGTAATGGACTGGTTAACGAACGTGAAAGGTTCTAAAAAACCAAGTGCCGAAACGACAGTAAATGTAATAGATAAAATTATTAATGCTGTAGAAGTGAAAAATTGTAAAATTGACAAGATACATATAGAAGCACTCGGACTTAAATTTGATTAAAGCCAATGGACGAAAGAAAGGCAGTTGGTAACAGTGCTTTTGTAACCTGTGAGTTGTTTTCTAAATGTACCAAACGCCAAAAGCCGACTCATAGAACGTTCTGAGCATGCCGATTTAATTTATCAAAACAAGGTTAGAATAGAAAACAATTATGAAACCTACCTCAGAAGGCAGGCCATTGTGGAACACCCTTACGGAACTATAAAAAGACAATGGGACTTCTATTATATCATGACTAAAAAAACCATCAAACATGCCTCGGCTGATGTGGGACTTATTTTTACAGCCTACAATCTTAAACGAATTTTTAATCTCATTGACCAAAACACGCTCAAACAGTACCTCAAAGTATTGGCTTTGTTTTTTTGGTTTGTAAAAGACGTTTTTAAGCCTTGTTACGACCTTTTTCTTTTTCAAAATAATCAGCTACCTTTTTATAAAAAAGGTTTTTATTATTACGTAAAACCAATATATTTACTTCCATAAATAATAAAAATCAGTTCGGGTGGAGGATTTTTAGAAGAACTGACGTTGGTGGCAAGCATTGGCCGCCAGTTAGAAAAGGTATACAATTAATTGAAAACTAGGACAACAATTTATATTTACAAAAATTTAAAAATAAATGAACCTATTATGAACAATAATGAAACTCAACTTCAGAATGCTTTTATCGATAATATTGTAAGATACTTGATAGATGAAAATTTTCCTCGTGTCATTAAATGCCTCGAAATGTTAAATGAAGAAGAAATTTGGTATCACCCAAATAGTCAGTCTAATAGTGTTGGTAATTTGGTATTGCACCTGAATGGCAATTTGAATCAATGGATTCTTGACTCTATTGGTGGAAAACCTTTTTTGAGAAATAGGCAATTAGAATTTGATGCTGAAAAAACACATAGTAAAGAAGAACTTATACTTATGCTGACTAATTTAAGCGAAGAATTACGCTCTTGTATTCAATCAGTTACCAATGATAAGTTATTGGATATTCTACCGCTACAGAATCAACAGGAAACAGGCGTTTCAGTTTTAATACATATTACAGAACACTTCTCATTTCATACAGGTCAGATTGTGTTTATAACAAAATGGTTAAAAGAACATCAAACCAATTTCTATTAAGACTTAAAAAGCGTTAACAAATTACGAAAAAGACAGATTTGCCTGCCACTAAAAGCATACGAGCGATTGCCGATTGTTCAGCGTTAAATTGGAAGTTCGGATTTCTTTTGTAAATTTGTTCTAGGTTGGCAGTTCGGTGCTCCGGTTTCGGGCACATCGCTAGCATGCAAATCGTTATATGTCATGCTTGGTGCGGATACATTTATAACTTAATACCTTAATAAATAGTCAATAAATAATTAATTAATAAGTAAAACGAAAGAAATGAAACACAAAACTAAAATTACAGGGTTACTATCTTTATTAATAGTAACAATTACTATCAGCTGCAATCAGAAAGAAAAAGTAGCAACTTCCAACACCGATAATACAGAGCAAAAACAAACAGGTGACAATATTGTTACACGATTTGGTGATTTAAAATTAGAAAGTGGTTATCCTTCAGAAGATGCTATTACAAAACTCTATGATGAAAGGGATTTTCAAAGGGCATGTCAGATACACACTTGGGCATTGCCAATGGTTGGCTTTCATGGATTGCACCTTGCTCAACGTGATCAACTTGGTATAAAAGACGGTGAGATATCGATGTTTTTTGACCTTAAAGATAAAAGTGGTATGCTTACACCAAACATTACAACGCTTTATGCATTTAGCTTTTGGAACTTCGACAAGCAAGGTGCATTCGTTATCGATGCACCAGCAGGATTAATAGCGGGTGGTCTTCTTGATCTTTGGCAGCAGCCTATTACAGATATTGGTCAAACCGGACCCGACAAAGGTGCAGGAGGTAAATATTTGTTTCTTCCTCCTGGTTCTAAAATGATTGCTGCTCCAGGTTACAGGGTTTATATTTCTCCTACTGTACAAGTGTGGTTTGGCACCAGAGCATTAGACCCAAATCCAAAAATTGCTGAGGAGACTATTAGGAAATTTAAAATTTACAGTTGGAACGACAGATCAAAGGCCACTGTAACTAATTTTGTTCCTGTAAATGGTAAAGCATGGACATCTGCACAACCTACTGATGCGAACTATTTTAAAATGGTGGCTGAAGCACTTGAACCAGAACCTGTACAAACCCGTGACAGGGTTATTTATGGTATGATGGCTTCACTTGGAATTGAAAAAGGTAAAGCTTTTCAACCGGATGAGCGCTTGACCAAAATTTTTAACGAGGCAGCCATAGTGGGTGAATTGACCGCTCGGGCCAATGCTTATGAGAAAAGATTTGACGGATCAATTGTTTGGAAGGACAAGCATTGGGAGTATGCTAACATGGTTGAATTAAATCAAGAAGACAGTAATTATACCCAACTGGATCAAAGAGCTTCATGGTTTTATGAAGCCATTGGAAACAGCACAGGAATGCAAGGAAGAATATTAGGATTTGGTCAGGTTTATTTGGAAACTTCAAAAGACAAAGCAGGTAAATGGCTTGTGGGTTCAAAGAGTTACCATTTTCATGTTCCAGCCAATGCACCAGTTAAACAATTTTGGTCAATTACATTATATGATAATGTTACAAGAGGACCATTGGTAACCGATCAAGGTTCTGCAGACATGTCTTCAAGAAAAGATATTGAGAAAAATGCTGATGGTTCTGTTGATATTTACTTTGGCCCTACAAAACCTAAAGGTGCTAATAAAAATTATATTAAAACATTACCAGGCAAAGGTTGGTTTCCATACTTCCGTTTTTACGGGCCAACTGAAACTTACTTTGATAAGACTTGGCAATTGGAAGATATTGAAGAAATAAAATAATTTAAAAATTTAAATTTATTATTAAGATTAGTTCGAAAGTATAATTAGTTAGCACGAAAGCATAATCGAGTAGACTGCCCTGTCAGAAACTGACAGGGAGAGCCTCTCACACCACCTCATACTTCGGCAAGCTCAGTATAAACCAAGCAGGTCTCGTATACGGCGGTTCGCAAAGAGATGGGTTGAGTTGAATGTAGATTTCCGTTAGGGATTCGTATCCTTTTTGTTTTATTTGGCTTTTTTATTGTTTTTTAAAGGACAAATAGAATGCCCGGAAAATCCAGATTAAGTTCTATTTTTGTGGAAGGCATTTCAAGCGTTTCAAAGTAATAGTTGCTCCTAAAAAAGTAATAAAATAGGTTTTTATTGTCCCGTAAAACCAATATATTTACTTCATATTTAATAAAAATTAGTTCGGATGAGGGTTTTTAGACGAACTGACGTTATACAACATTTTTGAAAAAATCCTGCTTAAATGAAAAACTTAACAAATTAATACTTATCTTTGACGTTAGTAACGGAAAAGAGTATGATTGTTTCATTTAAAGATAAAGAAACTGAAAAAATTTGGAATGGAATTGTTTCAAAAAAACTTCCTAGAGAAATTCAAGATACCGCAAGAAGAAAATTGAGAATGATCAATAACTCAATAGATGTTAATGATTTGAGAATTCCTCCAGCAAATAGACTCGAAAAACTAAAAGGCAATTTGAAAGAGTTTAACAGTATAAGAATTAATAATCAATGGAGAATTATTTTCAAATGGGACAATGGAAATGCTCTAGAAGTTGAAATTATAGATTATCATTAAAATTAAAAAAAATGGAGAAGCTAAAAAACATAACACCCGGAGAAATTTTATTAGAAGAATTTTTAATACCTCTTCAAATTACTCAATACAGACTTTCTAAAGATTTAGATATTCCTCAAACGAGAGTTTCTGAAATAATTAAAGGTAACAGAAGAATTTCTGCTGATACTGCTGTAAGATTGAGTGCATATTTCGGAAACTCGGCAAAATTTTGGTTGGGTATTCAAGATGACTACGATATAGAAAATGAGTTAAGTGAAAAACTAAGTGAAGTAAATAGAATAAACAAAATTAGAAAAGAAAAAAACGTTGCACATTAGCTAGAGTTTCGTTGGGCTTGCAAAGCCAACACCCGAGCCAACGGCGAACGGACGAAGTAATGAAACTCCTGTTGAACCCTTCGATAAACTCAGGACAGGCTCACCGATTACTGTCCGTCCACTATGGGGATTTCGATGTGATTTTACCCCTCACGCACCCCCTCCCGCTCGACTAGAGCAAAGCGACTGGCGTAGCATTCCTATCGCATGGTAGTTACTCCCGCTCTAAGAACCCCAGCTGGTGCTCGTCCAATGTCATTAAGTTAAGCAAAAATCACAATGTATCTTTCATGTTTTTAGGCACTTTTGGTTTTTGCCTATTACGATATTTATCCTTCTGTCGTTCAAATTTTCTGTCGGGTCGTATTGGAATTAGGTGCTTATAAAAAAGTTCTCTTAATTCTGAAAATATTAGTTCTGTTTTAGTGTCGGAATAAAATAATGTAACTATTCTGTCTTTAAGCAATCCGTATGATAGATTGTTATTCACTTTATAAACATATTTAGTTTTGTTGTTTAGATGCAATTCTTCATTTATTTCGCCTACAATTAGGCTTTGGATATTTGATACAAAGAGTGCTACATAAAAATCTTGTAAAATACTATGTTTTGAATATCCCGAAAAATGTTCTGCTTTAAGTTTGTTCTTAAACTCATCATAAAACTTTTCTACATCCCATCTTTGAAAATATAGATTTTTAAAAATTTTAGACGGATATTTCACATTGTCTAAAAGTGATGTTATAAGTATCTCAGGTTCTCCATTTGGAAGTTCTACTCTAACGAGTCTTACCATTTGATGTGTTTGATGATTATATGGTTTATCACTAATTTTAGTGTTCTTGCCAGGATATATTTTTACAATTTTAGTTTTATATCCACTTTCATAAAAAGCTATAGTTTCATTGTTGAAATCCTTTTTTACTCGAATTACAAAATCAATATTCCTTTGATAATGCTCAAAGATTAATTGAAATGAAGGATAACCTCTGTCGTAAATAATTAAATCTTTAGGCCTTGTGCATTCAAGGTGCTTAATTGCAGAAGCAAGCTCTCCAACCGAAAGTGGAGCCAATTTACCATCTAATACAAATTTGTTTAAAACATCATATAAAACAGAAATTCTTGCCTGAACCACTCCTGATGGGTTTTGATTTTTGGCTAAACCATATTCATTTTTAAGTTCTTCGGTATTAGGTAATGTCATTCTTGAACCATCAACTGATAATAATCGAAATCCTTTCCATAACTTTATTGAAGCATCATTATCCGTATAAAATTCGTTAACCAACGTATTATTCAGATGTTTAAAAACTTCAGGATGAATTTTATTGCGACATTGCACAAATGCACTTTTCGAAAAATATGTAAGTTTATTATTTCCAGTAAAAAACTTAAGGTGCTTTACAAAGTTTTCAATTTCTAGAGAAAGACTTTTTCTTAAAAAATTCATCATAAAAAGTAGTGTAGTAGAAAATGTTTGCTTTCTAGTTCTTGTAAAATGTTTTCTTGACATTTTATACTTTTCAATAAGCTCTGGATTGCAAATCTCTTTCTTTAAAATATCAAAAATAAATATAGGTGTTTTTTTTCATAATATTAAATAACTATTTGATTATCAAATAAATATACGAAATTATTTACTAAAAAACAAAGATAAATACCTGATATTCAACAATTTAACACACTAACTTAATGACATTGAGTGCTCGTCTGTGACGAGTACCTACTCAAATTAGAACAATAATCCTAGCATTTGCAATGCGGTTTAATTTAACAATAGTAATAATGAAGCTTCCTTTTTGATATCATTGTTTTCTCAGAAATACTATATTAGATAAAATGTTTTTAGACCCGCGTTGCAAACGCTTTATTTGTCAAATAAAGGTAAGTAGGTACATTGCTAAAATCAGAACTTCAAACCATTACCGGAAGTACTACTACAAAAAACTTAGGTTGGAATTATGGTATAGTTTTTAATACCGGGATAAAATTTTTAATTTCGGATAAAACGAGCATCGGTATTGGATTTGAAAGTCAGGGCGACATAAGTAAAATGAAAAAAGACGGCGTAGAACAAAAAGTTGATCAGCTTAATTCAATATATTTCAGCTTTGGTTTCAAGTTTTAATAGCTACTATTGGCTATTCATGAAGATTAAAAATCCTGCTTAAAGATAAGTAGGATTTTTTATTTATTGAAAAAAAAACATAAATCATTTATTGCAAAAAAAAAAAAAATCTTAACTTCGTTTTTTCAGTAATCGAAAAAGTAGCATTTAAAAGTCGCAATACGTTGACTATAAAACATATTCAAAATCATGAATAATCGATATTGCTGCATATGGGTTTTGAAAGTAAAATATAAAAAAACAAAACAATCATGAAACAAATCAATCTCTTCGTAATTTTTATTTCCTTTTTAGGAATAGTTAGTTGCAAAAAACAAGAAGTTACCAATCCCGCAGATGCTATTTATTTTGGCGGGGATATCATTACCATGGAAGGCAATGAGGCACAGTATGCCGAAGCTGTTGCCATAAAAAAGGGTAAGATTGTTTTTGTAGGAAGCAAATCGGAAGCAGAAAAAATGAAGGGCGATAATACGGTTATGAATGACCTGCAAGGCAAAACATTATTACCGGGTTTTATTGACTGCCATAGCCACTTATTGACGATTGCCGATGGTACGATGCAGGCCAACCTTAGCCCCGCACCGGTAGGTACTGTAGCCACAATCCCCGACATTGTTGCTGCCCTAAAAGCATTGAAAACAAAACAACAATTCAGTGATACCAGCTTATTAATTGGCTGGGGATATGACCAGGATTTTTTAAGTGAAAAAAGACATCCCACTGCAGCCGAATTGGATGCTGCCTTTCCGACCAATCCTGTGGTATTAATTCATACATCGGGCCATATGCTAGTGGCCAATACTCTCGCTTTTAAACTAGCTGGTATTTCAGCAGCAACAAAAGATCCTTCTGGCGGTACATTTATTCGCAAAAAAGGAAGCAACGATTTGGAAGGCCTGGTACAGGAAATGGCCATGGTGTCTTTTATGCCCTTAACCAAAACGGTATTATCAGATGAACAGGAATTTAAAAAAATAAAAGCGGCACAAGAATATTATGCCAGTTGTGGCGTAACCACCGCTGCAGAACATTTAGTGACTCCCGAAAAAATGCCTTTACTGGCGAAAGCTGCTGCTGCCAAACTGCTGTTTATCGATTTGCAAGCAGCCCCATCTTTTCAAATGGCGAAAGAGTTATTGGGAACGGGAAAAATTAAATGGGGTGTTTACAATAATCATTTGAAATATTGTGGGCTGAAAATTGCTACAGATGGTTCACCACAAGGGAAAACCGCCTTTCTTACAAAATCCTATTTAACGCCTGTACCGGGATGTAGTCACGACTGTAAGGGCTTTCCAAATCTGATACAGAAACAAATAAATGAACTGATGCTGGGTTGTTACTCCAACAAAGTGCAACTGTATTCGCATTGCAATGGCGATGCCTCTATTGATATGATGATAAAAGGTCATGAGTATGCCATGCGAAAACTGAATGACAGTACTGCAGATCGACGCACTGTGATTATCCACTCCCAAATTATGCGACCCGACCAACTCGATAGTTATAAGAAATATAAAATGTTGCCAAGCTTTTTTACCAACCATACTTTCTATTGGGGCGATGTGCATATTGCCAATTTGGGTATGGAAAGAGCGAGTTTTCTTAGCCCTATGAAATCAGCCATGGACATGGATATCATTGCAACCAACCATACCGATGCCAGTGTAACCCCAATGGATCAATTGTTTTTATTGTGGACTTCGGTAAACCGAATTTCCCGTAATGGGGTTGTAGTGGGCGGAGCGCAACGAATTGATGCCTATCGTGGGTTAAAAGCTCTCACCATCAACGGTGCTTATCAGTATTTCGAAGAAAATACTAAAGGCAGTTTGAAGGCGGGTAAACTGGCCGACATTGTAATATTGGATAAAAATCCTTTGAAAGTTGCACCCATAGAAATTAAGGATATAAAAGTGTTGGAGACCATTAAAGAAGGTAAATCAATTTATAAAAAACAATAACAACTAAAAAGTCATAAAATGAAAAAATCAATTATCGCATGCTTTTTACTATTTTTAGTTAGCTGCAAAAAACAAGAAGTTACCAACTCCGCAGATGCTATTTATTTTGGCGGGGATATCATTACCATGGAAGGTAAAGAGGCACAATATGCCGAAGCAGTTGCCATAAAAGAGGGCAAGATTATTTTTGTAGGTAGCAAATCGGAAGCAGAAAAAATGAAGGGTGATAACACGGTTATGAACGACCTGCAAGGCAAAACATTGCTCCCTGGTTTTATTGATGCCCATGGACATATGGTTTATTACGGGAAAAACCTAATGGATCAATCCTTAACTGGTGTGAAAGATATTCCGGAAATTATTAAGCGCATGAAATCGCATATTGCTCAGGTTCCTGGAGATGGATGGATTGTGGGTATGGGGTATGCTCCTCTAAAAATGGAAGAGCTTCGACATCCAACTGCGGATGAATTAGATCAAATCTCCATGGATAGACCCGTACTTATTGTTCATGCTTCGGGGCATGGTGGTTCTATGAACCATGCGCTGATGAAACTTTTACATATAGACGAGAAAACAGTTGATCCTGCCGGTGGAGAATACATTAGAGAAAAAGGCAGTAAAATGCCCTCAGGTCCCATGGAAGAAACTGCCCTTATTGATGTGAGAAACCAACGCCCCGCATTTACAGGAGAAGCTGCTGATAAAGTAATTAAAGGAGCGAGTGAGTTTTGGGTTAGTAATGGACAAACCACCGCTATGGAATGCGGATTGGGTTTAGGGGCAGACGATATTTCTATTGTTGAAAATGCCATAGAAAAGAAAATATTGCCTATAGATTTGGTGGTTTTTTCTAAAGAATCTGCAACGGATGATGTCGTTAATGCTGCGTATGGAGTTAGCGAATCCTATTCACCTAAGTCAACTAAAAATGCAACCAAATTACTTAGCAAGCGTGTTGACTTAGATAAGCGATATATAAATCGAGTAAGATTGGGGGGAATAAAATTATGGTTAGATGGAAATCCGGTTATGGCCTGGATGTCTGATGCATATGCCACTCCTCCGCCCGGAAGAGAGCCCGGCTTTAAAGGATATGGACAGATTCCGGATTCACTAATTTTTTCGTTTTTTGACAAGTATTGGAAAACCAATATGCAAATCAATATGCATGTGATGGGTGATGAGGCAATTGAGCAGGCGTTGAGGGCAATTGAAGCTGCCATTAAAAAACATGGCATGAGCGACCATAGGCCGGTTTTTGTTCATTGTGGTTACGCAAGGCCCGATCAAATTGCCCGAATGAAAGCAGTGGGTGCAATCCCGTCTTTCTTATCTTTTGGCTTATATGGACAGGGAGATGAGATAGAAATAATATGGGGAACAAAACGTGCCTCCAATGGGATGGCAGCACAGTCTATGCTAAAAGCCGGCGTTCCTTTCACGCTTTCTCATGATGCGCCAATTACTCCACCTATGATAATGCCCCTGATATCGGCAGCCGTGAATAGAGTAACCAGTTCTGGAAAAGTGTTAGGCGCCGATCAACGAATTTCTCCCTATCAGGCACTGCAAGCAGTTACATCAGCCGCTGCTTATCAAATTAAGGAAGAAAAAAGCAAAGGAACCCTTCAAGCCGGTAAATTGGCTGATTTTGTTATTCTAGATTATAATCCCCTCAAAGTGTCTCCTGCAAAAATTACAGATATTAATGTGGTTCAAACCATCAAAGAAGGAAAGTCTATTTTTAAGCTAAGTTCCCCTAGGGCTTATACCCCGGTTAGCATGAGCGATCATCGTGTACGCCAATACCCTCGCCAATTTCATCCTAGGGCTTATACCCTGGTTAGCATGAACGATCATCACCACGAAACCGGCCAACAAAAGCCATTAAGTAAAAGCCAACAAAAAATAGTAGCTAGATTAGTACAAAGTGCTCAATAAAAGTTTTGATTATATTTTTGAGAAGTAAAAAAATCAATCATGCATGCTAACTTTGTTATGAAAAAAAATATAATTATTTATTTCCTCTTGGTCGCTTGGTTCAAACACGGATTTTCACAAACTCCTAAGCCCATTTTCAGCTTAGCAGATAGCTCGATAAATGTTTATTTTGGGGCAAACTTAAAAACAACGATGCTGCTTACCAATCGTAGACCAGCCCCCAGTACAGGAACGGCCTATTTGCTTTTACCAAAAGATGCCACAGGGGTAGAGGGAACCTTTGATATCAATGCCCGAGCCAGTACCATTTATCTGGCTGCCGACGGACCTCAAATGGGTTCATTTAAGTTGGGTACAAAAATGGTTTTTTATGTTATTCGCGATTTGTCAGATCCTGCTTATGGCTTGTTACCCGCTATGATGTATGTGGATATGAAGAATGATCAGTGGAGGTTTGCTGTGGGCCAACAGGTAGATGTTTTTTCCGAGCGAATACCTAATATGATTGATGGGTATTTTGCCCTCGCCTCTTCGGGGTGTGTAGGCAATAGCTCAAGAGGACAGCTTCGGGCCACCCGATTTATTGAAACGGGAAAAAACAGTAAACTCTCTATTACACTCGCCGCTTCTCAGCCAGTTTCAACTTACTTTTCTAAAGACCTCCGAAACAATTCCGAAAACAATGGCGTTCCTAATTTAGAGTGGGCTGTTAAGTATGAAACCAAAAAAGATGATAATGCCTGGGTACCCTTCAACGCATTTGAATTAGCTATTTCGGGTATAACAGGTAGTTATAGAGTATTTAAAAATGAAACCCTCGGGGGAGTTATAGTAAATACCCGTATAAATAAACCTCAGGTAAATGGAATATGCGGTGAGTATGCTCTTCGTTTAGGAAAGCGATTCGGGATTCAGGGAGAAGTATATGCCGGTCAAGCCCTTGGCAACTATCTGGGAACTATACTGCAAACTACTAAAGGTGATAACGACAATGAAATCCGTAGTAAGGGATTTTGGACAGAGGCCACCTATTTCTGGCAAAAAAATCTACAAAGCCGGTTCGGATATGGACAAGATGAATGTAATAAGCAAGATTTAATGGGAGCTGGCGTTTGGAAAAACAGCACCTATTTTGGTAATGTTATTTGGGAGGTTAATAAAACGGTATCAACCGGAATTGAGCTAACCCATAAGTCTACTCAATACTTAGCGCTAAACGATAATCAAGGGGTGACGTTTATGTGGATGTATCAGTATTCGTTTTAATATTGAAATAGAAAACTATCCATTGACCCCCAAAAGATATTCAGGTTATAGAAACTAGTAAAGAAGCTAAATCAATTTATAAAAAACAATAACAACTAAAAAGTCATAAGATGAAAAAAACAATTTTCGCAGTGTTTTTTACTAGCTTTAGTTAGCTGCAAAAAACAAGAAGTTACCACCTCCGCAGATGCTATTTACTTTGGCGGGGACATCATTACCATGGAAGGTAAAGAAGCACAATATGCCGAAGCAGTTGCCATAAAAGATGGAAAAATTGTTTTTGTCGGAAGTAAGGAAGATGCCCTAAAAATGAAAGGCGACAGCACGCAAATGAACGACCTTGCAGGCAAAACATTCTTACCCGGTTTTTTAGATGCACACAGTCATTACACCAATTCATTGCTGGTGGCCAATCAGTGCAAATTATATCCTACACCATCCGGACCAGCAAAAGATGTTGAAAGCATCATTGCTACTTAAAAACCTTTGCACAGGAAAGAAAAATACTGAAAGGCGAAATAATTATGGGCTACGGATACGATGATAATGTAATGCCCAACGGCCGGCTGTTGAACCGGGATGGCTTAGACAAGGCCTTTCCTGATAACCCCGTTAGAGTTGACCATGTATCTATGCATGGAGCAGTACTGAATACGCTTGCCCGCTCTCCGAAGTCGCCCTAAGGAACAATAAAATAGAAACCCAGACGTTAACAACGTTGTGAACTTTGACAATGTTTGTTATAAAATTGTAGTATTTTTGGGAATAGAAAGGGAAATAAACCAAATTAAGATTGGTGAATGTTTAAACGGGTATACGTTAGTTAGGGGCAACCGTACCGCAGACTGTGCAAATAAAAACATATACAGAAAAAAGTATTATTTAAAAATCGCTAATTTTGAATTCGACAATAAAAAGTGAAATACATAAGAATCTTGTTTATGAAAAACTGACTTTGATTGTAATTTTAAATCACAAAGACAAATATAGTTAGTTATGAATATTTCTATTTTTAAACCTAAACACGCTTTACTAAAAAAACATATTAGTAGCTATTTTTTTCTTCAGCAATCTGAAACAGAAATATCTGATTTTCTGATCTTTCCTAGTCTTTCGCCCAATTTTTCTTTTTCGATTAATACTAGCACAGAAGTGATAAATAATAATAGAGTAATTACAAAACAAAACAAACCAAATTCAGTTGAATCTTTCCTTATTATATCGCAGCAGTCCACAAGTTAATCTTCTTTCATAAAAAATGAACGAGCGTAATTTTTACCTTTATTTGTAAAACAAGAGTAATTTTTTATTATTTTTGCCCTTGTATTAATAACAAGAGTAAAATAGACCTTTGAACATAATGACAAAATTTGACAGAAATACACCCTATAACAACTTGCCTTTGTTACCGCCAAAGGTAGATATAGAAACAAAGAAGATACTTCGAAAAACAATTTCAGCTGGACGAGTATTGGCACAACTGAATGGAACTTTGCTCAACTTACCCAACCCTACTCTGTTTTTAGACACTATTTATTTACAAGAAGCAAAGGCAAGCTCAGAAGTTGAAAACATTATAACAACAAATGATGAACTTTATAAATCTTTCGTTGCGGATAGAAAAATTGAAAACTTAGCTACAAAAGAAGTATTAAGCTACAAGGAAGCTCTTTGGTTAGGTTTAGAGGAATTAAAAACAAAACCATTTATAACAACTAATCTTTGCATCAAAATTGTTCAGTGTATAAAACAAAACAAAGCATCGATAAGAAATACACCTGGAACTACATTGAGCAACACCCAAGGTGAAGTTATATACACTCCACCAAGTGGAGAAAATATAATACGTGAGAAACTAGCTAACCTAGAAAAATTTATAAACAAAGATGAGACCATAGACCCATTAATCAAAATGGCAATATTGCACTATCAATTTGAAGCGATACACCCTTTTTCGGATGGAAATGGCAGAACAGGAAGAATTTTGTTACTTTTATATCTAAAAATTTCAGGGTTATTGAACACACCCGCAATCTACTTAAGTGAATATATCATAAAAAACAAAAGTGAATATTATAGATGTTTACGTGATATAACCGAAAAAAACGAATGGGACGATTACATCTTGTATATGTTGGATATGATTGAAGAAACTGCCAATAAAGGATTAAAGAGGCTTTCTAAAATCACGGTGGCTATGGAAGAAACGGCAAACGAAATCAAAAAGAAGTTGCCGAAAATTTATTCCAAAGACCTGATAGAAATTTTATATCGTTTACCGTACATAAAACGTCAAAACTTAATTGACGAAAATATTGGAAACTTAAAGACAGTGGGAAGCTATTTAATAACCTTAGAAGAAAACGGTTTTTTGAAATCAGAAAAAGTAGGTAAAGAGAAACTATACTTAAACCAAAAACTTTTAAAAATATTGGATGATAAAGAATAAAAGCACACAATAGCTAGAGTTTCGTTGGGCTTGCAAAGCCAACACCCGAGCCAACGGCGAACGGACGAAGTAATGAAACTCCTGTTGAACCCTTCGATAAACTCAGGACAGGCTCACCGATTACATGTGCGTCCACTATGGGTTTTTCGATGTGTTTTTATAAAGATTTAGAAGAGGATTAGTAGTCCTCTTTTTTTGTGGAGTGTATTGCTTGGTTTTTTATCGTGTTTTCCTTCACTAAGGGGAATAAGTTCCCTTACCCATACAATTAGTTTTTATAGAAACTTGAATTTTGGCTATCGCCAAGATACCACCCAGGCGGTCCTCGTTTGTCAAAAATTAGAATAGTATGCAAGTTGCCCGTTTTGCAACATTGGCATTTTCTGATTTTAGTGGCTCGAACTGTTTTGACAGTAGGTTGTATTTGGAGTTTTGATTGCAATACACCTAGCTTTTGCCGTTTCCAAGTGCTGCTTACCACCCCCTCCCGCAAAATCCCTTCGTGTGGTACTAGCAATCAAAGAATGTTTTTACTATTTTTGAGTCAAAGAAACAGCCTGAGTAGGAACTATAAATCTTATAATCATGAAGGGTTTTATTCATTGGTAAAAGACGTTTTAAAGCTTTTTACGACCTTTTTCTTTTTCAAAATAATCAGTTGCCTTTTTATAAAAAAGGTTTTTATTGTCCCGTAAAACTAATATATTTACTTCATAATTAATTAAAATCAGTTCGAATGGAGGTTTTTAGACGAACTGACGTTGTAGATAATTTAAAAATTTGAGTATTGAAAACAACTAATCGTATTAAATTTAAAAATATGCGAAAATACTTGTTCGAATTTCTTTCGATTTTCCTTGCTGTTTCTCTAGCCTTTATATTGGATAGATGGAATGACAATAGAAAAGACCGTATTGCTGAAAACAAAATAATAGAAGAAATCTATAATGGATTAGAACGTGATAGTATAGATATTGCCAACGATGAACAATATTATAAAATTACATTTAGAAGTCTCAAATATTTTAATGAGATTTTAGACGGAAAGTCTGTTGAAAATGATAGCTTAGTTGCATTTTATTTTCTACTCTCTCGAGATATTATAGTTGTTCAAAACAAATCAGGATATGAATCTTTAAAATCAAGAGGTTTAGAAACTATTAAAAATGATACTTTGAGGACTAAGATCATTAATTTATATGAAGTTGATTATGAATTAGAAAGAAAATTTAGCGAAGAATACAGCGAAAATAAATTTATGCAAAATTATTTTCATAAAATAAATGATGCTATTGCGCCATATTTTGAGTATGATAGCACAAACAATATAAAAGGTGTTAGACTTCCTATAGAATTAAACCAAAAAGAAAGGAGCTTGCTGAAAAGTTACCTTTGGAAAATAGCTGTAGGAAAACAAGATAGACACAAAGGCTCTCAATATAATAAAGAAAAAATTGGAAAATTAAGAGCTGATATCAAAGATTATCTTAAAGACAGGTCGTAGTAAAACTATGCACAATCGAGTAGACTGCCCTGTCAGAAACTGACAGGGAGAGCCTCTCACACCACCTCATACTTCGGCAAGCTCAGTATAAACCAAGCGGGTCTCGTATACGGCGGTTCGCAAAGAGATGGGTTGAGTTGAATGTAGATTTCCGTTAAGGATTCGTATCCCTTTTGTTTTATTTGGCTTTTTTATTGTTTTTTAAAGGACAAAATAGAATGCCCGGAAAATCCAGATTAAATTCATTTTTTATGGTCGGCATTTCAAGCGTTTTAAGGTAATAGTTGTTCCTAAAAAAGTAATAAATAGGTTTTTATTGTCCCGTAAAACTAATATATTTACTTCCATAAATAATAAAAATCAGTTCGGGTGGAGGGTTTTTAGACGAGCTGACGTTAGCGGTAACTAAACACAACAATAACCATAAAAATGAAAAAAAAATGAAAAAAACAATCTTACTTATTTTATTACTCTTACCAATGACAATTATCGCTCAATCGAAATTTAATGCGGAAGCGTATGGAACATCTCTGATAATTAAAAGCGACGCAGGATTAGCATATGGAGCTGGTATAGGTTACCAAGCATCAAGCCGAATTAATTTAATTTTAGGTTTTATGAATGGAACAATCGATAGCGATTTGATAAACGATGATTACAATGTTAGTAAATACTATTTTAATGTTGATTATAGATTTAATTCAGAAGATTCAAAGTTTGGAATAGCCTCGATTATGGGTTTTTCTTATATGGATTTCGATGATAAATTAAATTTAGATGATGGTAATGGATTTGGTATGGATTTAGGTGTAAGAGCATTTATTTCTCAAAACGATAATTATGAATATGGTTTTAGACTAATATCGACTTATAATAGTGAATCACCTGGAGCAATATTAGAAACTGGATTATATTTTAAATATAAATTTTAAGCTGAAAAAATAACTCCGATAGCCCTAGCATCTTGCTCGTGCCCACAAATAAATTCTGAATAATAAGAACTTTATAATTTCCGAAGCCGTCCTGCGGAGCAATAAAATTAAAAAAAGATGTTGTCAACCTTTTGAACTTTGACAACGTTTATTTCAAAATAGTAGTATTTTTTTTGAAAGTAAAAATGAATAAATGAAGGATTTGTTTGAATACCTGAAAGATCCTGAAGAATTAACTTTGATTTAAAGTTATGTTTTTCATTATGAAATGGAATTTTTTCATCCTTTTTTAGATGGCAATGGCAGAATGGGAAGATTGTGGCAAACTTTGATATTATTGAATGAATATCCCATTTTTGAGTTTTTACCATTTAAAACATTAATCAATAAAACCCAAGATGATTACTAAAGGTCATTAGTATTAAGTGATAAATCAGGAAAGTAAACCGCATTTATTGAGTACATGCTTGGTGTTATTGAAAAGTCATTAGAAAGTTTACTTAGTTATAACAATCGTATTTTAAAAGATATAGATAGATTGGAATACTTTCTAAAACTTGGAACAAAAGAATTTACCAGAAAAGATTATATGAATGTATTTAAAGATTTGTCATCCGCAACTGCCAGTAGAGATTTGAAAAAAGGAATGGAATTACATCTATTTGAGCGGATTGGAGTTCTTAATAAAACAAAATATATCATACAATAATTACATTTTCAATAACAGTTTCTTTACAAAGTGCTTTTATTTTTTGTTTAGTTGCAAGTAAATACTATAGCATAAAAAAGGTAGCCTAAAATAGACTACCTTTTATTATTTCTACAAAACTTTAAAGTTAAGCTAAATCAAATCGGTCAAGGTTCATGACTTTATTCCATAGGGTCACGAAATCTTTTACAAATTTTTCTTTGTTGTCGTCTTGTGCATAAAATTCTGCATATCCACGCAAAATGGAGTTGGAACCAAACACTAAATCTACTCTGGTGGCTGTCCATTTTGTTGCTCCGGTTTTTCTGTCTACAATATTGTACAGATTAGAAGCAACCGGTTTCCAAGCATTGTTCATGTCAGTCAAATTCACAAAGAAATCATTCGATAAAACACCTACTCTATCGGTAAAAACGCCATGCTTAGTCCCTCCAAAGTTGGTACCTAAAACTCGCATCCCTCCTATTAACACGGTCATTTCCGGTGCTGTTAGTCCTAAAAGTTGCGTTTTGTCTAATAACATTTCTTCAGGGTTAACAACATAATCCTTTTTCTGCCAGTTTCTAAAACCATCGTGTAGAGGTTCTAAAACTTCGAACGATTCTACATCAGTCATTTCTTGTGTAGCATCACCACGACCTGGACTGAAAGGTACTGTTATGTTCACACCGGATAGTTTTGCTGCTTTTTCAACAGCGGCTGTTCCACCTAAAACAATTAAATCAGCCATGCTTACTTTTTTAGCTAATCCGCTTTGGATTTCAGCAAGCTTAGTCAATACTTTATTTAAAAGTTGAGGTTCGTTAGCTTCCCAGTCTTTTTGAGGAGCTAATCGAATGCGAGCCCCGTTTGCACCACCTCTAAAATCAGAACCTCTAAAAGTTCGGGCACTGTCCCAAGCGGTATTGATTAATTCTGCTTGCGTTAAACCACTGTTTAGTAATTTCTCTTTTAATTCTTGAATTTCATTTTCAGATAAGTTGTAATCAACCGTTGGAATTGGGTCTTGCCAAATCAAATCTTCTGTTGGAGCATCGGTACCAAGGTATCTATTTTTCGGACCTAAATCGCGGTGGGTTAATTTGAACCAAGCTCTGGCAAAAACGTCATTGAAATAAGCAGGATCATTTCTGAATCGTTCAGAAATTTTTCTGTATTCCGGGTCCACTTTTAAAGCCATGTCAGCATCGGTCATAATTGGGTTTTGACGAGCGTAAGGGTTATGAGCATCAATCGGTCTGTCTTCTTCTCTGATATTGATTGGTTCCCATTGCCAAGCACCTGCAGGGCTTTTTCTTAATTCCCATTCATGGTTAAAAAGCATTTCAAAATAACCATTATCCCATGTAGTTGGATTGGTTGTCCAAGCACCCTCTAGACCACTGGTTATGGTATCACCTGCGTTTCCATTTCCTTTTGGATTCATCCAACCAAAACCTTGGTCTTTGATGTCACCGCCTTCAGGGCTTTCACCTAAAATGGAAGCATCTCCATTACCATGTGCTTTTCCAACGGTGTGACCACCTGCAGTTAACGCAACGGTTTCTTCATCATTCATGGCCATTCGTTTGAATGTTATACGCATGTCATGAGCAGTTTTTAACGGATCCGGATTTCCGTCTACTCCTTCAGGGTTTACGTAGATTAATCCCATCATTACCGCTGCTAATGGATTTTCAAGGTCACGTTCACCACTATAACGAGTTCCTTCTACTCCTGTTTTAGCCAACCATTCTTTTTCTGCACCCCAATACACATCTTTTTCCGGATGCCAAATATCTTCCCGGCCACCGGCAAAACCAAAGGTTTTGAATCCCATCGATTCATAGGCCATGTTTCCGGCTAAAATGAATAAATCAGCCCATGAAATTTTGTTTCCGTATTTTTTCTTAATAGGCCATAATAGTCTTCTGGCTTTATCAAGATTTCCGTTATCAGGCCAACTGTTCAGCG
This sequence comes from Flavobacterium sp., assembly GCF_044361015.1. Taxonomy (GTDB): domain Bacteria; phylum Bacteroidota; class Bacteroidia; order Flavobacteriales; family Flavobacteriaceae; genus Flavobacterium. Next base: position 25,206 of record NZ_JBIKJL010000015.1, read on the forward strand.
GGGCGAAACGTTGATTTCCTGTGTTGCTTCCCCCTCTACCGTCAGCCACCCGATAAGTTCCGGCAGCATGCCAAGCTAACCGAATCATTAATCCGCCATAATGTCCCCAATCAGCCGGCCACCAATCTTGACTGTTGGTCAACAATGCTTTCAAATCATTTTTTAAAGCTTCTAAATCCAATTTTTTGAAGACTTCTGCGTAGTTGAAGTTTTCACCATTCGGATTGGTTTTTGTGTCATGTTGATGAAGAATGTCCAAATTAAGCGATTTAGGCCACCACTCCATTACTGAATTGCTGGTTTCAGTATTGGCTCCGTGACCAAACGGACATTTTCCCGGTTGTGAATTGTTCATATTTATTATTTTAAGTTTAAATTAATTTGTTTTAAAAATTAAATATCAAAACACAACTACCTTTTAATTCCTTAAAAAGTAGTTTCAATCTAATGATTTAACAATCTCAAATTTAACAAAATAAACTCGTATAATTATTAGTTTTCAATAGATAAAAACTATTGTTTTATATATATCTTATAATAATTATGCCACACTATTTTTTATAAATGGCAGAAATGCTGATTCTATGCTTAAATTCATTATCTTGTAGAAATACTAAATTTAAAAAAAATGAATTCATCAAAAATTATAGGAGCGGTTTTTAAAAATTATCAGTTTGGGAATTGGTTACATCGGTGCAACAAAGATTACTTACAGTTCCAAATCAGTCAATTTATTGGGTTTAAAAATTGATGCTTCTAACGAATCAGGCAAACAGGAAGGCTATTTATATTTAGGACTTGCTGTTGTACTTTTTGCAGGTGGAATCTATACCCTTACTAAATTGAAAAAATAATTTTGAAAACCATTGGTAACTTACTACTTTTACCAATCAAATAGTCAATTTATGTCAAACACCATCGCATCGTTAAAAAACGTCAATATTTCGCAAGAAAACAACATGATTTTGAAAAACATCAACTTAGATGTGAAACGCGGTGATTTTATTTATGTGATTGGAAAAACAGGTTCCGGGAAAAGTAGTTTTATGAAAACACTTTATGCCGATTTACCACTAACCAACGGCGAAGGTTTTATAGTTGACTTTGATTTGGCTAAACTTAAAGAAAATGACATTCCGTATTTGAGAAGAAAAATAGGTATCGTTTTTCAGGATTTCAAATTACTGCCGGACCGAAGTGTTTTTGATAACCTAGAATTTGTTTTGAAAGCAACCGGTTGGAAAGAAACAACTGAAATGAAGCAAAAAATTGATGAAGTGATGGAAAAAGTTGGCATGAAATCAATGCTACACAAAATGCCTCATCAACTATCGGGTGGAGAACAACAACGGGTTGCTATTGCCAGAGCCTTATTAAACGATCCAGAAATAATTCTAGCAGATGAACCGACCGGAAACCTTGACCCGCAAACCAGTGTGGAAGTGATGGAAGTATTGCGAAAAATTAATCAAAACGGAAAAACGATTATCATGGCAACACATGATTATGCGTTGATTATGAAATTTCCATCCAAAACGTTGAAATGCGAAGACAGCACTATTTTTGAAGTGGTGCAAAGAACGGTTTAGTACTCAAGTATTTTGCGAACAGCAATAAGGTAAACGGATAAGTTATCAGGTGGAATCGATCGCCCTGATTACTTGATATACCTGATATTCCAATGATATAAAGTATTAAAAGCCCGGCGAAAAGCAAAAAGGTATCTTTTCTGTAATACTGCCAAACCGACAACAAAGTCAGCACGATTCCTAAACCCGTTATTAATCGATTTTGGTATTTAGAAATCCAAGATAAAATAGTTTGGTTGGTTTCAAAATTTGGATTTCCCTTTACGTTTGAATACCCATTGATGCAAATGGAACCGGTGACAGAATTCCACATAAAATTGTGACTGTACGCTTTTATCAAATTCCATTTGTTGTTCAACAATTGTTCTTTGATATCCGCATTGGCAATTTGTTTTTGCTCATGGGCTTTGTGAGTGAATAAATATTCCGCTCTGGGATTCTTAATTTGATTGTATTCTACTCCTTTTCTATAACAATCTGCTTTTGAAAACAAGTAATTATAAAACGTCACACTATCAATATAACTAATGGTAAAATCGCCAAACTGGTGTTTTAAACCAGCCGCTTGAACAAAACATAAAACCAAAGAAGCGTACAAAAAAACCATTACTTTTTGTTTATACTGCGAAAAAAGTATTTTGGCAAAGTAGAGTAGCATAAGTATTGCAAAAAACTTACTGGCAGGTTTGATTAACATACTTAAAACGATGATGGAAAGAGCAAATACGAGCCATTTAAAAACCTTCGTTTGAGTATACTTTTGAATAAAATAAAACCCTGAAATCAGGAAAAAAAGAAAAGGGGTTTCTGCTAATAAATGAAAATTAAACAATGCATTGCTAACAAAAAAAACAAAACAAAGTGATATCAAAAATGCGATTTTCTCACTTACATAAGTTTGAAGTAATTCAAATAAAATTAAAATAGTAGCTAACCATAAAAAAATATTGATATATATCGCAATGCCATACAAATCAAAGGCAGAAGCTCCAAACAACAATGGAAAACCATATATAGCCGCCATCAGCATTGGTCGATAACAATGGCCACGAAAATATAAATACAAATTAGTGGCAGACAAGTTATAATCACCGGCGTCAGGATATATCAAGGTTTGAGCAGAAATATCCAACATTGCTGATAAAAATAACAACCAAAGCAATCCAACGGTCACGAGTATGAAATGATAATAATACTTTTGAAAAAAAAGTGTCATATATTTGAATAAAATAAGTTCACTATTGGTTGAAAAAAGCTAAATTGCTGCTTTAAAAATAATAGTCAAAAATAGGTTATTATTTTCAATTGTATGGAAAACCAAAGCAATCCCAAAAAATTATCGATTATTATTCCTGCCTACAATGAAGGAAGGACAATTCATTTGATTTTAAACAAAATTAAGGACGTTGTATTACCTGAGGCTGTTTTGAAAGAAATCATTGTAGTGAATGACTGTTCAACCGATGAAACCGAAGCAACCTTATTATCCTATCAATTTAATAATCCGGAATTTGTCATTCATTATTACAAGCATGACGTAAACAAAGGCAAAGGTGCCGCAATTCACAACGGAATTTCAAAAGCTACCGGTGATTTCATCCTCATTCAGGATGCTGATTTGGAATATGACCCGGAGGAATATACTGTTTTATTAAAACCAATGCTAGCCGGTCATGCTGACGTGGTTTATGGTTCGCGGTTTATGGGCGGAAAACCCCATCGAATTTTATTTTTCTGGCATACCATTGGCAATCGGTTTTTGACTTTCCTATCAAATATGTTCAGCAATTTAAACTTGACTGACATGGAAACGTGTTACAAATTATTTAATGCTACCCTTCTAAAATCACTTTCTTTGCATGAAAATCGTTTTGGGTTTGAACCGGAAGTCACTCAAAAAATAGCTCGCATTCCCAAAATTCGAATTTATGAAGTAGGCATTTCCTATTACGGAAGAACGTATGAAGAAGGAAAAAAAATCAATTGGAAAGATGGTTTTTGGGCAATTTGGTGTATTTTTAAATATGGATTATTAAGACTTTAATATGCTATCCATTTTAATTCCGACTTATAATTATGCTATTCTTGCACTTGTTAAAAATGTGCATCAACAATGCTTAAAAGCACAAATTCCTTTTGAAATCATTTGTTTGGATGACCAATCTGATAATGATTATCAAATTGAAAATCAAGTTATTTCAACTTTACCCAGCTCTATTTATAACGTTAACCAAACCAATGTCGGACGGACGCGAACTCGGCAACGATTGGCAGAACAAGCAAAATACGACTGGTTATTATTTTTAGATGCAGATGTGATTCCCGTTACTTCCGCTTTTATCAAACATTATATAGATGCTATACAACCGAACACAGTTATTTTTGGCGGCTATCAATATGAAAAGGAATCAACTGATGCTACAAAAATTTTAAGGTATAGGTATGGAAAAGAGCGAGAAGAAAAATATGCTTCTGAACGAAATAAAAATCCCTATACCTACGTGTTCTCAGGAAATATGCTAGTTCCAAAATCAATTTTTTTAAACTTTAATTACCAAGCCAACGAGAAAAATTATGGCATGGATATTTATTTTGGATATCAACTTTATCAACATCATATTTCTGTGCTTCATCTTGATAACCCAATCCTTCATTTAGGATTAGAAACAAACGAAGTTTATTTTCAAAAAGCGTTGCAAGGAGTTGTATCCCGAAAAAAATACCTTCTTCATGAAAAAGGTGTGGACCAAATGAATCCGTTAGTGCAAGCTTATTTCAAACTGAAAAAAATGGGATTAATAAAATTGGTAGCAGTTGGTTTTAAAATTGTAGCTCCCTTTTTAAAGAAAAATATATTGAGTACAAATCCAAAATTAGTTTTTTTTGATATCTATCGCTTAGGTTATCTTTGCTCATTAGAATAATGCAATAGTCATGAAACCCATATTTTCCATAATTATTCCGCTTTTCAATAAGGAAAAAGAAATTCAACAAACGCTTGAGAGTGTGTTGAGTCAATCTTTTGTTAATTTTGAAGTGATTATCATTAATGACGGGTCAACGGATAAAAGTGAGCAAATTGTAAAATCGTTTTCCGATGAACGAATTTTGCTGATTTCAACTGATAACAAAGGTGTTTCACAAGCGAGAAACTTCGGAATTAATTATGCTAACGGGGAAATTATTGCCTTTTTAGATGCTGATGATTATTGGTTTCCAAACCATTTAGAAAAGTTATTTGGATTGTATCAAAAATTTCCGGAGGCCGGATTACTGGCCACTAATTATGAATTTTATTATTCCGAGCACAATATCATTCGGCCTATTTTTGACAATATTCCGGAAGAAAATTGGAGCGGAATAGTAAAAGACTTTTTTAAATCAAGTATGACCTATCGATTGGCATGGACGAGTGCTGTTGCCGTTCCGAAAGCTATTTTAGATAAAATTGGTTGCTTTGATGAAACAATAACCCTAGGTGCAGGAGAAGATACCGATTTATGGATTCGAATTGCGGTTGATTATCCGGTAGCTTTTTCTACTGAAATTTCTGCCCGATATAATATGACGGCTCAAAACAAAATAAGTTTCAGTGATACTACAAAACGAAACTTTGCCCGATTAGATAAGTTTTATCAACAAGAAAAAGTAAATCCTTCCCTTAAGAAATTTTTAGATTTGTACCGGGTTGTTTATGCTCTTAAACATAAATTAGCCGGTGATGAAAAGAACTTTGCTTATTATTATTCCGCCATTGCGATGGAAAATTGCCCTTTGAAAAGTAGAATATTGTTGAAGTTACCTACCTTTATTTTGAAAAAGCTATTTGTGTTTGGACAGTTGTTGCACTCAAACAAAATGTATTTCAATTTTTACACCCGCTTATTTAAGTCTTGATTTTTGATAGACTCCAAAAATACTATCGGCATCACCTACACTTTCCACAAACTCTTCCTCCTTTTTAATCAAATAAGCAAGTAATTGATTTGTTTCATCGTCATTTTTTAAGAAATTATGAGCAATTCCTTTCAAGAGAATATGCAGAATATTCCATCCTAATTTTTTTTCTTCCAACAGAGTGAAATTGGCCTGCAAAGCATTTTTTAAATTAGCAGAATCAGGAGCTTCGGAAGGATCAACCAACATCATCCTTATTAGTCCCGGTCGATAAACTTTTCGCTTAACAGATTTGCCATCGATGAGTGTTTTATATTTTTTGGGAAGTTCTTTTAGTAAATCATTTGCAAAATCAAGTTGCTCTTTTTTCCATTGCAAACGATTGGGACCACAAAATTCATTTGCCACTAAAATTCCATCAGTTTTTAATAATGGTGAAATTTCGTTTTTTAAAAACCCATTGATGTCATTGAAATGATGCAAACTAGAATCGAATAAAACTACATCAACTGATTCATTTTCAAAATTCATTCGATGAAAATCATCAGCTAAATAGTCAATTTTTAAGTTGTTTTCTAAAGCCAATTGTTTGGCTCGTTCAATTCTGTCTTTAGAAATATCTACACCGATTACTTTTGAAAATAGTCCGGAAACGGCAAATTTACGTTCGTGTCTTCCTTCGCCGCAACCAATGGATAATAAGGATAAATTAGTTTTGTTGTGTAAGTATTTTTGAACAACATACGACTCATAACTCACTTCCGGATTGCCTGAAATTAAGTTATTCCAATATTGTTGTAAAGAAGGAATAATCCAAAAATCAGAGCAAGATTGATATTGGTCCCATTTTGCTGAAACCCGTTTGTTTTTCGTTAAATTAAAAAGGGATGTCAATTGCAGAAATCCTTTTTGTTTCACTTTATAGTAAACGTCAAGGAAGTCACCCACAGAAACGAATGAGGTTTCTTTCGTCATTTCCGTTATTTAGAATTACAAAAATCGATGAAATCCCGGATGTAATCTTCCTCTTCAAACACGTCTGAAGCCACCACTAAACAAACAGAACCCGAAGAAAAGTTTTTCAGTTCTCGCCATATTCCTTCGTTAATCAATAAGCCTACAAAAGGTTTGTTCAAAGTAATTGTCTTTTCTGTTTTTCCATCGTTTAGAATGACATCAAAACTTCCGCTAAGAGCCACCAAAAACTCTTTTTGTTGAACATGCGAATGTCCGCCACGCTCAGCACCACTTGGCACATCATATAAATAGTAAACACGTTTCATTTCAAAAGGCAAAACGTTTTTTTCTATGACAGATAAATTGCCACGCGGATCTTCAATTTTTGGTATAGCTATAAGTTGAAAAGACAAAATAGTTTATTTTTAATTTTGATTTACAAATCTAAGGGATTAAGTAATTAGAGTGCCTTATTTTTTAAAAATTGTTTCCTTCCATTGTGAAATGACTTGTTCAAATCGATGTTTTTCTAAAGAATGCAACGTGTTTACTTTACAAAATTTCAATAATTCCGGTTCCAAAACAAATCGATTCATGGCAATCGTTAATTTTTCAACGTTTTGATTTTCGACTAATAAGCCGTTTTGTTCCTGCTGAATGATTTCGTTTGGCCCTGATTCACAATCAAACGAAATTACCGGCGTTCCACAAGCTAAAGCTTCAATTAACACATTGGGATAACCTTCATTTCTGCTGGAAAGCACTAAAAATTGAGCTTGCTTCATGAAGGCATACGGATTTTTTTGAAACCCTTTGAAATGAACAAACGAGGCAAGGTTAGCTTTTGCTACAATCGATTCTAATTTAGATTTAAACATGCCGTCACCCAGAAAAACTAGGTGAATGTTTTGTGCCGGTAATTGAGAATCAGCATAACTTTCCAGTAATTTATCAAACTGCTTGATGTTGTCTACCTCCATTCTGCCCACTGCTAAAATGAACTTTTCAGCCATTAAAATAGGTTGTTCACTTTTTGCTTCTATTTCATCAAAATCTAACGGATTGGATATCGTAACGACGTTTTTGAGCGAATACTTTTGTTCAATTTTATGTTGAATAGCTTTAGAAACCGTGACAATTTTATAGGCTTTTCGATAAATCAGTTTCGCCAAAAAATCATTTTTAGGAAAGTAAAAATCTAACTCAAAACTATGCACCGTTGGAATATAGCGGCAATTGAAAACAAATTGATTGAGTAACAATTCCATCAGCGGTTTATTGCGAACCCGAAAATCTATTAAATAATCTAATTGATTCTTTTGAATGTATTTTTTTAAAATCAAGAATCGATTCAATCGGTTGAAGAAACCCTTTTTGTGCTTGCTTAAGTCTACTAAATTTCCTTTGTATTCAAAATCAATAGTTGAATTGACCAGGATAGTATGCACTTCAAACCCTGCCTTTTCGAAGCCAATGGAATACAAAGCAAGGATTTTTCCTGCTCCGCCATGGGCTAAGCTGGTTCCTAACAATCCAATTTTTATTTTCTTATCTTGCAAGCGATTTCATTTAAATTCATACAAATATAATCGATTCATGCGAATCTTATTGATAGGCGAATACAGCCGTTTGCATAATTCTTTAAAAGAGGGACTTTTGACACTTGGTCATGAAGTTACGCTAGTGAGTGATGGTGATGATTTTAAAAATTATCCCAACGATTATTCGTATGATGCGAAATGGAGTAAATCGAAACTTTTGTTCTATCCGCGAAGAGCTTTGCACAAATTTTTTAAGATTGATATTGCTTCTATTGAACGTGGTCTTCGGTTTTATTTTTTACTTCCTAAACTGAAAAAGTTTGAGGTGATTCAGTTCATTAACGAAGCATCTATTAATACCATTGCATCCTTTGAGATTTATTTGATTCAAAAACTGCTTTTGCATAATAACAAATTGTTCTTACTCTCCTCAGGTGCCGATGCCGTGAATGTGCAATATATGCTAGACAAAAAGTTTAAGTACTCTATACTTACTCCCTATCTGGAAGAACAAAAAGCAAGTAATGAATATCCTTATATGCTGCGGTATGTTTCCAAAAGTCATTTGAAGTTACATCATTTTTTATATCAAAACAGTAACGGGGTCATTGCCACTGATTTCGATTATGCGATTCCGTTAGAGGGAAAATCAAAGTATCTCGGATTGATTCCGAATCCAATCAACTGTGCTAAAATTGATTTTATTCCTATGGAAATAAAAGATAAAGTTGTTTTGTTTTTAGGCATCAACAGGCACAATTATGTCAAAAAAGGCATTCACTTTTTTGAAGAAGCGTTAAAGATTATTGATGAAAAATATGCTGCTAAAGTAGAAATTATCATCACGGAAAACATTCCTTATGAGAAATATATTCAGTTATATAACAAAGCTCATATTCTTTTGGACCAAGTGTATGCTTATGATCAAGGATACAATGCATTAGAAGCGATGGCGAAAGGAAAAGTAGTTTTCACCGGTGCTGAACAAGAGTATATTGATTATTATCAGTTAACAGATCGAGTTGCCATCAATGCTTTACCGGATGTGCATGAATTGGTAAAAGAGTTATCGTTATTAATTGAAAATCCGCAGGAAATTATCAGGATTGGGAAAGAGGCAAGAGCTTTTGTTGAAAAGGAACATAATTATGTGAAGATTGCCGAGAAGTATTTGAAGGTTTGGGATAAATAAAGAGGGCTTTTTCAGCCCTCTTTAAAAATTTAAATTATTTCTTAATGAATTTTATTGATTCATTCATTTCAGATGAACTTATTTTTACAAAATAAACTCCACTATTCAAATTATTCAATTTAAAATCTATTTGAGATTCTTTTGAACTCATACTGTACACTAACTTACCAAATACATCAAAAATATTGACTTCAATTTCTTCTAATATTTTATCATTAAAAACTAATCTAAAATCTCCTTCATTAGGATTAGGAAAAAGTTGAACTTTTTTATCTAAATTTCTTTGTATTAAGTCATAATTATTTTCTTCCTTTTTAGATTTACTTTTGGAAACTCTTTGAGAAGAAGAACATATATCCATACTGGTATCTATATTAATATCTATAAATCCTGTGGTTGGTTTAAAATCAGAATTTTCTATGATATCAATACTGTTTTTAGCTTTAAAAGTAGAGGTATTTGATTCTCTCAAAATTAAATTAGATAATGTCAAATTATTACTTATTCTACTTAAGTCAAAGTTAAATCTCAAAAAATCTTGGTTATCAATAACTGCATTTCCATTTGGAATCATCGATTCATATGTAAATTCGACAGCATCACCAACCTCCAACTTACCAGATCCTGAATAACCTATAAAATTTTGGTTGCCATTAATAGACTCTAAGTTTTTGGAAGTTAATTGAATAATATCTTCAACTTCATCAACTAATAAACAATCATTCAATGAATACATCAAACCAACTGTCCCTGTAACATGAGGAGCTGCCCCAGAAGTTCCGCTACCATAATATAAAGGTTGTCCGTTTTGAGTATTTCCTAATAAATACCATGGATAAATTACACTATTATAACCCGGAGCACAAATATCAACACTTTCATTTACTGTATGCCAAGAATTAAATGCATATGGCCCATTACCATTATAATTTGTTACTACAGATGGAGAAATCATATCCTTAACAAATAATGAAATTTCACCATAATTAGGATCATTGACTACTTCCTGACTCCATTCATTTTTATGATTTACAGATAATACTGAAATAACATGATTATATGAAGCAGGATATCCATATAATAAACCTGGAGAGCTATTGTTATTACCTGCACTCGCAATACAAACTACATTCTCATCATAAATTTCATCAAAAATCCATTGATAAATTGAATATGTGTTAGGAGGTGAAGTACTAAAAGTGGTCCAACTCATATTAATAACTTTAGCTCCATTATAGGCAAGTTGTAATAATCTATTTAAATTTGGAGTTGGGTTTGTGTAAGTTCCCGGAGTACCGTATAAATACCAAGTTGCCAAAATACTACAGTCAGAACAAACTCCCACCAAGCCATATGAATTATTTCCTTGTGCGGCGGCTATGGATGCAACTGATGTTCCATGCCAAGTTTCAATATTATTAAGTGAATAGGGAGGAGAATAATTTTGAGAATCAAAATATCCTGGCAATAAAGTAGTTTTACTTGAAAAATCAGCATCTCTCACATCAATAATCGCATCAGAAATACCCACTTTAATTGAGCTATCACCATAAGTATAATCCCATGCTTTAGGAACATTTACATAATCAAAATTACTTAAACTTAATGGAAAACCTAGATTAGTTTGAGGACTTGAAATTCCATAATCATTTGGATAACTACTACTTAATTCAACTTTAAAATCGGTAACATCTTCAAACTTTATAAATTTATCTGAAAATGTTGTCACCAAATTTTCACCAAAAAATTTTTCTTTCGTTACGAACATAAACACATTTAATGTTTTTTCTCTTTTAGAATCTGGAAAAGCCTGAAAAAAATCGAGAATATTATAATTTTTAAAAAAATTAAATTCTCTTTCGTCTTTTCCATCGTAAACAATAAAATTATTTTCTTTTTTAAATTTTGGAGCAAATTCCTTATTTGACATTTCTACTAAAAAGAAATTGAGGTCTTGACCAAAACTTATTAAAGAAAATAGACTCATAAAAATGAGTAAACTAACTTTCTTTTTCATAGAATACTACTTTTTAATTTGTTCTTTAAGTTGTTCAACCTCTTTATTTAATGTAATAATATAAAGTGTCAATTCCTCAATTTTCTGAAGCAATAATTTATTCATTTCGCCTAGTTCTATACCATTTTCTTCAACTTCAGAAGCAGATGGTATATCAATTAGATGCCCTTTATCATTTATGTGTTTTTCAACTTCTTCAAGAGTTGGCAATTTATAATCTTTTTCAAAAACATAATCAGCCCAGTCTGTATAAACTCTTACTCGATTTGCTCTTACCGCACCATTAACAGATAATCTGTAACTATCTGTACCATCTGTAAAATTGCTTGTTCCAATACCAATGTTTGAATCTGTTAAAATATTTCCTTCTATCATTGAACTACCTCTTACAACCAATTTATGTTGTGGTAAATAGTCACCCCAACCAGCTATCACAACCCTTGAGTTCGATTTGGGCATATCCAAAAAAACATCATTATCATTTCCAGAATCAAAAATTCTAAAAACCACATCCGAATTTTTACCATTTATTCTAAACCCAGTTTCATCACCTTGTTCTGCATGAAATCTCAATCTTGTTTTAGCAGCCCTGTCTGATACATTTAAAAACACAGTTGGATTCGGTGTATTAGCATCACTTGGATTATCTGGAAAGTCATATATACTAAAAACACCATAAGGAACTCCTTGGTCAAATAATTTAGTTCCTGCGGTTAAGGCAATTGAGGCTCTAAATCTACCTGCCCAAGTAGCATAATTTGTTCCATTAGGAGCAGAATTAAAAAACAAAGCTTGTTTTGCTGTAATATTACCATTAATGTCAACTTTTTCACTCGGAGTAGTAGTACCAATACCTAAATTTCCGGAAAAATAAGAATTACCATTTACCAAAAACTTGTTTGTTCCAAAACTTGGTGTTGTGGTGTAACCAACACCAACTGAACCAGATCTAAAAATGTTTGATGTTAAAGAAGTCCCTGTTGGACTCCATTGAGCTGAAACTACTGTCGTAATCATAACAGCAAATAAAAACGAAATTTTTTTCATAATAATAAAAGATTAATAAGTTAATTCTTTAAAATTACAAAAAAAAAAAAAACATAAAACAGTTAATTATTTGTTAAATTTTTAACCATTTATCTAACAGTTCTTTTTCAATTTCCCAATCTCTTGAAATATTTTCCTTTATTAATTTTGCAGGGATTCCACCAATTAAAATATTTTCACCAAGATTTAAATAATTTTTAGAACATAAAGTATTGGAAGCAATTGTACAATAATTTGGCGTTATTGTTTTGGAAAGAATAGTAACTCTGTTACTTACAAAATTAAAATCCCCCAAATAAATTTGTGATTTCATAGGATAAGTTTCACCATTAAAAGTATTAATCATTTGATGAAAATTGGTATCTATAACCTGTGACTCTGAACCAATTCTTGTATAATTTCCAAATCTAATTAATTCTGCACATATTATTTTACCTCTTGAACCTATAGAAGACATATTTCCCATTTCTAGCATTGATCCTTTTGAAATATGAACGAAATAATCTTTCCCGAATTGAACAAAACCTTTAAAAACTATATTTCCCTCTAAAAATAATTCTGCTATACCAATATGCTTTGTATTCATTTCATATGGTTGTCCAAAACCTATCATACCTCTTCTTATTGGTGCGTCAATCTGTATATTTCCTTTTAAACTTTGAAATTTCACTTTACCGTAAAAGAAAACAGGTAGCTTAATAGCTGTTTCATAAGGAAATATTTTGAAATTAAAATAAATTGTTTTAATCCAATTTACTTTAATAAATAGATTTTTAATGTATTTAACCCTATGGTAAATTCGTCTTATATGGATCATTTTTTCTTTCTATTAAAGTAACTTATTAAAGATTCTTTTAAATCTGAATTTTTCATTAATTCTTTGTAAGCAAAAAGAACTGAAAAAATAAATGTAATTAAAAATAAAATATATTTCATCCAAGAATTACTAATGTGAAATAAAACTATAGAGATAATACATAATACTAAACAAATAACAAAAACTATATAAAGTTTGTTTGTTAATATCAACCCATATCTCCATTTAACAACAAAAAAAACTGAAATTAAGTGAATAATAAAATATAAAAGGAATCCAATACCTAAACCTTCTAAGCCATAAAAATGATAACCATAAAGGCAAATCAATAAATATAGAAAGTTAAAAATAATTGAAGTTTTTGTAAAAACCTTAGAGTCAGCTTTAGCAATAATCATTAGTCCCATAGACCAAGAAAATGATTTAAAAAACATAGCCAAAATAGCCCAAGAAACAAAAGGCATTACCTCCAAAAAGTTTGCTGTAAATAAAATTTTAATAATTATGGGCATTAACCCAAAAAAAAGGATAATAATTGGAACTATAATCAACATAGAAAAGATTGCTTGTTGATTTACAGAATTATTTACATTTTTATTTAAACTAATTTCTGAAACTAACCTCGGATAATACTCTGTGCTCATCGCATTAAATAGTATACCTACATAAGAATTAATAATAATTAATCCTACGCTAAAAAGTCCTACCAATTCAATCCCTCCGTTTTTACTTATGAAAATTTGTATTAAATAATTACTTAGAACAGGCAAAAAACTACTAATAGACAGTAAACCTCCAAAATACAAAACATCTTTACCTTCAATTAAAATTTCATTAAACTTTATTGAGGATTTTTCGATATTTAATTTTTTGAAATAATAAACTGATACTATAAAGCTTATGAATGATGTAACAATTATTGCCGGAACTATAGCATCTATTTTAAATATATAAAATAAAGGAAGTGTCATTATTAAACCAAAAATATTTCCGTATAAATTAGATTTTGCTAAAAAATTTAGTTTAGCCATCCCTTGAAATATTGCGTTTTTTGAACTTGTGAGTTGCTTAAATAAAATTGAAACAGATATTAAAATTACAGCAATTGTTTTATCTGAATTTCCAAAACTAAATCTACTCAGGTAATTGGAAAAAATCATTGCTGTTAAAGTTCCTAAAATTCCGGTTAACAATCCTAATTTCAATATGACATATACATTTTTAGAAATTAAACGATTATCATTTATTGAATTTACTTCGGATATTTTTTTAACTCCACTTGTCTCTAAGCCGAAACTTGTCAACGCTCTTACTAATTCAATTGTAGAGTTTAAAAGACTGAAAATACCATATCCAGCCAAACCAATAAAAATGGCTAAAAATTTTGACCTTATAATTGACACGATAATTGAGGAAACTTGTACACCTCCAAATATCGTAGTAGCTTTAAGAATATTTCGATATGTATTTTTTTTTTCAATCACTCATTAATATTGATTTAAAACTTGAATGATTCTACTCACTTCCTCTTCTGTGAGCACCGGACTCATCGGTAAACTCAAGACTTCACTGTGAATTTTTTCTGTGATTGGGAAAGATAACGAATTAAATTCTTTCAATGCTTTTTGTTGATGTGGCGGAATCGGATAATGAATCATGGTTTCGATACCGTTTTCTTTTAAATAGTGTTGTAGTTCGGTTCTCTTTTCTGTGCGGATGACAAACAAATGAAACACATGATTGGTTGAACCATCATAAAAAGGTAAAACAATTTTATCGTTTTTAATTTCAGCTAAATAACGATTGGCGATTTGTCTTCGCTTTTGATTATCATTCGCTAAGTTGGGTAGTTTTACAGTTAAAAAAGCGGCTTGAATTTCATCTAAGCGGGAATTTATTCCAATATAATCATTGACATATTTTTTTTCAGAACCGTAATTCCGTAACGCACGAATGATTTTGTTTAATTCATCATCATTAGTTACCACTGCTCCGCCATCGCCTAAACAACCTAAATTTTTAGAAGGGTAAAAGCTGTAGGCAGAAGGGTAATTAAAAACGGGTGATGAGTCATTGCTTTTGGGTGATGAGAGATGGGCTCCATGAGCTTGAGCTGCATCTTGGATGATTAACAAGTTGTGTTGCTTTGCAATCGAATCAATTTTTTCCATATCCGCTAACTGTCCGTATAAATGAACGACCAAAATGGCTTTGGTTTTGGAAGTAATTTTAGCGGCTATTAAATCCGGATTCAAATTGAAGGTATCTAACTTGGGTTCTACTAACACCGGGACTAAATCCGTTTGTAAAATGGATAAGATACTTGCAATATAGGTGTTTGCCGGAACGATTACTTCATCGCCCTTTTGTAATTTTCCAAGTTCGAGGTAAGCTTTGAAAATCAAGACTAAAGCCTCTAAACCATTCCCCACTCCAATGCAATGTTTGGTTCCGCAATGAGCGGCAAATTGGTTTTCAAAAGATTGTACTTCGTCTCCCAGAATATACCAACCGCTTTGCATGAACTGCTCTAACTTTTCATGGAAAGCTTTTTCGTACTGCTTGTTGACTTTATGTAAATCGAAAAATTTTATCATACGATTACTTGCTCCAATTTGAAATAATTTTCTGTTTGAACTTGATAAAAATCCTGCGTTACAATTTTAGCTCCGAAACTTTCTTTCCAAAAGGAAAGACCGCTGTTTAATTTTCGTCCTTGTTCTTCATTGGAAATACCAAAATCAAAAAACGCTTTATCTTTAAATACTTCTGTCATTAAATAATGATGCAGAAAATCTAACGTTCCGTATTCATTCTTAGAGGATGTGACTGAAATATATTGTGAATGAGCTACTTTTTTACTTTCAAAAATGGTGGTGCCGCCCACTATTTCATTTTCTTTGTACACGTTGAACTGTCGGATGTTTAAAGGGAATTTCTGTTTCAGATTAGAAATTTCTTCTAAAGTATGAACCGGGTTTGCTTGGTGCTTATTTATTAAATTCGGAATTAACACCAAGTTCCAAAAAGAAGTAAAATCATTTTCTTCTTTAATGATTAATTGATTTTTAATTCCTCTTCTTATTCCTTGCTTTCTGTCTTTTGACAGTTTTATTTCTTTTGATAAATCAATTACGGCTAAGGTATCGCGGCGAGACAATTTAGCTTCAGCGAGAAACAAAGCATACTTTAGTTCATCTGAGAAATAATCACAATAGATAAAAGGCAATTCTTTTATATGTAGTGTTTTGATTTCGCTTACATAAAGTTGTTGTAAAATTGATTTGAAAATCAGCAGTACCTTTTCTAGTTTTAAATCACCTTTAAAAACCAATCCGCCATAGGTTAACCCTTGGTGTGAAAAGACTTCCTTTCCTACTCGATTAGCCGGCAAAACGGCCAACCATCCTTTGTCATCTTCTACGATGAGTGAATAGTCTTCGAAGCGATCATAATGGTATTCCATAAAGTCGCGGTGAAATAAAAAAGTAGCGTTTTTGGCTTGATTTATAAAATCATTCCAAGTTGAATAATCGGCTGAAGCGTATGTTCTTGTTTGGTATTGATGCACCTTAACTACTGACTCGAATGCCTCGAGACTTTTTTTATATTCAATAAAATAGTATCTTTAAATCCAAAATTGAGGATTTATACTTTATGAAACGAAAATACAACTATTTTCTGTTATGGCTACTACATTTTTTTGCATTCTCTGTTTGGGGGCAAGAGGTTAGTTTGTATCAACAGTTTAATGGTAGGTATGATTTTACGTTCGTTGGCAATACCTTAAACCCTGCTGAAAACAGTTTTCAAACTTCTCAGGAAATATTGGCTTCGTCTGCGGCTGAATTAAGTTTGAATTCCGATGACACTTTGTTGAAAGCCTATTTATACTGGGCCGGTTCAGGCGATGGCGATTTTGAGGTTGAGTTAAACGGTGAAAGCTTTACGGCAGCACGAACTTTTAGTTTAATTCGCAATTTTAATGGGGTTGATTTTACTTTTTTCAGTGCTTTTGCAGATATAACTGATTTTATTGCTACTACAGGAAATGGCGTTTATACTTTTTCAGGGTTAGACAATCTCTCCTTTTTGCCTTTACATTTTCAACGGCGAACCAACTTTGCGGGATGGGCGATTATTTTGGTTTATTATAATGCCTCTTTACCTCTGAATCAAATTAACCTTTATGATGGTTTAGAGAGTGTTCCCGAAGAGTTGAATATTAGTTTAAACAGTTTAAACGTGATTGATAATCAAGGAGCTAAAATTGGTTTTTTGGCCTGGGAAGGCGATGTGGGAATTTTGGTTAATGAAACGCTTCGTATTAATGGAACTATTTTGAGCAATCCGCCTTTGAATCCGGAGAATAATGCCTTTAACGGCACGAATAGCATCACGGGAAGTTCGGCCTTGTTTAATATGGATTTAGATATTTATGATATTCAAAATAACATTCAGCCGGGTGATCAATCGGCGGAAATAGCGTTGACCTCGGGTCAGGATTTTGTGATGATTAATGCCGTGGTGACGAAATTAAACAGTCAGGTTCCGGATGCGACCATTGTGATTGACAACGTTTTTCTTAGTTGTAATTCCAATGAAGTTACGGTTGACTATACCGTTTATAATTTGAATGCTACCAATCCGTTGCCGGCCAACACCCCTATTGCGGTTTATGTTAACGGTGTTGTCATTGCTTCTGCTGCCACTATGAATGTGATTGCCATTGACGGCAGTGAATCAAACAGCATAACGCTATTGCTTCCGGAAGGGATAACGAGTTCATTTGAACTAGTTTTTGCGGTGGACGACATTGGTAACGGCACCGGAATTGTAATTGAAATTAGCGATGCGAACAACACGGCAATGCAAGAAGTAACGTTGTTAGTTTCGCCTATTATTCCTGCTTTAAAAGCGTTGCTGGTTTGTAACGAAGGCTTTAGCCGGGGAACTTTTGATTTAAATCCGGTGTTGAATGAATTAAGCGGAACGGAGATGCTTGCTGTGACAGCCCATGAAACACTGGAAGAGGCAGAATTGGGCACAAATGCCATTCTTTCTACGGGTAATTATTCCGCTGAAACGCCCAAGACCCTTTATCTTCGGATTGAAAATGAACCGTGTCCGAGTGTGGCTCCGCTTCCACTGGCGGTTGAAAATTGTCCGCCTACGGTTTATAATTTCATTTCTGCCAATGAAGACGGTTGGAATGATTACTTCTTTATTGATGGTTTGCGGGACATTTTTTTGAATTTTGAACTAGCGGTTTATAACCGTTGGGGGTATCTTATTTGGAAGGGCAACCAAAACACAGCCGACTGGCGGGGCGAAGTAACGGAAGAAATCAAATGGAACGGAAATATTGCACCGGATGGCACTTATTTTTATGTGCTTCATTTGAATGACCCCAATTATAGTCAACCTTATCAAGGATTTTTGTATATCACGCGTTGAAAATGACTGCCGAACGATTTGATAACTTGATTTTGTAGCGACTACTTTCCTCTTTTTTTTGACGTTTTATTTATATGGTGAAACACTGCGTTTGATTTTATACTGCTTATTTACTGCGAGCAACATTGGCAAAAAATTTGAGTTTATTACGGAAAAAACTATCTAGGCAAGGTCGCTATTGAAAAATTTGTTGAGCCAATCTCGGAATGATTAAATTTTGTAGGAATTTCTAAAAGGATACGTTTAGTTTTGACTTTTTTTAGTTGCTGTTATCCTATTTTTTTAAAATTTGGATTTAAAAAAGTGTCATTCGTCGATGTTTTTTTTGAAACATGGGCCATTTTTTTTGAAACATCGGCTATATTTTTACAATCATCGGCCATTTTTTTACAATCATCGGTCATATTTTTACTATCATCGGGCATTTTTTTACAATCATCGGCCATTTTTTTACAATCATCGGCCATTTTTTTACAATCATCGGGCATTTTTTTACTATCATCGGGCATTTTTTTACTATCATCGGCCATATTTTTACAATCATCGGGCGTTTTTTTACTATCATCGGGCATAATTTTAGTAACATCGAGCGTTTTTTTTGAAGGAACTGCCACTTGTTGAAGTAGCTTAGGGCTTGTTTTTATTGATTTAATCGCTATTTGGTGCTTTTACTTTACTTTTTAGTAGGTGCAAAATTGCTTTAGAAGTGCGATTTTGATTTTTTAGTTTTTTTTACTTCGGCAGGCTCAGCATGACATTTTTTAATTTTTTTGGTTTCTTAGTTTTTAGTTTTGTTGTTCTTTTTGATTTTTTGATTCTTTTAAATTTTTGATTTTTTTGTAGGAATTAATAAAGAATTTGTGTGTTTTGGGGGTTGTTTTTTGTTTTGATTTGTGATTCTTTGGTTTTTTGATTATGATGAAGTTTGCTTAAAAAAAACCATGCGAGGAGTTGTGAGGTTGAGGGGATTAGTTATTGTGACGAAGTCGGGAGACTTTGAGCGGAGGTTTTGAATTACCCATTTCAAAGTAATGTTTTTATCAAGTTTAATTTCGCCTTTATTTTGACTAAAAGCGAATTGTATTATAAAGAAAAAATAGATTAAAATTTATACATAATTTTATTATCTAATATCGAAAATTATTTCTGTTTCCCATCCAATTTTATCATCTCTATTTTCAATTAATAACTTTTCAATTTTATTTTTAGTTTTATAGATTGTTTGAAACTCTTCGTTTCCTATTTCAATTTTTTTGATTGACTTTGAAATGTTTTTAACTTCACTATCAGACCAAGTTCCAATTCCAAAAAAAATTGTGCAAGTATCTGAAGGTTTAATTTTATATACAATTGTATCTTTTTGCAATTCATCAAAATTCATAAACTCATTATTTTCAACAATTGTATCGATATGAATTTTAATTTTTGCTTCTGATTGACCATTGTTAATAAAAACTATGTTATGAGGTGGATCACAACTAATAAATATCATTATTAGAAATAAGAAAATTATTTTTTTGATGTATTTCATTTTTGCTAACATTACCGGTAAAGTCCATCATCTAGAGTTTGCGACCATTATCACGGACCAAACAAATGTAACCAAAATTTATTTCATCAGCTTACTTTCCTGATAGCTCTGACCTCGCCATTGACGGTAGCTAGTGTTACCAGTAGTATTTCTTTCGTATTGCTTTAAATTTCTTCTCCGAAGTTTGTAAAATAATAACTCCATTTACAGCTTTATAACCATAAAGGCTTGCTGATTTTTCTTTTGTTAAAAATGTAATTCCATAAGTTTCTGCTAAAAGTATTTCTTTTAGTATTTCTTTATTTTTTATAAGATATCCATTAACAACAATCAGAGGTTCTAGATTTCTATTTTCGCCTTCCTTTATTGTTACTTTAAAATTTGGGTTGCCGTCAGCAATTTGAACACCATAATTAGTTAAGCTTTCATCTGGTTCGGGATTGTATTTCAAAACTTTAAATATCAACGAATCAACATATTTATAAAGTTTTTGATCAATTAATCTGTCGAAACGAATTACTGTAAATTCTTTAGAAATATTATTTTGAAGTCTAATAATTCTGAATTTATCAATTACTTTTTTATCTTGGTAATATTCTATTATTTGACCAAAGTCAGTTTTAATTATTTCAATCTTTTCTTTTATAAGAATTGAAGATACTTTTGCTTTTGCTGAGCATAAATTAACTTCACTCAATTTAAATGTTTTCTTTTCTATTTCCCATTTAATAAATTCACATTTTATATTCTCAATTATTTTTGGGTTTTGATAAAATTTAATTGTGTCATTAAAATTACTTTGAGTCAATTCATTTTCTGCATACCATGTTCCAATTACATCCTTTGTTCTAATTTGAGAAAAAGAAATCACCGTAAATAATAGAAAAATGAATGTTACAATTTTTTTTTTCATTATTAAAATAGACTCGTAGTTCGTGTTTTAGGTTTTAATAAAGCCAGTAACTAGTATATATCATCAAATATATACAACTTTAACATGGTTTTCAAAAATTAACCCTAGCTCTATGAAGTCTTTCGACTAGCATTGTGCTAATTTAGAGCGGGTTAGTTGAGAAATCTATCCCCTCCCCATCGTCGGCAAATACCATTTAAACTTAACCGCCATCAATCGAATGGAAATGATAACGACAGAGGTTACTAAATAAAGCACATCATCGTTTAAGTTGAAATGCTTTAAGGCAAAAAATAGCAAACCTCCGATGATGCAAATGGTGGCGTAAATTTCTCTTCGGAAAATGATGGGGATTTCATTGCACAGTATATCGCGAATGACTCCGCCAAAA
>NZ_JBIKJL010000016.1:0-46217 GCF_044361015.1 Flavobacterium sp.
TCAAAACCCAACCTCATCCACAACTTCCATTTCCTTCCCCAAAACCGGATGCCAAAACCCAATCAGTTCCGCATGCAAATACAAGCGGTCGGCTTTGGTGCCGTATAAATCATCGCCAACTATTGGGGTGTTCAAACCTTCGGGGTGGGCGGCATGCACCCGCAACTGGTGGGTGCGACCCGTGATGGGGTGAAAGTGAATTAAGGTGGTGTTTTCGCGTCGCTCAATCACGTTCCATTGTGTTTTGGCGGGTTTGCCGTGTTGATAGCAAACCAATTGATTGGGGCGGTTGTCTAAATCTACTCGCAATGGCAAGTTGATTTCACCGCTGTTTTGTTCAATTATTCCGGAAAGTACCGCAACGTATTTTTTTTGTACCGTTCGCTTCATGAACTGAGCTTGCAAATTCAAATAAACTTCGGTGGTTTTTGCAATAACTAAAATACCGGAAGTCGACATATCCAAACGATGCACAATCAGCGGACCGGTAGCTTCCGGAAATTTTTCTTTGTAGCGACTGTACACCGAATCTTGTATTGATTTTCCGGGAACGGATAAAAATTCTGCCGGTTTATGAACGACGGATAAGTAGTCGTCGTCGTATAAAAAAGTGAGTTCTTTTCCTTCTGCCGGATTTTGAATCAGAGGGTTTTCATCCATTGCAATGCCTTCCAACATATGAGCCAAAATAGGTTTGCATTTTCCCGTACAAGCCGGATAAAAATGTCCGTGTTTACGTATTTCCGATTTCGGTGATTGTCCCCACCAAAATTCGGCCATCGCAATCGGTTGGAGTTGGTGAGCAAATGCATACTTCAACAATTTCGGAGCCGCACATTCACCCGCACTTGCCGGCGGATTGTCTTCAAAAATAGCTCCAAGACTTTTGGAAACGCCGTATTGATTCAAAAAGGAATACTGTTGAAACAATTTCTGTTGCAACGCTGCCGAATTCGCTTTGCGTTCCTCTTTTAACTGATTGATTTTGGATTGAAAATCAGCCACTTTTTGTTGGGATTTGGCAATTTCTTGGTTCCAAAAGTGGTTCATTTGTTTGAGTTGAATGCTTTCTAATTGGCTTTCTTTACTCAACCTTTTTTGCAAGGTTTTATAGGATTCAAAATCCAATTCCTGTTCTGCTTTTTCTCGCAAGGAATCGCGAATAATTTTGTTTTGTTTGCTGAGTTCTTTCTTTTCGGCTTTGTCTTTTTCGGCATTCACAAGGGTAGAGGTGAGTTCATTTTGAAACAAAATAAAATCGTCATCGTTTTCTAATGCTTCGATTTTTCTATTGTATTCGTTTAGGATTTTTTCTTCTTGTTTAAAGAAACCGTCTTGTTTCAACATGTCAAAAACGGGTGGAACAAAGTGTTGGTGTTCGTTGCTGTCGGCTAATTTTCCGGAGAATGCGGCTAAATAACCGATTTCGCCTACTTGATTTTGCACGACCAAAACGCCAAACATTTTTCCGATTACTAAGCCTTTTTGTCCTTCTTGTAAACCAAAATTGTGTTCCCAATCGGTTTGGGTTTGCAGATAGTCTTGCAATTCGGAAGCCGCTATTTTACTCAATTGATGCGGTTCGTAGTAAAACGGAAAAGTGAATTTTTGAGGTAAATTGATACCGGAAATGTTTTGTTTGAAAGCGATAAAATGTGAGTGGTTTTTCATCGCTGTAAAGCTATAAAAGGAAATCGGAATTTTGTTCGTTTTGGATTTTATTCCTTCTTTGAAATTTTTAAGTTTTCAATCCAAAAAATGTTGGATTTATAGAATTGAAGAGCGGTAGGCACAATTTTGTCTGTTAAGTCTCTTGGTGATTTTTTGATTAAACGGGCTATTGTTCCTGCAAAGTTTAACGTGTTTTTTGTATCCAAATCATCCTCATTGGTTGAAAAATGAAGAATTTTATTTTCAATCTTCCAATCTCCTTTACCGTAACTGTTTTCTTCTTTGCAAACCGAACAAATGATGTTTCGGTAAAAGTGAAAAGTAAACGTTTGATCAGTGTTTAATTTTAATTCATACTTAATCACATCCCCTTTTACATCTTTACTATAAAATTCATAAGTCCCTATATAGTCTTCGTTTTGAGCAGCAACTGAAGCTGAAATGAAAGTAATCAGCAAAAAGAGAATTTTTTTCATTGCAATTGATTTTCATTTTTTAATTCAAAAACTAAGCCAATTTATACCTGAATCACACCCAAATTAAATTTCTTTTCAATAGGAGCGTGGTTGGCGGCTTCAATACCCATGGAAATCCAAGTTCGGGTTTCTAAAGGATCAATTATTGCGTCGGTCCACAGTCGTGCCGCTGCATAATAAGGTGAAACCTGTGCATCGTAACGTGCTTTGATTTTGTCGAATAGTTCTTTTTCTTTGATTTCATCAACCACCTCACCTTTTGCTTTTAAGGAAGATGCTTCAATTTGTGCCAATACTTTAGCGGCTTGTGTGCCTCCCATAACGGCCAATTCGGCACTTGGCCAAGCCACAATTAATCGAGGATCGTAGGCTTTTCCACACATGGCGTAGTTTCCGGCACCGTAGGAATTACCAATTATCACTGTGAATTTAGGTACGACGGAATTGGCCACGGCATTCACCATTTTAGCACCATCTTTAATGATTCCGCCGTGTTCGGATTTGCTGCCGACCATGAATCCGGTGACATCTTGTAAAAAAACTAACGGTATTTTCTTCTGATTGCAATTCGCAATAAAACGAGTCGCTTTATCTGCTGAATCGGAGTAAATGACTCCTCCAAACTGAATCTCTCCTTTTTTTGTTTTGGAAACCGTTCGTTGATTGGCGACAATTCCAACCGCCCAACCGTCAATTCTCGCATAACAGGTGATGATGGATTGTCCATAACCATCTTTGTATAAATTCATTTCCGAATTGTCTACCAAGCGTTTAATCACTTCCATCATGTCGTATTGATCGGCTCTTGATTTTGGAATAATACCAAAAATATCATCTTCTTTTAATGCGGGTTTTTCCGCTTTTTCACGGTTGAAACCGGCTTTGTCATAATCACCAATTTTTCCAACAATACTTTTGATGCGGTCTAATGCATCTTTATCATCTTTGGCTTTATAATCCGTTACACCTGATATTTCGCAGTGTGTTGTGGCACCGCCTAATGTTTCATTGTCAATATTTTCGCCAATAGCGGCTTTTACTAAATAACTTCCTGCTAAAAAAATGCTTCCGGTTTTGTCTACAATCATCGCTTCGTCACTCATAATAGGCAAGTAGGCACCACCGGCCACACAACTGCCCATTACAGCCGCAATTTGCGTAATTCCCATGCTACTCATCACCGCATTATTTCTAAAGATGCGTCCGAAATGCTCTTTGTCAGGAAAAATCTCATCTTGCATCGGTAAATACACACCGGCACTGTCCACCAAATAAATAATTGGCAAACGGTTTTCCATAGCTATTTCTTGGGCACGTAAATTCTTTTTTCCTGTGATGGGAAACCACGCTCCGGCTTTTACAGTCGCATCATTGGCCACCACAATACATTGTTTTCCTTTGATGTATCCTATTTTCACAACGACACCTCCGGACGGACAACCGCCGTGTTCGGCATACATTCCGTCGCCCACGAAACCGCCAATTTCAATGTTTTTTGCTTTCGCATCTAATAAATAATCAATCCGCTCACGGGCTGTCATTTTTCCTTCGGCATGTAGCTTGGCAATTCTTTCTTCGCCACCACCTAGTTTCACTTGGGCAAAACGTTGTCTTAAGTCGGATAGTAAAAGTTTATTGTGGTCTTCGTTTTTGTTGAAGTTGATGTCCATAGGTTTTTTGGTAATTTTTTACAGATTGCTAAAATACAAAAACGATTGAGAAAAGGAAAAAGAGAATAGAAGAAAGAGGAAAGAAAAAAGACCATTGAAGGTAGAGCGAAGGTAAAAGAAACTTAAAGACCTAATTTAGAACCTCAGAACCTTAATACCTTAGAACCTTTCTATTCCTCTTTTTGTCCCATCATCATCAAATAGGCTTTTAAAAATTCATCTATTTCGCCGTTCATGACGCCGTCAACATCGCTGGTTTCACAACCGGTACGAACGTCTTTCACCAATTTATAGGGTTGCATGACATAGTTTCGGATTTGTGAGCCCCATTCAATTTTCATTTTTCCGGCTTCAATATCGGCACGTTGAGCCATTTGTTTTTTCAATTCAATTTCATATAATTGAGAACGTAACATTTGCATCGCCCGTTGACGGTTGTCTTGTTGCGAACGCGTTTCTGAACACTGAATTTGAATACCGGTCGGTTTGTGGAATAATTGCACTTTCGTTTCCACTTTATTCACATTCTGACCACCGGCTCCACTGGAACGAGAGGTAATAATCTCTAAATCGGCGGGATTGATGTCAATTTCAATGGTGTCATCTACTAAGGGATAGACATAAACAGATGCAAAAGAAGTATGTCGTTTAGCATTACTGTCAAAAGGAGAGATTCGAACCAATCGGTGCACTCCATTTTCACCTTTCAAATAACCGAAGGCATAATCACCTTCAATTTCTAGAGTTACAGTTTTTATGCCAGCCACATCACCTTCTTGAAAGTTTAACTCTTTTAATTTATAACCTTCCTTTTCAGCCCACATCAAATACATACGCATCAATATGGAAGCCCAATCACAACTTTCAGTACCACCGGCACCGGCAGTTATTTGTAATACGGCACTCATGCTGTCTCCTTCTTCGGAAAGCATGTTTTTGAATTCCAGGTTTTCAAGCAAGGAATTAGTTTGTTCAAAAATTGAATCTACTTCCTCATCAGTGGCATCACCGTCTTTATAAAACTCAAAAACCATTTGAAGTTCTTCAGCCAGGTTAGTTCCTTTTTGATAATCTTCTACCCATTTTTTCTTTGAACGCAAGTCGCGGACAACAATTTCTGCTTCTTTGGGATTGTTCCAGAAAGTAGGGTCAAAGGTTTTTTCTTCTTCGTTAGCGATCTCAATTAATTTCTTGTCGATGTCAAAGATACCTCCTTAACGCACCAAGACGCTCTACAATACCTTTTATTTGTTCGGTATTTGTCATAAATTATGTAATTTTGTTTTCGCAAAAATAAGCTATACTTTTCAAATTATGGAAATAAATTTAGTTAGTGATACCGTTACACGTCCGAATCAAGAAATGCTTCAAGCCATGTTTCATGCAAAAGTGGGTGACGACGTATTCAAACAAGACCCTACGGTCAATGAGTTTGAAACTAAAGTAGCCCATTTATTTGGAATGGAAGCGGCACTTTTTTTTCCATCAGGAACGATGGCAAATCAAACAGCTATAAAATTACATACTAATCCGGGCGACCAAATCATTTGTGATAAATGGACCCACATTCACTTATATGAATCAGGAGGTGCTTCTTCTAATAGCGGCGTTAATTTCAATCTCTTAGATGGTGAAAGAGGTATTATTACTGCCGAGCAAGTAGAAGAAGGAATAAACGATCCTAATTTTTATCACATGCCTTTGTCTAAACTAGTTTGCATTGAAAACACAACCAATAAGGGCGGTGGAGCTTGTTATGAACTGGAAGAATTACATAAAATTAAGCGAGTTTGTGTTAAACACAATTTAAAATATCATTTAGATGGTGCACGATTGTGGAATGCTATGGTTGCTAAAAATCAATCACCAAACCAATACGGTGAGCTTTTCGACTCGATTTCGGTTTGTTTTTCAAAAGGACTAGGTTGTCCTGTTGGTTCAGTCTTGTTATCAGATAAAGAAACAATTGTTAGAGCCTTACGTGTTCGAAAAATTTTTGGGGGAAACATGCGTCAATCTGGTTATTTAGCTGCAGCTGGAATTTATGCTTTGGAAAATAATATAGCAAAATTAGCTGACGATCACCGCAGAGCTAGAGAATTAGAAAGCAAACTTGCCAGTTGTTCTTGGATTGAAAAAGTGGAGCCGGTGGAAACAAACATCATTGTTTTTACACCAAAATCGTTTGTTTCCGATGCAGTTGTCATAGAAAAATTAAAACAGAAAAACATTCACATTAGTTTGT
Source organism: Flavobacterium sp. (assembly GCF_044361015.1). Classification (GTDB taxonomy): domain Bacteria; phylum Bacteroidota; class Bacteroidia; order Flavobacteriales; family Flavobacteriaceae; genus Flavobacterium. The sequence continues at coordinate 6,063 of NZ_JBIKJL010000016.1, forward strand.
TGGGTAAAGGGAAATTAAGAATCGTCACTCACTTAGATTATAAAGAAGTGATGCACACGTATGTGTTAGAAGTGCTTGAAAAAATGAGTTTTTAAACTAATACTTTATTTAAACAAATCCATACCCGGAATATTAGGCATGCCATCTTTGGTAACAGCAGCTAGTTCGGTCTCATTTAAATTGGAGGCTTTTGCTATTGCTTTGTTCATAACCAAAACCAAATAATCTTCTAATTGCTCTTTATCGTCTAATAATGCCGGTGCAACTTCGATAGATTTTATTAATCGATTAGCGGTTAAGGTTACTTTCAAAAGGCCGTCATTACTTTGTTCATCAATCAAAACGGAATCTAATCGCTTTTTTGTTTCTTCTATTTTTTGCTGGGTTTCTTTCAGTTTTCCCATCATTCCCATGAGGTCTCCAAACATGTTAATAATTTTTATAGTTAATGAATTACAAAAGTAGTATATTGCATAGTTTTGAAATAATATTTTTTTATGAATTATAAAGGAGTCATGAGTTTAGTTTGTATTATTTTTGCAACTTCTTGTGCAAAAAAAGAGACAAACATGTTAGAAAATAGTATACCGCCTGTTGCCGCAAAAAAAGATACCGTTCTTGAAAAACACGGAGACAAACGCATAGATTCTTATTATTGGTTTAACAACCGTGAAAACCCGGAAGTAATTCAATATTTAAAAGATGAAAACGCCTATTATGAGCAAATGACTGCTCATACTAAAGCGTTTCAAAAAGAACTTTTTGAAGAAATGAAGTCGAGAATCAAAGAAGATGATGAATCGGTTCCATACCTGTATAATGGGTATTATTACATAACCCGTTTTGAAAAAGGGAAAGAATATCCCATTTATTCCCGAAAAAAAGGAAGTCTTACTGCAAAGGAAGAGATTATGTTTGATTGCAACGAATTCGCAAAAGGCAAATCTTATTTTAAACTTAGCGGGTTGAGTGTGAGTGAAGACAATAAATTAGTCTCTTTTGCCACGGATGAAAAGGGAAGAAGAATCTACACATTGCAAATAAAGAATTTGGAAACGGGTGAAATTTTAGCGGATAAAATTGAAAATACAACCGGAAATTCTGTTTGGGCAAATGACAACAAAACGTTGTTTTACTCCACACAAGATAAAAAAACGTTGCGTTCAGATAAAATATTTAAACATGTTTTAGGAGATGATGAAAAAAAAGCAACCTTAGTTTTTCATGAAAAAGACGATACATTCGCTACAATTATTCTGAAAACAAAATCAAAAAAATACCTTGTAATTAACAGTAATAGTACTTTAACAACCGAATATCAAATTTTAAATGCCGATAAACCACAGGAAAACTTTAAAGTTTTTCAACCAAGAACAAGAGGTTTAGAGTATGATATTTCACATTTTAATAATCATTTTTACATTGTAACCAATAAAGATAAAGCAACAAATTTTAAAGTGATGAAAACGTCTGAAGCGGCTACATCAAAAGACAATTGGGTCGATGTGATTCAACACAAACAAGATGTTTTGATTGAAGGAATAGAAATTTTTAAAAATTATTTAGTAGTGGAAGAGCGTTCCAATGGCCTGAGTAAAATAAAGATTATGCCATGGAGTGGAGGAGGAGATTATTATTTACCCTTTGAAATTGAAACGTACTCAGCTTTTGTTGGAACAAATGTTGATTTTGATACCGAAATATTACGTTTTGGTTATCAATCTTTAGCGACACCTTTTTCGGTTATTGATTTCAATATGAAAACTAAAACGAAAGAAGTGAAGAAAGAACAAACTGTTTTAGGAGGTAAATTCGACAAAAATAATTATAAAGAAGAAAGGGTTTGGGCTACTGCTTCGGATGGAACTAAAATTCCAATTTCTATAGTATATCACAAAAAAACCAAGAAAGACGGAAACAGTCCTCTATTGCAATATGCTTATGGTTCATATGGTAATTCAATGGAACCGGGATTTGATTCCTCTATTTTAAGTTTATTGGATAGGGGATTCATTTATGCCATTGCACATATCCGCGGTGGGGAGGAAATGGGTAGACAATGGTATGAAGACGGAAAATTATTGAAAAAGAAAAACACCTTTACAGATTATATAGATTGTTCTAACTATTTAATCAGTCAAAAATATACCAATTCCAAACACCTTTATGCGGAAGGCGGTTCAGCCGGAGGTTTGTTGATGGGAGTTGTAGTGAACATGGCTCCACAATTATATAATGGTGTAATTGCTCAGGTTCCTTTTGTGGATGTTATGACAACCATGTTAGATGAAACAATTCCGTTGACAACCTCAGAATATGACGAATGGGGAAATCCTAATGACAAAGTATTTTATGATTACATGAGGTCCTATTCTCCTTATGATAACGTAAAATCTCAAGATTATCCAAACATGTTGGTTACCACCGGATTGCATGATTCTCAGGTGCAATATTGGGAACCGGCAAAATGGGTTGCCAAATTAAGAACGGTAAAAATGGATAGAAATTTATTATTTTTAGATACAAACATGGATGCAGGTCATGGCGGATCTTCAGGACGTTTTGAAGCATTGAAAGAGACTGCAAAAGAATTTAGTTTTTTATTAGATTTGGAAGGAATAACTCAGTAATTAAAATTTTTTTATACATTTGCAAAGTTTTAAGGTTGCCAAAAACAATAGAAGTTTGCCTTGACTAACATATTTTTTATGAAACAACAGATTAAAGCCTATAATAGTGTATTGGATTTAATAGGTAATACTCCCTTAATTAAACTCAATAAAGTCACTGAAAACCTTGACGGTAATTTTTATGCTAAGGTTGAATCATTTAACCCCGGCCATTCCACAAAAGATAGAATTGCATTATATATTATTGAAGAAGCTGAAAGGCAAGGTATTTTAACGCCAGGCGACACAATTATTGAAACTACTTCCGGAAACACTGGTTTTAGTTTAGCCATGGTAAGTATTATAAAAGGATATAATTGTATTTTAGCGGTAAGTTCAAAATCATCTCGCGATAAAATAGATATGTTGCGAAGCATGGGGGCAAAAGTTTATGTTTGTCCGGCACACGTTTCTGCAGATGACGAACGTTCTTATTACAATGTTGCCAAACGTTTGCATGAAGAAACAAAAGGTTCCATTTACATCAATCAATACTTCAACCAATTAAATATTGATGCTCATTACAAAAGTACCGGTCCGGAGATTTGGGATCAAAGCAACGGAAATATTACTCACTTAATTGCTTGTAGTGGTACAGGAGGTACAATATCAGGAACAGCTAAATTTTTAAAAGAGAAAAATCCAAATATTAGAATTCTAGGTGTTGATGCTTTTGGCTCAGTATTAAAAAAATACCACGAGACTAAAGAGTTTGACAACGAAGAAATATATCCTTACCGCATTGAAGGTTTAGGGAAAAACTTAATTCCTTCGGCTACAGATTTTGATATTATTGATAAATTCATGAAAGTAACTGACGAAGAAAGTGCTCATGCCACCCGTGAAATAGCTTTAAAAGAAGGCTTGTTTGTGGGATATACTTCAGGTGCCGTAGTTCAAGCTATTCGTCAATTTGCCGAAGAAGGTGAGTTTGATGAAAATTCAAATGTGATTGCTATTTTCCCTGACCACGGTTCACGATACATGAGTAAAGTATTTAGTGATGATTGGATGAACGAACAAGGATTTTTTGACAGTGTGAATATGGAAGAGGTTCAAAAGATTGAATTTATTAAGTAGAAGAAAGAAAATAGAATATAGAAAAACTCCAAGTGTAAAGGCTTGGAGTTTTTTTATTGCAAACTATTGTTTTTAGTATTCTGAAAACTGAAGGTTACTCAGATTTTTGTAAATCCCTTTTTCAACTTCAAGCAATTCTTTATGCGTGCCTTGTTCAGCAATGACTCCATTGTTTAAAACTAAGATGTTGTCAGCACTTCTAATGGTAGCTAATCGATGCGCAATAATAATACTGGTTCTTCCTTTCATTAAGGTTTCTAGAGCTTCCTGAACCAGTTTTTCACTTTCACTGTCTAAAGACGAGGTGGCTTCATCTAAAATTAAGATACTCGGATTTTTCAATAATGCTCTGGCTATGGCAATGCGTTGCCGTTGACCACCGGATAATTTAATTCCACGTTCACCAACTAAGGTCTCAAATTGTTCCGGAAACCCATTGATGAATTCTAATGCGTTGGCTTGTTGAGCAGCAACTTTTATTTCTTCAAAAGTAGCATCGGGTTTTCCGTAGGCAATATTCTCTTTAATACTTCCGCCAAATAAAATAACATCTTGCGGAACAATACTCATATTGCCGCGAAGTTGCTCCAAATCGTAGTCGTATATGTTTTTATCATCGATAATAATCTCACCGCTATTCAAATCGTAAAATCGAAGGAGTAGGGCTGATATAGTTGATTTTCCGGCTCCACTCGGACCAACGAGTGCAATTTTCTGACCAAATTTTGCCGTGAAAGAAACATCTTTAAGTACTTCAATTTCTTTCCGAGAAGGATAGCTGAATCCCACATTTTTAAAAGTAACATTTCCTTTAATTTTCTCTGTGACAACTGGTTTGTTACCGTTGATGTTTTCAGGTTGTTCCTCCAATAATTCAAAAACACGTTCTGTAGCACCCACCGCCTTTTGAATTTGTGCATATAATTCTGCAATTCCACCAAAGGAAGCACCTACAAATGTTGAATACAAAACAAATGTAATTAATTGGCCTACAGACATTTCTCCTTTAATGCTTAAAATAACTCCAAACCAAACAACAGCTACAATTGCACCAAACAAGCAAAAGATAATAAACGAAGCAAAATAGCCACGATATTGACCTCCTTTAATAGCAATATTTACTATTTCTTTAATTTTGCTTTTGTATCGGGCTATTTCATACCATTCGTTGGCAAAAGCTTTTACGTTGCTGATACCTTGTAAGGTTTCTTCAACAATCACTTGACTTTCCGCCACTTGGTCTTGTACTTTCTTGGAGTATTTCCGGATGAAACGACCGAATATAACTGCAGCAAAAGCGACTAAAGGGACGACAGCTAACATCATTAAGGTTAATTTAATGCTTTCGCTGGCTAATAAAATTACACCACCAATAATCAGGATAAACTGTCTTAAAAATTCGGCTATAGTGGTGGTTAATGTATCTTGAATTTGATTTATATCCGAACTGATTCGGCTGTTTAATTCACCAACCCTTTTTTGAGAAAAAAAATTCATCGGGAGTTTTATTAAATTTGAATATAAGGCAAAACGTAGATTTGCAAGTGTATTTTCAGTAAAATTCACAAATAAATATACTCTAAAAAACGAAAAGAACGACTGCAAAAATAATATACCAATTAGGCCTAAGGCAACATTATTAGCTGCATTTATGTCTTTGTCTTTGACACAATCAACTAACATTCCCATTAGTTTTGGGAAGGCTAGGGCAGTACCCCCGGTTAGTAATAAAAATATCAAGCCAATAAAAAATTTCCATCTATGAGAATCAGCATATTTAAAAACCAACAATGCTTTGCTGAGTGACGAGGCGTTTATTTTTGCTTTAGGCAAATCGTTTTCTTTGAATCTAGCCATTTTTTTTATTGTAAAGTAAAGAATTAATAGGGGTTTAGATGCATGAACAAATGATAAATTCCAATCATTTAAAAACTAAAAAACTCCCTTTGCAGAGAGTTTTATAGAGCTTTTTGCTTTCAATTATTCTTGCATGGTGTGATACACATTCATCACATCGTCGTCTTCTTCAATTTTTTCCAGTAATTTTTCTACATCGGCCATTTCTTCGGGTGTAAGCTCTTTGGTAATTTGCGGAATACGTTCAAAACCGGAAGATAAAATTTCAATGTTGCGATTTTCTAATTCTTTTTGAATAGCACCAAAACTTTCAAAGGGAGCATACATTAAGATTCCATCTTCGTCAGCAAAAATTTCTTCTACGCCAAAATCAATCATTTCTAATTCTAATTCATCCACATCTTGACCTTCAGAAGGAATTCTAAAATTACAGGTGTGATCAAACATAAATTCAACCGAACCTTGTGTTCCCATTGTTCCGTTGCATTTGTTGAAGTAACTTCTAATGTTTGCTACTGTTCTATTATTATTGTCTGTTGCGGTTTCAATTAAAATGGCAATTCCATGTGGAGCATAGCCTTCAAACAAAACCTCTTTAAAGTTAGCGGTATCTTTGTCGGATGCCTTTTTTATCGCACGTTCCACATTGTCTTTCGGCATGTTGGCGGCTTTGGCATTTTGAATAACGGCACGCAAGCGAGAGTTAGTTTCCGCATTCGGTCCACCTTCTTTCACAGCCATTACAATGTCTTTTCCTATTCTGGTAAAAGTTTTAGCCATTGCTGACCAACGTTTCATTTTACGTGCTTTTCTAAATTCAAACGCTCTTCCCATTGCTGTTTATTTCAATATTCTTTTTTCGTTGTTCAATGTTCAAAATTTGACTGCAAAAATAACACTTAAACTGTTATTTCAAAAAATTATTACTTCTTATAAAAGGGTAATTTTACTACTTTCGCGGCTACTTTGTTATTTCTTATTTGAATAAAAATTTCACTTCCTTCAGAGGCAAATTCAGTTTTTACATAACCCATTCCAATTCCTTTCCCAAGAGATGGAGCCATTGTTCCCGAAGTTACAATTCCGATGTTGTTTCCATTTGCATCCACAATTTCGTAATCGTGACGCGGAATTCCGCGTTCGATTAATTCAAAACCAACCAATTTTTTTGTCACACCTGCTTCTTTTTGTTTTTTTAGATTTTCAGAATTAGTAAATTCTTTAGTAAATTTTGTAATCCATCCCAAGCCTGCTTCCAATGGGGAAGTAGTATCATTGATATCGTTTCCGTACAAGCAAAAGCCCATTTCTAAACGCAAAGTATCACGAGCGGCTAGTCCGATAGGTTTGATTCCAAAAGATGCACCGGCTTCAAAAACTTTGTTCCAAATTTGTTCCACTTCCGAATTTTTGCAATAAATTTCAAATCCGCCAGATCCTGTATAACCCGTTGCGGAGATGATTACATGCTCGATTCCTGCAAAATCAGCTACTTCAAAATGATAGTATTTTATTGCTGCTAAATCAACAGTTGTTAATGATTGCATGGCTTCTTCAGCTTTTGGACCTTGAATGGCCAACAATGAATAATCGTCCGAAAGGTTTTTCATTGAAGCTCCCATTATATTTTGCGAAGAAATCCAATGCCAATCTTTATCAATATTTGACGCATTGACTACCAATAAATATTTTTCATCGTTGAATTTGTAAACAATCAAATCGTCCACAATTCCGCCATTTTCATTAGGTAAACAAGAATATTGAGCTCTTCCGTTGGTTAAAACAGCAGCATCATTCGAAGTTACTTTTTGAATCAAAGCCAATGCATTCGGACCTTCCAATAAAAATTCACCCATGTGCGATACGTCAAAAACACCCACGCTGTTGCGAACGGTTTCATGTTCTGCGGTAACTCCCTCATATTGTACCGGCATATTGTATCCGGCAAACGGAACCATTTTTGCTCCTAAACTTTCGTGAATGTGTGTTAAAGCTGTATTTTTCATGTTGCTGTATTGTAATTTTGATGGGCAAATTTATTAAAAATAATGAAATTTTTGAGTGAAATACGCTGTCAAATTTATTTAATTGTTACTTTTTTATTTGATTAGTCATTATTCTTGCATAAATCAGATTTCTGTCCAAAAATATTTTCATTCACAATCCTAAAAACATATATTTACTTTTTTAATAATTAATACATTCTATTTTTTAATAGCATGAAGCAAGAAGAAAATATATTACCACAACACATTGAAAAAGAAATTATTGAACCCCAACTCAATTTACTTTTAACTACCGATGAAGATGACGATCGGCCGGTTTATATATCCGGAAATTTTAACAATTGGATTACGCAAGACAAACATTTTTTAATGGAAAAAGTCATAAAAGGCCTTTATCATTATAAATTCCCACTAGATTTTAAATATCCCGATGAATTGCTTTATAAATTTACTCGAGGCGATTGGAGTGAGGTTGAAATTGATAAGTACGGAAACCGTACCGAAAACCGTTCGTGCAAACAGCATAAGGGTCTAAAAAAAGAGCATGTTGCCAAATGGAGAAAAAATTGGTTACCCTTTAAAACTAATTTTTTACCAAAGGTTCATTTAATTTCTAAAGAGTTTGAGATTCCACAGTTGAATAAAACCAGAAAAGTTTGGGCTTTGTTACCGCACGATTATGAAACTTCAACCGAGCATTATCCGGTGATGTACTTGCAAGATGCTCAGAATTTATTTAATGAGAAAGCAAAGTACGGCAATTGGGAAATTGATAAAAAATTAGCCGTAATGGCGGAATACAAAATAGGAAACATTATAGTTATTGCAGTTGAACATGCCGATAATGAACGTATTTTGGAATACAACGTAGGTAATACGGTCTTAGGAATCGGTCAAGGGAAGAAATACATTCGTTTTTTAACCGATACTTTAAAACCATTCGTTGATGCAAATTTTAGAACTAAACCTGAACGTGAGCATACCGGTATCGGCGGAAGTTCTATGGGTGGATTGGTGAGTATTTTTAGCGGCATTATGTATCCGGAAGTCTTTGGAAAATTAATGATTTTTTCACCCTCGTTGTGGGTAGTTCCTAAAATTAAGTTATCTTTTTTAGATATGGAAGAGCCACAAGACACCCGCATTTATTTGTATGCCGGAGGAGATGAAAGTGCCACAATGATTGATCATGTAAAGAATTTTAAAAAAAGACTACATAAAAAAGATGCTATTAACGACAAAATGAAAGTACGATTGAGTATCAACGAACATGGAAAACATAACGAAGTGTATTGGAGTGATGAATTTCCAAAAGCGATAGAGTGGTTATTTTTTAGTACAAAAGAGGATTGAAAATATCCCTTTGAATGTCAAAAATTAAATAAAAAATTGTTAGGTTATGAAAATTCAATATACAAATAATCAATCCTTAAAAAAACTGAACTTAATCCCATATTTTGAAACGGAAGAAAGTATTGTTTTTAATGAAATTAAACTTTCAAAGTCAGTTTTCTCCGGAAAAAAAGACAGTCTTCACCTTCTTGAAATGGATGAAAACCTTTTTCTATTCGTCGGATTAGGAAAGGAACCCGACTATAAAATTATTAAAACTACGTTTAGAAGATTATCAGCCAAGCAGATTTTGCATTTTAAAGAGGAGGCTAAGCTTTTTCTTTCCGCTGATTTCTCCAACGAAAATGTGGAAGCAATTATCTCAGGACTTTGGTTAGGAACCTATCAATTAGGCCATTATAAAAAAGATAAAAAGCAGCATCCTTTGGAAAACGATGATTTTGATTTTGAAATCAATTCAGCATTAGAGGTTAAAAATACTGTTATTAAAGGTTTAAAAATTGCCAAAGCTCAATTAGAAACGTATCATTTAGTTGATTTGCCTCCTAATAAAATTACCCCAAAACATTTAGCCGATTGGGCTATGCAAACGGGTAAAAATTATGGCATTGAGGTTACAGTAATAGGTGCTGAACAAGCCTATATTTTAGGTTTAAATGCCTTTGTTTCGGTAGGAAAAGGAAGTGCTAACGAATCGCAGTTTATTATCATGGATTATCATCCTACGAATGCTAAAAAGCACATAGGTTTGGTTGGTAAAGGTATCACTTTTGATACCGGTGGTTTAAATATAAAAACGGCCGGAATGGTTCATATGAAATGTGATATGGCAGGCGGAGCGGCTGTTTTAGGGTCTATGCTACTGATTGCCGATTTACAATTGCCCTATCGGGTTACTGCTATCGTTCCTGCTTGTGAAAATTCGGTAGATGCTAATTCTTTTTTACCCAGCGATGTAATTGGAAGTTACAGCGGTCATTCCATTGAAATCATTGATACCGATGCAGAAGGAAGACTAATTTTAGCGGATGGATTAGCATATTTAATCAAAAATTACAACCCGGAAACTGTTATTGATATCGCTACTCTAACCGGAAGCAGTGTGGCTACTTTTGGATACGAATGTGGAGCGTTATTCAGTAAGAATGATAAGTTATTGAAACAGTTGCAAAAGTCTGGTGATATTACAGGTGAACGGCTTTGGCCTTTGCCGTTATGGGATGTTTATAAATCAGATATTGAAAGTGAAATTGCCGATGTAAAAAATTATTCAGGAAAACCGGTTGCCGGTGCTATTTCTGCTGCAAAATTTTTAGAATTTTTTACTGAAAATCATGTTTCATGGGCACATCTCGATATTGCTGGCGTTTCATTTGTAGATGATGAATTTGCCAAAACCAAGCATGCTTCTGCATTTGGTGTGCATTTAATTACTAATTTTATTGAAAACCTATAGTCTATGAAAAACACTGCTAAAACATTCATTTGTATTTCTAATTATTTTAAAGGGAATGATTTTTTAATCAATATGAAGAAATTGGGTAACAAAGTTTATCTCATAACTTCAGAAAAATTACAGAACCAACCTTGGGCTTATGAGTCAATTGAAGAAATTTTTTATATGCCGGGACAGGATGTGGATTGGGATTTAGATATGCTATTGCACGGGGTAGCCGGATTAATGCGGAAGGAAAAAATTGATGCAATTGTTGCCTTAGATGATTTTGATGTGGAAAAAGCAACTTTTTTACGTGAAAATATCCGTATGGATGGAATGGGACAAACGACCGGTCGTTATTTCAGGGATAAATTAGCCATGCGGGTAAAAGCACAATCGGAAGGCGTTCCGGTTCCTGCTTTTAGTGCGTTGTTCAATGATGAATATATCAATCATTTTGCCGATACCGTTTCGCCTCCATGGGTTTTAAAGCCGCGTTCAGAAGCATCAGCAACCGGAATCATGAAAGTGCATTCGAAAGAAGAATTATGGCAAAAAATTCATGAATTGGGAGACAATCGTATTAAGTATCTGGTTGAACAGTTTAAACCCGGAGCAGTCTACCATTGTGATGGATTGAATTTTAACTCTAAAGTGTTGTTTAGTTTGACTTCGCAATATTTAGCCACGCCGATGGAAATTTCACAAGGTGGCGGTATTTTTAGAAGTGCCAATATTCCGTATAATTCTGCCGATGACAAAGCCATCAAAAAAGTGAATGAGCAAGTGATGAAAGCGTTTGGGATGAAACACGGGGCTACGCACACCGAGTTTATCAAATGCAATGAAGACGGAAAAATTTACTTTTTAGAAACGTCTTCTCGAGTAGGAGGTGCTCATTTAGCCGAAATGGTGGAAGCCGCATCCGGTATCAATTTATGGGGAGAATGGGCTAAAATTGAAGATGCACTTGTTCGTGGAATCGAGTACAAAGTACCCTCTCCAAAGAATCAGTTTGCTGGAATTGTCTTGACCTTATCCAAATATGAACACCCTGATTTGAGTGGGTTTAATGACCGTGAAATTTGTTTTCGGGTTCCGTTGGAATACCATGCCGGTTTGATTGTAAAATCAGATAAACCGGAACGTGTTCGTGAATTGTTAGATGATTATGCAGATCGACTGGTTCAAGATTTTTCTACTGTTTTAAAACAAAAAGAAGTAAAGAAATTTCATTAAATTAAAACATAGTAATTTTTATTTACCATATCAGTCATATCAGTTTTTTTATGTTTTAAACTTAAATGACTTATTTGGTTAAAAATAATTTAGATTGAAAACTTACCACCAAAATAACTTCCACAAACACACTTTTTGCCTTTGGAAAGAAGTTTCTCAAGCTGATTTTGAGTTACAAAAATCGCATTTCAAAAGTAAGTCGGGTAGTGAATATTTTTTTACCGAAGAAGGGGTTTATCGCATGAGCAATCATTGGGGACGAGCTGCCAATTGTCGCTGGCGACTCGTGTCACAAGGAAATTATAAAAGTCAGCATACCATAGTAGGTTTTGCAAAATGGACCGATTTTTATCCGAATGATGAAACTGCAAAATTGTTTTTTATTCAAGTTGATTTTGAACAAAAGTCAGTCGATTTTTATCACAAAAACATGCCTCTGTACGATGGCAAAGCTATTTTACGAAACGCAACTGAAACAGCCAAAACTATTAAAAACATTAAACAGGTTTTAAATGAAGAGGATTGGGCGAAGTATTTGGTGTATGAGGATTTGGAGGAGTTGAGGATGGAGATTGTGGAACAATTGGTTCATTCGAACCTGAATTTTAATGAAATTAAAAAAACATTCTATAGTATTTAAACATTAAGTAAAAAAGAATGATTAAGAAATTCATTAAGCCTTAATTTCTTATTGTTAAAAAAATTACTTTTCAAACATCCCAATCGTTCCACCCACCCAATCTTTGTCTTTGTTGAATTTAACACCAATCATTTCGCCTCGGCTGAGTCGCACTAAGTTGGTTACTAGAGTAGGCGAGGGAGCGTCTTTTTTCCAAACGGCTAACAGGCGGACTTCGGCTTTTACTTTGCCATCCGGTGATTGAATAATGGGAAGATAGTTCACTTTCTTCTGGAGAATGTATAAATCTTTTTCTGTAACGGCTTCGATGTCTTCTTTTTTGACGTGAAAGATTACGCCACTTCCGGAAAATGAAAACAACGGTTTGAGTACATAGTTTTCTAAATCAGTTGGAATTTCTTTTAAATCGCTTAATAATGTGGTTTCGATGAAATATTTTCCTTTTAAATAAGGCAAAATAAATTTACTGATGCGGAAAAACCAATTCGGATGTCCAGCCCATTCCACGTCTAAATCGGCAGAAAAATCAAAGTTGAGTTGTAAATCGGTACGCAAATCCAATTCGTCAAAAATTACTCGGTTATAAATGCGTTTTACTTCAACTTTAAGTCCTTTATCATTGGTGTAATATAGTTTTCTTGCTTTTTGAATTAATTCTGTTACACAAACTATCGGAATTCCAATGTCACGTTTGCAGTAATAAAAATCAATTTTGGTATTTTGCTTTTCCGGTTCAATTTCTAATAGAATTACGTTTTCTTTCGGATAATTATTACAAATTACTTCTTCAATTAATTTCAAATACGATTCATTATCCAAACCATTTAGAAAAGGAGTCAATTCATTTAGAAAAGGGTAGAGGTCAGCAAATTTTTGTGACAATTGATTTTGAAAATTAAACAACGAAGGAAATCCTTGTACTTCAATTAGTTTTGGTATGATGTTTCCGTTTTCTTCACAAATTCCAAAATCAATGGCTAAAAAGGTAGTATGGTTATCTTCATTTGGAACTTTTCTGTTTAATTCTAATGCTATGTTTGTTAATTCTTTAAAACCATCTTGTTGAATAAAAGCGATCACTTCATTGCAGCCTTCTAACAATTGATTTTTTAATGTATTTGAGATGAAAAAAGGCGTTTCACCAATTCTAAATGTAGGTCTATAGTTAAAATCAGTTGTTATCGAATCGATTAATTGATTGTATTTTTCGGTGGTAAATTGTTCGTTGAATTGTTTTCTGTACGCTATATTCATATCAAAATTATTTTTAAAAAAGGCACAAAAGAAAATACTAGTGTGCCTTGTTGAAATTTAAAATTATAAACCTAGTTAGAGAGTATTTTTTTATGTTTCAACAAATCGTTGATGGCAATTCTAAGAAAATTTGGAATGATTGTTTCGTTGGTAAGGTAAATTTTATCTTCTTCCACTAAATATTCCAACATTTTCAAGAATTTAACCCGACCTTTCATGGCAATAATTTTTTCACGGAAAGCCCTGTTTTTCATGTGAGCTAAAAAACTGATAGGATCTGCTTCTGGATGAAATTGTAGTCCAACGATTTCATTAGAAAAACGAATACCCATAATAGCACGTTCGTATTGCACATGGTCTCTTATTTTTTCTAAGGCGATAATTTCAGCACCCATTTTCTTGAAAAGTTTCAAATGTGGTTGCACTACTTGATAATCGCGACTATCGATTGAAAAGAATGGATTGTTTAAGCCTTCAAATAATGGGTCGGTTAAACCATTATTCACTTTATGCATTGTCATCACACCAAATGAAGTATCTTTCCGTTTATTGATTTCTGCCATACCAAAGTGTTTGCAAGCCATTTGGAAGGAATGACAAATGAACAACACATGTTTTTTCATTTCATTTTCTTTATTCCATTTCCATATCGAATCGATTAAATTATAATAGTTTACATCCCAAACTCCATCACCTTCCAAAGGATTACCAGGACCACCGGTTGAAATATAAATATCAAATTTACTGATTTCCGGTAATTCATTTTTTCCCCGAACATCAAAGATTTGAAATGAAACCATTTGATTGAATCGGTTAATGATATCGATGATACATCGCATTCCCTGATTGGGTTCGCCGTCATACATATCTAATACCGCTATTTTGATTTGTGTATTCATTTGATAACTATTTATTGATGCAAAGATAATGTATTTGATTTAGTGGCTTGTAAGGTTTAATTTTCTTTATTCAATAGAAATTAACAATTTAAAATGGAACACTGATTTTATGGATTAAATGGATTTAAGCAGATTTCTCTTTGAAGTTTCGCTTAATGGATTTTAAAGGATTTCGTTGTGCTAATATTTTTATTGGTTTGCAAGAGATTGCTCCGCCAGTTCACAATCGCTCGTGTCCTATTGCGATTTCGTCATCTTTCGGATGACAAAAATGCTTTTAAATTCCTTTTGTAAACTCGCTTGTGATGAAATCGACTACTTTGGTTAAATCTTGGGTCTCTTCGAAAATAGCTAATTGTTTGGCGGCTCCGGTTCCTTCTCTAAGGATGGTGTGAACGTAATTAATTTCGTCTCGGCTTCCCAATTCATCCACGACATCATCAATAAATTCTAGTAGTTCCAAAATTAGCTCTTTGGTTGGTACTTCTTTTTGCAAACCAAAATCAATCATATTTCCTTGCACACCATAACGGGCGGCACGGAATTTATTCTCTTTTATCAATGCCAAACGATACACATTAAAACTGGTGTTAGCCATGTTTAATCTATATAATTTTGCTACAATTGCCTGAATAATAGCTACAATACAAATCGTTTCATCCACCGTTAAACTCATATCACAAATACGAAATTCTATGGTATTATAAAAAGGATGCAATCTTAAATCCCACCATATTTTCTTGGGATTATCAATACAATTTGTTTTAACTAAGGTTTCTAAATAATTATCATATGACTGAACCGAATCAAAATATTCCGGTAAACCGGTTCTTGGAAATTTGTCAAAAACTTTCGTTCTAAATGATTTGTATCCCGTATTTCTACCTTCCCAAAAAGGGGAGTTTGTTGATAAGGCAAAAATGTGAGGTAGAAAATAACAAGCTTGATTAATTAGTTGTAAACCAATTTCTCTGCTTTCAATGCCGACGTGACAATGCATTCCGAAAATTAAATTTGAACGGGCAGCGTCTTGTAATTCATTTACAATGGTGTGATACCTTGGATCATCTGTAATAGGTTGATCTTGCCATTTAGAAAAAGGATGAGTTCCGGCTGCACCAACAACTAAACCTTGATTAGCAGCTAATTCAACGATTTTTTTTCTTAAAAAAGTGATTTCTTCTCGAGCTTCTTTTACATTTTTACAGATGTTAGTGCCTACCTCCACAACGGATTGATGCATTTCAGCTTTCACTTGTTCCTGTAAAATAATTTTTGCTCCATCGACAATTTTCGACATGTGTGAACGTAAATCCCTTGTTTCCGGATCAATAATCAAATATTCTTCTTCTACACCAAGTGTAAAAATTGGCAATTCTTTCTTCATAATCATTTTATTAAAAAAACTGTTACTTATTTAAAATAAGCTATTTGTATTAAAATCGTTTTGCATCATTTACAGAGCCTTTCATAAAAGTACCCCAAGTAAGGTTCATTTGTCCGTCTTTGTGATTTTTAGCATATTCTATAGCCATTTTAGCGGCTTCTTCAACAACCCATTCAAAGTTTTCTTTACCCACGGAAGTCAATTCAGCATCAGGAGCTGGATTTCCAAAATCAATAGCGTATGGAATTCCATCACGAACGGCAAATTCTACAGTATTAAAATCATAGCCCAATCCCTTACAAAGGCGAAGTGTATAATCTTTTACTGTAGCCAATAGTTTTTTATCAGCCGGAGGACCATCGACAACATATCTTAAATGATGGGGATTACGGGGTTCATAAGACATAATTCGAACTGCTTTACCACCTAAACAATAAACACGGAAATATTGGTCGAAAACAATTTCTTCCTGCAAAAGCATAACCAATTGTCCGGTTTCACGATGAATTTCCCAAAACATATCACGATCTTCTAATCGATAGACGTTTTTCCATCCACCACCGGCATAGGGTTTCATGTAGGCAGGAAATTTTACATAGTCAAAAATTGCTTCCCAGTCCATAGGGTATTTTAAATTTCTAAATGATTTGCTGGTTGTATCCGTTGGATGTTCTGCAGAGGGAAGAATTACTGTATTTGGTAATGGAACGCCCAATACATCAGCTAAACAATTATTAAAAAATTTATCATCAGCACTCCACCAAAATGGATTATTGATAACTGCAGTTCCGGTTAAAGCAGCATTTTTTAAATAGGCACGATAAAATGGAACATCTTGAGAGATTCTATCAATTATCACGGCATATTCTGTTGCTTTATTTTGAACTACTTTATCAATGGAAACGGCTTCAGCAATGATTCCTTTTTCATTTTTTGAATTAACACGATTTATAAATGCTTGTGGGAAGGTATCTTCCATTCCGAATAAAATTCCAATTTTTTTCATTTTGTATTAATTTAATTATGATTAAATAATGCTTTCTTTATTGTTATAAAAACTTAATTCTTGATAAATAATGAGGAAACATTTCTTTCCAAACCGGCCAATCATGTTCGCGGTTTTGACGAATATCAAGCCAATGAGGAACATCACGTTGAGCAAGAATTCGACTTAATTTGAGATTTGCATCAAAACAAATATCCCAATTCGAAGTACCCAAAATAATATCCATATTCCATAATTCACGATCGTTCAAACCATGCAAATAATCTTCGGGACTATTATAAAAAACATTGTCATCATGATGACCATCCATGAAGTTTTTAATGTTAAATGCTCCTCCCATTGAAAATAGATGACTTACATAACCCGGGTGGCGAAATGCAAAATTTGCCGCATGATATCCTCCAAAACTACATCCGGCGACAGCAACTTTACCGGAATAGGTATTATTTTTGACTCTTTCTACAATTTCATGACAAATCATTTTATCATACCAAACATGGTTTTGAATCCGATGTGTGGGGTGAATATTTTTATTGTAAAAACTTTCTTTATCAATGCTGTCCGGACAAAATATTTGAATTAACCCTTGTTCAATATACCATTTTGCGGATTCAATCAAACCTTGATCTCTATTTTCATAAAAACTTCCCATCGAAGTTGGAAACAAAATAACCGGATATCCTGCATGACCAAAAACTAACATTTGAATCTCTCTTCCTAAGTTAGGGGAGTGCCATTTGAAATACTCTTCTTTCATGTCATAGGTTTTAACAATAATACTGAATTTTAGGCAGAATATAACATGAGGAATTGTGATTTTGTGATTTTTATGATTATATGTTTATGAATATGAAATGAATATATAAAACACAAAAAACACCGCTAAAATCGTACTACCTTTCAATAATTTGCAATAAAAATGATGCTTTTTATATTGATTACGAGTTGTTTTAAGTACCAATTATACCTTTTTAATTAAAAAATCATTTAAGAATATACAATTTGGGCAGTAAAATGAAGTAAAAAATGCGTAAATTTATTGAACATAAAAAGAAATTTATCCATATATAAAAATCAAAAGGATTATGAAAAATGTGACATACATATACTTAGTTCTGCTCTTAATTTTTTCCTGTAGTCCAAAAATTATTCAAAAGAGTGAGAGTGTTAATGAAGCTACATTGATAAAATCAAAAAATACAGGTTATTTTCATGCAATTGGTAGGGAGCCTTTTTGGAATTTAGAAATAGCTGAAAACAGTATTCGATTTAAAGAAGTAAATGCTGAAAACGAAATTAATATTTCTCATGTGGAACCTGTTAAAGTGATGGATGCAAATATAAAGATGTATATATCCAATTCAGAGGAACAAGAAATGAAAATAATAATAGAACAAAAAGATTGCACTGATAAGATGTCGGACAATAAATACTTCTATCAGGTTAAAGTAGAATTAAAGAAAAAAAATCAAACTGCGATTACTACTTTTTACGGATGTGGATATTATATTGCTGATTATAGATTATATGATAACTGGGTTCTTGAAGAATTAAAAGGAAAAAAAGTAAGTAAAGATAATTTTGCAAATGAAGTTCCGCTTTTAGAAATCAATGCTTCTGATAAAAAAATCATAGGATATGCCGGTTGTAATCGAATCAATGGGACTTTATTTCAAGAGCGTGAATTACTTCGATTTACAAATATTATCAGTACTAGAATGGCTTGTGATGAAGCAAATTTAGAACAGGAATACTTGAAATGTTTGCAAAGTTCTACTCGATATGAAATAAAAAACAATAGACTTTATTTATCTACCCCATCCGAATTGCTAATTGTATTTAAGAAAATAGATTAGGATAAATCTTGAAATTCAAAAATTTGCATATTGCTTTTCAATCGTTCGATCAACATATTCATCATTCTTTTGTTGAGATTGGAGGAATTTTGAATATATTCTGCATATTCATCTATTGTAAAAAGGCCAATGACCATACCTTTTAGAGAGTTTCTGAATTTGATGTCTTTTTGAATAGCATTTTCTATGAATAGCATTTTCTTCTCAATAGAATAAGAATAGAAATCATTTTTATGTTTAGAAACGTAATTTTTGAATACATCAATAAACAAATCATTCTGCAATTTTAGAATAGGGCGGATGGTTAAATTTTGAAATTTTTCCTCTTTTGAGGATTGTACAGAAACAACTCCCAATGCTTCGCCTCTGTTTTTGATAATATAAAGATCACGAGTATTCATTTTTTTCTTTTAAAATTATAAAAAAACCTCTGTCGTTAAACAGAGGTTCATTTATAGTTATCAAGAATGAATTGTTAATTATTTCACTTTAAAAGTTACTCTTCTTACCAATCTTCTTGCACCGGCTGAATCTTTATCAACAGACGTATCTTCACCTTCAGAAACAACATTCAATCTATCTTCAGTAATACCGGCTTTCATTAAAATTTCTTTAACACTGTTTGCTCTTGTTGTAGCTAACTTATCATTATATGGATTTTTACCAATTTCATCTGCATGACCAATAATATCTACGGTGGCAGTTGGGTTATTTCTTAAATAAGTTAAGATAAAATCAATTCCTTCAGTAGAAACATTTGTAGGTTTCGTTTTGTTGAAATCAAAATAAGTAGCTACATAGCCTTCGTTTATTAATTTTTTAACGGTTTCTTTTTCAGAGTTAACTAGCATTTGATTGGTAGTATAAGTACTGTTTAAGTATCTTTCCATTTCGTCAGGAACACCGTTTTTGTTCAAGTCAACCATTCTACCTTTCGTGTCTACAGCAACACCGGCAATTGAATTTGGTTCAGCATCTAAATAATCAGGCACACCATCTTGATCAGTATCAGCCATATTATTTTCAATTTCACCAACACGTTTTTCAAGAGCTTCAATTTCTTCTTGTTGTTTATCTCTTAACACAGCCCAGTCTCCGTGAATTTTTTGAGCACCAAAAGAGAAGGAAGCTCCTAACGATATAGTGTATAAACTTCCAGCTAAATTATTATTTGGATCAGAATAAGCTCCATCCCAATTGAAATGTTGCCTTACATTAGAATTCATTGTAAAATCAGCATTCATGGCTAAATTTTTAGTGATTCTGAATTCAGGAGTAAACCCAAACATAATACCGCCATTCCATTCATCTCTATCTTTATTAATACCCATTTGAGGAGTCATTTGTGCCACTTGAATACCTCCATGGAATAAGAAACCAAATCTTCCTAATGGTTCTTGTATATCAAATAAGCGCGCCGCATTAACAACACCTTGAACACCAAAACGTATATGTTGCATCTCAAAATCTAAACTTTCTTTGCTTAAATTTTCTAAACGATCAAAAGCTATGTCTGCTTTTAAACCAAACTTAGGACTAAACATATAACGAACACCACCACTATAATGGTTTAAGGTTACTGAACCAAATGATTTATTTGGATCACTCCCAAAATAACCCTCTGAATATGGTTTTATTCCTTTGCTTTGTCCAAGGTTGAATTCAAAAGACCATCTGTTGAATTCATCATTAAGATCAGTTTTTAGGGTATCTTTATCTTGTGCGAAAGATTGTGTAAGGGTCAAAACTGAAAATGAAATTAATAGTATAAGTTTCTTCATTTTAAATTATATCAAGTTAGATTTATTAATTGCTACAAATATATAGCAAATGTTGAAATAATCAAGAAAAATTGTTAAAATAATAAAATTAAACAGTTAATTGAAAACAAGTTAGAATGTTAGAATTGAATTAATATGAATATAAACCATGAATAATTAAATATTTTTTTGTAAAAGTATAGTTACAATGCTATATTAATAAAAATTCCGAAATCTTCTTCGGTTAATTATTTCATAAAATAATATATTTTGCTTAAAATTAAAAGATTAATTTACCTAAAAAACATGAAATTTCATATTATAAAATGGGATAAGCCAAAAGATTTAAATCCGAAAGGGACTTTATTTTGAGGAAGGTTATTAGCATGGATTGATGAAGAAGTGGCTTTGTATTCGATTATACAATTAGAAAATCCGAGAGTAATAACTAAACACATGTCTAAAATAAACTTTAAGAGTTCAACTAATACGGATGATATTGTTGACATCGTAATCGATGACGTAAAATTCGGAAATACCTCAGTTGTTTTAACTTGAGAAGTCCGTTTTATCATGACAAGAGAAACAATAATTACTGTTGATTCTATTTCAATGGTAAATTTTTATTTTGAAATTAAGCCATTAGTTTTTAGAAAAATACAAATTTAATTATTACCGAGCGATTAAATTAATAATCAAATCAATTAATCTTTATTCAAGTATTTACTTTCAATGTAAAATGTTCCAAACGGAATAATGGAAGCTAAACAAATTATACCAAACTTTTTATAATTCCAAGGATTGGAAAACTTCAAGGTTATTGCTAATAGCATATAAACAATAAATAGCAAACCGTGAGCCATTCCGATGGTTTTTACAAAAATATCCTGACCTGCCAAATACTTCATTGGCATGGCGAAAAATAAGAGTAGAATGAGTGAAACCCCTTCAAACCATGCTGTTTTCCTAAAAATTTCTAGCATGTTATAGCATTTGATAAATAGCAAAACCGTAAATTACAAATCGCATTAAACGCAATAAGGCAAATAAAAGAAAAATTTTGAAATTGAATTTTATCATACCCGCAGCTAAGGATGCCATTGCAAAAGGCAATGGTAATAACGCCCCAACAGCAATCAATAAACCACCCCATTTTCGCATATTGCCAATATGTTTTGTCATTTTTTCAGACATGAATTTATTTACCGATGGAATATAAAGAATAGCTTTTCCTGTTATATAAGATACAACTCCACCTAAATATGAAAGAATGGCTAACAACGAAAGATAAAGAATGGGAGAGTCGGTATTTTTTGTCCAGGCTATAAAAATATCAGGTGGTAGAAGACCAAGAATGGATTCAGAAATAAAAAACACGGAAAATATAGAAAAATCACTATATCGTTCTGTTAACATAATTAAAGCTTCATTTATATCTATCACATAATAATGAACATAAAATAAAGCACCTAAAATGAGTAGGGTAGGCCAAAAGGCACTTTTAATCCCATCAAAAATGAATTTATAAAATCCGGTGTAAGTGTAATAAAGGTGAAGTTGTCTCCACTTATTTTTTTTAATTCGTTCTCTTTGCATAATTAATGAATATCTCTTTCTTTAATGATAATTGTTGCTTTTGGTTTATTATAATATAAAAATATGAATCCAATAGTTCCACCAGTTAAAGAGGCAATAAGGATCCCGATTTTAGCTTGTTGAATTAATTCGTTATTGTCAAAGGCTAAATTTGAAACAAATAAGGACATGGTAAATCCGATAGAGGCTAATAAACCCACACCAATTAAATGTTTAAAATTCATTCCTTCCGGTAATGATGCCAATTTTAATTTGAGAAACAAACTTGTTACCCCAACAATTCCTATGAATTTTCCAATTAATAGCCCAAAAATCACTCCAATTGCTACATAACTTGAAGTTGTAGTAGCTGTTTCCGATGATAATGTAACTCCGGCATTGGCAAGTGCAAAAATGGGCATAATTATAAAAGTAACTACAGGATGAAGGCCATGCTCTAATCGTTGAAGCGGCGTCATTGCTTGTTTAGACAAAGTACGCATATCTTCTAGTATATGAAGTTGTTCAGGAGTGACAGTTGGAACTCCATTAGGGTCGGCTTTTTTAAATTTTTCTAAATACATTTTCATTTTTTCCGAAAAACCAATCTCATCTATTTTGACATTTGCCGGAATTGTAAAAGCCGCTAAAACACCAGCAATAGTGGCATGAACTCCGGAGAGTAAAAAAGCCATCCATAATCCACCTATACCTAGTATACCATAATAAATTGAATTTCGGACACCAACCAGATTTGAAATAATTAATAACAGAAGAAAGGCAGTTCCAATAATTAAACTAGTAAATGAAATGTCTGATGTATAGAAAAAGGCTATGACCAATACAGCTCCAATATCATCAGCTATCGCCAAAACTGTTAAAAACAGTTTCAAGGAAGTTGGAACTTTATCACCCAATAAAAATAAAACACCCAGAGCAAAAGCAATATCGGTTGCCATTGGTATTCCCCAACCGTTCTGAGCTTCCCCGGTGGAATTAAAAAGTAAGTAAATTAAAGCCGGAAAAATCATTCCACCAAATCCTGCCGCTACAGGTAGAAAAGCTTTTTTTGGATCTGACAGTTCACCACCAATTATTTCACGTTTTAATTCAAGTCCAACCACAAAGAAAAAAATAGCCATTAAACCATCATTTATCCAATGATGTAAATCTTGGTCTAAAAGGTATTTTCCGTCAAAGCCTAAACTGAATTTGTGTTCCCAAAAATGATGATAACCTTCTTTCCATGGTGAATTTGCTAAAATTAAAGCAACAACTGCAGCTAAAAAAAGCACAATTCCGCCTGTTGTTGATTTACCAATAAAGCGATTGACAGGGTTGATTACCCATTTATCAATTGGCGTTATTTTTAATCGGTATTTCATTAATTAGCCTCATTTTTTTTAAGGGTTGTAAAAATAGGAAACTTCATTGATTATAAAGAATTTTAAAAGTTATTTCCTCTCAATTTATATTTAATTTAACCTTTGTCACTATTTTTTTTAATTTATTAACCTTAAAATTCGTTTTCAGGGTTATATCTCCTTATTTTTGCAAAATTCAATTTTTCAATTTTATAATGTCAAAAAAAGATATATTGCTTGAATATGAAGAGAAGAAAAAACTCTACAGTTATCAATTAGGTGATATTGACCTTATTTTTGACAAAATTGAAACAGCACCTCATAATTATCATTTACTATATCAATTGCCAACCGGCGGAGGAAAAACTGTCATTTTTTCAGAAATAACTCGGCGATATTTAGAAAAATATCATAAAAAAGTGGTTGTTTTAACCCATCGAATAGAACTTTGTAAGCAAACTTCAAAAATGCTGAAGGGTTTTGATGTGAAAAATAAAATCATCAATAGCGTTGTTAAAGATTTGCCCGATCAAAATGATTATTCTTGTTTTGTTGCCATGGTTGAAACCTTGAAAAATAGGTTAAATGATGAAAAATTGCATATTGATAATGTTGGATTATTAATAATTGACGAAGCCCACTTTAATTCATTTCGAAAATTATTTCATGCTTTTAAAAATACATTTTTCTTAGGCGTTACAGCTACTCCGCTCAGTTCAAATATAAAATTGCCTATGGGCGAAAATTATCATGAATTGGTTGTTGGACACAGCATTGCTTCCTTGATTGGCAAAGGTTATTTGGCTAAAGCAACTACCTATAGTTATGATGTTGGATTGACCTCTTTGAAAATAGGTATTAATGGCGATTATACTGTGAAATCATCTGATGAATTGTATACCAACTTGGCCATGCAAGAAAAATTGATTTATGCCTACACTGCCCATTCTATGGGGAAGAAGACGTTGATTTTTAATAATGGAATCATTACGTCGTTGAGTGTTCTTGATACTTTTAGGGAAGCGGGATTTAAAAACATAAAACATCTTGACAATACTAACTCTAACGAGGAGCGAAAAGATATTTTAAAATGGTTTAAAGACACCCCGGATGCTATATTGACCTCGGTTGGAATTTTAACCACCGGTTTTGATGAGCCAACCGTAGAATCGATTATTTTAAATAGAGCAACCAAATCACTGACGCTTTATTTTCAAATGATAGGAAGGGGGTCCCGTAAACTTCCTAATAAAGATGCTTTTTCAATTATAGATTTAGGAAATAATGCTGCTAGATTTGGTTTGTGGACAGATAAATTAGATTGGCAGCATATTTTTAAATATCCTGAAAAATATATTCACAACCTCAAAGGAGATGTGGAAATTGAAATGAATTTTCATTACACAATGCCTGAGGAGTTAAAGGCTAAATTCAGTAATACTCCGGACATAACTTTTGATGTAGAAACGGAATATAGAATAGCCTTATCTAAAAATTTAAGGCCTAAAGTTGTTATTGAAAAATCGATTGAACACCATGCTTCTATGTGTGTGGATAATTCAGAAACATTGGTTGAAGCTAAACAATTAGCAAATGAATTAGCAGAAGATATCGAAAGCAGAGTTCGACATTTTACAAATTGTTTAAGTAGTTCTACTAAAAACTACAGAGAATGGTTGATTGAAGATTACAAAACAAGACTGACTGTAATAATTGGTCGAAAATTCAGAGAAAAAATCTTTTCGATGGACTAAATCTATCCGTTTTTAATGTTAAAACTTGATTCTTTATCTCTTTTATTTTAATTTGATTCCCGATAATCGGTACAATAAGTTACTGTCTATAGTACTATGCATTTCGTCGATGAAATTAATGTTTTTAACAGATTTCTGCACTTTTATTTTGTGCTCACTAGATTTAAATCTTTTATTAATAATCTAAATATTGCTATCTTAAATGTTTTAAAGAGTCATTTTCTAGTCTGATTTTCTATAGCATCAATTATATTTGATTGATACATTTCGGATTTATTTTCTAAGTATTTATACCATAAATAAAAACTATAATTTATATTATGTAAAATAGAATTATTCTGTTTGTACCATAAATACTCCTATTTAATTGATGATATGCTATTTCTTTCGAAGTAATAAATTTGATATAGTGTTCGATTTTAGATAAAGTTGTAGCTAAATAGTAATCCTATTTGTAATCTAATAAGTTAATAAATTCAAATAAATGAATATCAATTAGAATCATAATTTATGTAACTTTATAAAATATATTCTTATCTATATGAAAAACTCAATTGCTGAACGTATAGCAGATTTTTTGAAAAATTTTCCTCCATTCAACAGTTTGACTTATCTTGATTTGGTCAAAATTGCCAATGAAGTTCAAGTTGTTCATGTTGATAAAAACAACGTACTTTTTAAAGTTGGCGATAAAACGCATTCTTTTTTCTACATTGTTAAAGAAGGTGCAATTGGCCTTTCTGTAACTTCTGATGCTGAAGAAGCTTTAATTGATAAATGTGATGAAGGTGATATTTTAGGTTTACGTCCATTTTTTGCAAAAGATAATTATCTAATGACGGCAAAAGCTAGGGAAGAAAGTTTATTATATGCTATTCCAATTGAAGTTTTTAAGCCTTATGTGTCACAAAATCAAGATGTTTTAAGTTTTTTATTAGAAAGTTTTGCTTCTAATACTCGCAACCCTTATGATAAAGAAAATAAAGGAAAATTAATTTCTGAGAATATCATCTATGATGAGCAAAGTTCTGAAATTCAATATTTTCAGCCCATTTCATATACCAAAAAGCCCATTACAGCCAACCGAAAAGATATTGTAAAATTTGTGGCTCAAACAATGACTCAAAGTAAAATTGGGAGTGTAATTATTGAGGAAAACCAACTTCCACTTGGAATTGTGACTGACAAAGATTTGCGATCAAAAATCGCAACAGGTCTTTTTCCTATTGATGTTTCAGTTGACCAGATTATGTCGGCTCCGGTAATTACTGTTACGGAAAACATTTCAATTGCTGAAACTCAAATGATGATGTTAAAACACAATATTGGGCACTTATGTGTTACCATTGATGGTACAAATAAATCTAAAATTATGGGAATTATTTCCGAGCATGATGTTGTTGTTGCCCAGGCAAATAACCCCGGAGTTTTATTAAAACAAATAAAGCGTGCTACCCGTTCCAAAGAATTAAAAGCAGTTCGCGATAAATTAACTGATTTAATTCAAAATTCATTAGATAAAAATATTCCTATCCAACATATTTCCAACATTGTAGGCGAAATCAATATTGCCATTACTAAAAGAGCAATAGAATTAACCATCGAAAAAATGGACAAACAACCCCCTACTCAATTTGCTTGGTTAAATATTGGTAGTCAAGGCAGGAAAGAACAATTGCTCATTACTGACCAAGATAATGCTTTAATTTTTGAAGATGTAGAGGAAGAGCATTACGACGAAGTGAAAAAATACTTTTTAGAAATGGCTGAAAAAGTAACAAAAACATTGAATAAAATTGGCTATGAATATTGTCCGGCAGAAATGATGGCAAGTAATACAATATGGTGTAAATCATTGACAGACTGGAATAAACAATATAATACTTGGATTAATACTCCGGGAGAAAAAGGAATTTTAATGTGTTCTATTTTCTTTGATTATGATTGCATTTATGGTGATGAAAAACTTGTCGATTCTATAACGGATAATATTTTTAATCAGGTAGCCAACAACCAATTGTTTTTTGCTTATTTGGGTACAGATGCATTAAAAAATCCACCACCATTAGGTTTTTTCAGACAGTTTTTAGTTGAAAAAGATGGTGAACATAAAGATACGTTTGATATAAAAAGCAGGGCTTTAATGCCGTTAGTTGATGCCGCTCGTTTATTAACGTTAAGTTTAAATGTAAAAGGTATAAATAACACCTATCATCGGTTTAAAAAATTAGCAGAATTAGAACCTCAAAATGCCGAACTTTTTGAAAATTGTGCAGATGCATTTTCTTTATTATCTAAATTTAGAACAGAAGAAGGTTTGTTGAATAATTCAAATGGTAGATATTTAAATTTAAATGAGTTATCAAAATCCGATAAAGTAAAACTTAAGAATGCATTTCAGCCTATTCATGACATTCAGGATGCTATTAAAAATCGTTTTCAACTAACTTATTTTACTTAAAAATGGCTTGGAACTGGTTTAAAAAAATAGCAAAAGAATATCCTAAATTTTGGGAAAACTATCTCAATTATTTTGAGAAAGAACCTAATGAAACAAAACCAAAACGTTATGTTGTTTTTAATTGTGAAACTACCGGTTTGCATTTCAAAAATGATGTAATTCTCTCCATTGGAGCTGTTGCGGTAATTGACCACTCCGTTGTTGTAAATGATCACATAGAATTATATTTAAAACAGGAAATTTATAAATCAGAAACTGCCGCTATTCACGGATTATTAAAAGAAGGTAAAGAAGAAAAAATTGTTGAAGCGGAAGCTATAATTAGATTCTTAGAATTCATCAAAGATTCAACGCTTGTTGGTCATCACGTTAGTTTTGATATTGAAATGATTAATCAAGCCTTAAAAAGACTTGACGTTGGAAAACTTAAAAACGACAGTATGGATACAGATGCAATGTATCAAAAATTTAAAGGTTTACAAGAAGATCAACATTCCAATTTAGACGAATTATGCAAAGTTTTGAAAGTCGAAAAAAGAGACAGAAATACAGCCTCCGGTGATGCTTATATTTCAGCTTTACTCTTCTTAAAATTAAAAAACCGATTGAAAATTTAGTTTTTACATTAACAACAGAATTAAAAATTGTGCAGTAAATATCCTGAATAAAGTTACCAATGGATAAACGGTTGCATAAGCTTGTGTAGGCACATCTGAATCTAAATAATTACCACTGAATGCTAATGCAGCC
The DNA here is from genome assembly GCF_044361015.1 of Flavobacterium sp. Taxonomy (GTDB): domain Bacteria; phylum Bacteroidota; class Bacteroidia; order Flavobacteriales; family Flavobacteriaceae; genus Flavobacterium. The sequence goes on from NZ_JBIKJL010000016.1 coordinate 34,411, forward strand.
GGGTCTGTATAAGTGCCACTCAATAGACCGCTTAACTGCAAGAAATTAATTTTTAAGTAATAATGACCCACAAGAACCATGAATACTAATGGGATAAATGTGATGAAACTACCATAAAATAACCAAAGCCATCCATTATTTTCAACAAAATTGGCATAAAAACTTTCTCCGGCATGAATACCAACTGCAGCAAAAAATAAGCAAACACCTAAATCTTTCATGAAATAGATTGCTCCGGTATTAATAAACGAATGTATTCCTCCTATTCCACCATAGCGACTGATTAATAATGCTGCAATCAGTGGTCCTGCAGCAAAACCGAGTTTAATTGGAACCGGTAAAGATGGAATAAGAATTGGTATAGAACCAATTATGATTCCAATCAAAAGTCCTCCGAAAAGTGATAAGAAATCTGGTTCTAATAATTTCTTTTCTGAATTTCCAATCAATTCTTCAGCAACTTGAATAGCTTCTTTATTTCCTACAATTCGCAATTTATCGCCATAAAAAAGTTCCAATGATGGTGAGGCTAATAATTCTTTTCCTGAACGATAAACGCGGGTAACTTTTAAATCATATTTGTTATAAAGATCTAATTCAGCGAGTTTTTTATGAGTAGCCGCTTTATGGGTTACAAAAATGCTTTTCGAAATTACATCTTGTTCAGATTCAATGAATAAATCGGTCGAAATTTTACCTGTTTTTTCAATAAAATCATTGATGGCGTGTTGAGTACCAACGAGCATTATCACATCTTTATGTTCAACTTTTGTATCTAAAGTAGGTGAAAAAACAGTCTTTGAACCACTGTGTTTTAATCGAGAAATCACTATTTTATCATGATTGGTTTCTTTTAAAATTTGATAAATACTTTTTCCAATAAATTCAGGTTTTGTGATTCTGCATTTTTGATGAATTAAAACATCTTCTGAACTTTCCTGTTGTAGAATATTCGATTTTTCTTTATTAACGTCAATTTTTAAAAATGTTTTTGATAGAATAATAACTAAAATCACACCCAAAACCCCCATTGGATAAGTTATGGCGTAAGCAATGGTTGGGTCATTGAATATTTTGTAAGGAAATTGATTTTGATATTCTTGAATTACTGATTTTGCGGCTCCTAAACCCGGCGTATTTGTGACAGAACCGGATAATAAACCAACTACATTTTCAATTTTTATTTGTGTACTTAAGTAAATAATGACTGCAATTAAAGCTCCAAAAAGAACAGTGGAAACGGCTAGTATATTAAATTTTAAGCCTTCTTTTCTAAAGGATGAAAAAAAGGAAGGGCCCACTTGAATCCCAATTCCATAAACAAACAAAATCAATCCTAAATCACGGATAAAAACCATGATATTGCCATTGACTCGGTAGCCAAAATGCCCTAAAAATAACCCGGCGAACATCACTGCTGAAACACCTAATGACACTTTGCCTATTTTTAATCGGCCAACAAAAACACCAATCCCAATGATTATCATAACGACCACTAACGATTGAGTAATATCAGGGTTTTCAGTGGGAACAAACAATTTATAAAACCATTCAAACATGATAAATAATTTAATGATGTAAAATTAGGTATACGATTTTAGATTTTAATGATATAAATCATGCAAATCAAAACCAATGTATTGAAAACGTTATAGTGAATAAGTTTTATTTTGTAGTGTCCTTTCTTAAATAAATACTTCGTTCAAACCTCCCGTGATGACTTTTAGACATGAAAAAACAATTTCCGTTTTCCAAATAAAAAGGTATTTCATATTTATAAATACTTTCTTTTAATTGTTTTAATTCACTGATGTATTCAAAATCAATTACAGAGGTTACGGCAATAGTGTGAATACAATTATTTCTAATTTGAGTAGTTGAATAAAAAACGAAATCTTTATAAAAAACCAATCCATTCTCATGACTACAATTAATTAACAAAGGATAAAATCCACGGGATTCACCTTTTTGCCGGAGTATTTTATAAACAGCTTCCTTCCTACTCCACAATGTCCAAACCGATATGTCTTGATTTTCAGAATCAAAAATGATGTTTTGCTCGCCTTTGGTAAATACTTTATCTAAAAAACCTTTTCGTTGCCAAATACTTTCTGTTTTTGCTAAAGTTAAATCAACCACGTCATTGCCAATCATTTTTCAGCTAATTTAGTTTCGATGATTTCTATGGCTGATTTTACATCAAGCATTCGTTCCATGGAGATATTGTCAATCTCAATATCAAAAACTTCTTCAATATCTAAAATTACATCAACCAGATTAGCAGAATTTATCTTTAAATCAGTTATAAAATCTGTTGTTTCAGTAAGATTGTCAAAAGCTTCCTGATTTTTTATATAGGGCTTTACGAGAGCTTTCAATTTTTCGATAATTTCTGCTTTGTTCATGATTTAATTTTTGACTAAGATAAGCATCTATTTAATACTTTTTAAAAACAACACAGGCATTTACATCGCCAAAACCAAAACTAGCTTTTATTATAATATTTAGTTCTTTTTTTATTAATTGTTGTGGAATTTTAGAAGAATCAATGACTTCAATTATGGCAGGATGTAAATCATCACAATTGATATTCGGAAATAGAAATCCATGGTATATTTGTAAAATAGAAGCTACACTTTCCATACTGCCGGATGCAGAAAGACAATGACCAACCATTGATTTTAATGAGTTGATAGGTGGAAAATCTTTTACGGATAAACCTAAAGCTTTACTCCAGTTGAGAATCTCCAAGCTATCTTTAGATGTGGCAGTTAAATGCCCATTTATACTATCAATATCCTTTGACTTTATTCCTGCATTTTTCATTGCTTCAATGATACATCTTTGAACAGCAATAGAATTAGGTGCCGTCATAGTTCCTTCGCCGCGTTGTCCGCCCGAATTTACATTTCCACCTAAAACTTCGGCATAAATGGTTGCTTTTCTAGCCAAAGCAGTTTCTAATTCTTCTAAAATCAAGGCCCCTGCTCCACTTCCCGGAACAAATCCTGAAGCGGTAGCACTCATTGGTCTTGAGCCTTTCTCTGGCGATTCATTATGTTTGAATGTACAAACTTTCATGGCGTCAAAACCTGCCCAAATATAAGGACCGCTATCACTCGTGCTTCCTACTAACATTCGGTTGGCTTGACCTGAAATAATTCGGTCATAACCCATCAATATACTTTCTGTTCCGGTTGTACAAGCACAGGAATTCGTAGAAACCTGGTTTCCTAAGCCTAATTTACCCGCTAAATAAGCGCTTATGCCACTGTTCATTGTTTGTGCAACAACAGTACTACCCAATCTTCTGGTTTGAAAATCATCAATTTTATAAATACTTTCTCTGAATTTTTCAATTCCTGATGTTCCTGAACCAAAAATAGTTCCACTATCCCAATCCGGATTTTCGTTATTTTGAATAGGCAAACCTGCATTTTTCCATGCTTCTACTCCGGCAATTACACCATATAATATTCCACTAGAATTAAAATTGCGAAGTTCTAATTCTGTAAAATACTGAATTTTAAGTTCTTCAGAAATAGTTGGTTTTCCGGCAATTTGACACGAAAACTGTAATCGTTCTAATTCAGCATCATGCTTTATTCCCGAAATTCCATTTTTAATTGCATGTGTAAAAGCAGTCAAGCCAACTCCATTTGGGGCAACAATTCCTAATCCGGTAATAACAACTCGCTTTTTTGACATTTTATTGATTTATTATCATTCCGGATAAAGTTCCGCTACAAACTTCTACATTTTCACTATTCAACATACACACGTTGCATTTTAACTTTCCAAAACGGAAATAAACTTTCTTAGAAACAACTTTTACTTTTTCATTAGGATAAACGGGTTTTAAAAATTCAATTTCTGAAGAAATAAAAGCAATTTGTGTGAAATTATCATCCAAAGTCAAGTATATTCCTAAGCAAACTAATCCAATTTGGGCCATGGTTTCAATTAATAAGACGCCGGGTGTAATCGGATTATCTTTAAAATGACCTTTATAAAAATCTAACCCTTCACTAAAAGTAAACGTGCCTTCTACTCCATTTTCATCAATATGCAGAATTTCGTCCACAAATAAAAAGGGGTTAGAATAGGGTAATTTATTGATAATATGTTGGTTGCTATTCTCCACAAATTTAAAAAGGTATTTATTGCAAACTTTCCCCTCCATCTACTTTTATGATGGTACCGGTTATCCATTTTGCCTCTTCCTTGCAAAGCAAATAAACAACATCGGCCACATCTTCCGGATTAGTAAGTCGTTTAAATGGATTTCTTTTTTCAACGTAAGCTTTAATTTTTTCACTGGATGGAATCATTTGAAAGGATATTGTATTGGTAACTCCGGCTTGAATACAATTTGAACGAATTCCAAAAGGAGCAAATTCTAAAGCGATTTGTCTCGAAATTGCCTCTAAAGTAACTTTTGCAGCACTTACAGCTCCGTAATTTTGAATTGGTTTTGTGTTTCCCTCGCTGGTAAATGAAATAATTCTGGCATCAGTACCAAATAAGTTAGCATCAAAAACCGCTTTTGTCCAATCATAAAGTGAAATAGCCATCGCATTTAAAGTTATTAAAAAATCATCATTGTTAAGGGAATTTTCGCCGGTCATCTTCTTTAACGAACCTTTTGCAATGCTGTGAACCAAGCATTTTATTTTTTTATTTCCAATTTTAGATTGAATTTCATTGACACATTCAATTCTTTTTTCAATATTGGTTGCATCTAAATTAAAATTTAAAAACGAAATCTCCAATGCTTTTAACTCTTCAAAATCTTCTTCTATTTTTGGCAATTCAGCACGTGAATTGCGATGAATAATACAAATATTCATCCCTTGTTGTGCTAATTTTTTAGCTGTAGCTAAACCTAAACCACTACTACCACCTAAAATAATTGCCCATTGATTTTTAAATTCGCTTACCATTCTAATAATATTCGTTGTGCAGTAAAACCGGGTCCAAAACTCAACATTAATCCTTTCTCTCCTTTTAAAGGTTTTTTGTTCATAATTTGTTCCAAAACATATAATACGGTAGCACTGGACATATTTCCGTACAACCTTAGTATTTCTTTCGTATCAATAATATCTTTACCAAAATCTTTAAATAATTCTTCCACTAAAAGTACGATTTTTTTACCACCGGGATGAAAAATTAAATGATGAATATCAGCAATTGATAAGTTATTTTTTTCTAAAAAAGGATGAATAATAGCAGGAAAATGTTCGTCAATAGTTTCGGGAACTTCAATGTCTAAGACCATTTTTAAACCATTGTTTGTCAAATCAAAACCCATCATTTTTTCTTTATCATAGAAATGATACATTGCTTCATCAACAACGGTTGGGCCATTTTCATTTTCATGCGATGATAACAAAACACAGGCTGCACCATCACCGAAAATTGCTGCACTGACAATATTAGCCATTGAAAAATCATCCAATTGAAAGGTTGCAGTTGGACTTTCCACAGTAATAACCGCGGCTCGTTTATTAGGATTCGCTTTTAAAAAGTTTTTTGCATAAATGATGCCTGAAACACCGCCCACACAACCCATTTCAGTCACCGGAAGCCTTATAATATCTTGCTTAAGCGATAACCGATTAATCAAATAGGCATCTAGAGAAGGAATCATAATTCCGGTACAACTTACCGTGATAATAAAATCGAGTTCAGTTGGACTCCAATTAGCTTGTTTTAAAGCTTTTTGTAACACTTGCTCGCCTAGTACAATCATTTCTCGAGAATAAATAGCATTGCGTTCTTCAAATGAAGTTAAAGTAAAAACTTCTTTTGGATCCATAATGGAATAGCGTTTATCGACTTGAGCTCCTTCAAATATTTTTTTTACTTTTCGAATAAAACGCTCTTCCTGACCTTCCAACCAAATATCCAAAAAGGGTAATATTTCTGAAGTCTCACGAGAATATTTTGGAAGTTGTTTGGCAACTGTAATAATTTTTAACGGCATATATTATATTTTGAAAAGTGAATGGTTTACTAATTTATTTCCAAATAATCCATTGGTAACGGAAAGCCCATTTCCATGAAATTGTTTGTTTTTTTGCTTGTATTTTTTTTGAAAAATCTTCTAATTCTTTCTTTTTAAATCCGCGTAATATGGAAGTTAATCCATCTTCGCGTGACATTCGATTGAGTTGAAAGACAGAACATACCAATTGAAATAAACGATAGGCAAGTTTGCTCCTTTGCAAATCATTGATCACAATACCAAGACTCGCTTGCTTTTGAAATACATTTAAAATAGTATCAATTTCTTCATTTTTAAAATGATGTAATGTTAATGTACACAATAAGATATCATATTTTACTTCAGTAAATGCTTCAGAAAAAATATCTTTACAGCTATAACTGATTGTGGCATACTCTTTAGACAATAAACGGGCATGTTCAATAGTAAATGCATTGGCATCTATTCCGATGAGTTGAAAAATATAATTATTTTCATTGGCGAAATCTGCCATCAATCGAAGCATATCACCGTTGCCACAACCTACATCAACAATAGTAATGGTTTTTGTTTCATCGCATTCTTTCAACAACTTTTTAATACCTTGTAAAGTTAGCTTGTTTCCTCCTAAAAGTTGATTAATAGAGGCTATTTTATCCAAAGCTTCACGTAATTCTTCTCCTTCTAAGGAAAAATCATCCATGATTTCAATTGCTTCTGTACGATACTGGGTATGAATAGCCATTAAGAAATTGGTTTTCCGTGGGTTTTACGAATGATTAAAGTCAACCATATAGGAAATGTAAGCAATAATTTCATCAGTATTCTATTCATGAATTGGTTTAACAATAATTTTGACAATTGTTTACCTGTTTGTAGCCTACTCTTAAAATAATGATTCCATTGAAATGTATATTTATTTTCCATTTCTTCTCTCGTTTGCTTGTTATCTAAAAAGGAAATTACACACTCACTGGCAATTTTAGCACTGTGAATAGCCATAGCCATTCCATTACCACAAAGCGGATGAATGAGTCCGGCTGAGTCCCCTAACATCAATAAATGGTTTTCCACTCGTGCTTTTTTTTCAAAAGAAATCTGACTAATGCTTAAGGGTTTATCAAATAATAATTTTGATTGTTTAAAAATGGTTTTAAGTTCGGGATTTTGATATAATACATTCGTTTGAAATTCTTCAATATTCTTGTACTTCTTAAATACTTCTAATTTAACTAAATAGCAAATATTGATGTGGTCGTTTTCAACTTTTGAAACACCACAGTAACCGCCTTCAAAATTATGTAAGGCCACTAAATCAGTTGGGAAATCTCCCGAATAATGTGCTTTTACAGCTAACCAAGGAGATTTTTTTTGAATAAAATCACGTTTCAGATGGATATCTAAATTGGAACGTTTTCCAAAAGCACCTAAAACAATTTTTGCGTTAAAAACTTCTTGATTTTCTGTTGTAATACTAAACTCATTTTCAAAAAATGTAACTTCATTTACATTTTGATGAATGATTTTACATCCCAATTTAATGGCTTCCTGATATAGATAATTATCTAATTGATATCTACTTATACCAAATCCGCCCAAAGGTAAATTTCTATATATTGATTGACCGGACACAATTGAAATGGTAGTTGAATTTATGGATGTCGGTTTTAAATGGGAAATAGCTAATCCCAATTGATTAAAATAAGGTAACACTTCATTAGAAATAAATTCACCGCATACTTTGTGTTTGGGATAGCAATTTTTCTCAAATAGAACAACATTTTTTCCTTGTTGACACAAATGAATTGCTGCAGTTAAACCCGCAAGACCTCCTCCAATAATAACTACTTGACTCTCTTTCATATCAATGTAAATTTAGGAAATTTGATTGAGAAAAGTGTTGTATAATTAGATTAAAAAAATTATAAAGTTATTCATAAAAAAAATATAATAATACTATATGTTAGACCAATTTTTGAATAGAAATTAAAGCTAAACGACTTTTTCAGTTGCTTAAGCCTAAGAAAAAAACTAATTGACTACTATTTTTTGAGTAAAAGTTGTTCCGTTATGAACTAAATTGAAAATATAAACTCCATTAGACAATGAGCTGACATCTATAAAATCATCCTTAAAAACCATTCCTGAGTGAATTGTTTTACCTAACAAATCAATGATTTTATATTCTCCGGAGTTTCCTTCAAAACTAACTTGAAAACGACTACTTACCGGATTAGGATTTATTAATACTTTATTTGAATTGAATTGATTTAAGGACAAAGTTCCGTATTTTGATACCGCATAAGAAGAATTATCACACTCCATTTCATTAATAACATTACCTAGAAATGGTAAAATTTCATAAGTTGCTGTTGAAGTATTTACCAAATACAAACCTGCATCATAATTTGCATCAAAACCAACAAATAGTATGGATTCTGTATCTTGATCATAAGTTCTGTTTGAAAAAAGATAACCAAAAATATTTTCTAAAGTCATTATTGTAGATAATTCACCCGTATTAGGATTTAAACTACCAATCTTAATTTCATCATTAACATTATTGTTTTGATTATAAACTGAATAAACTGTAAAAATAGTGTTAGTTTCATTGCTGAATTCTAGTCCGATGTTTCCGCTATATTCAGAATTTAATATAGGTATGACAGTATAAGTGAATGGTTGTGATGCAACGGAAGCTGTTACTAATTTAACTTGATTTCCTTCTAAAATTAAAAAATAATATTTTTTTGAATTACTGTCATAACATGTAGAATCAGGGAAAAAATTTGTTCCTTCTCCAAAATTAAAATAGCCCAAAATGGATTGAATTCCGGATATTGGATCAAATTTATTTAAAAAAATATTGTCATCAATATCACCATCATAAGAGTAGACAAAACCAGTTTGCATATCAACTTCAGAACCCCCATTAAGTGAACTCTCAAATGGTGAAAGCGATATGTTTTCAGAATTAGTATTGAACTCAATCATTCTTGCTTCAACAGATCCGGTTGTATTATCTAATACACGGGCAAAATAATTCGATCTTCTCGAGTCGAATGTAGAAGAAGCTGAAATAATACCTTCCACGTTCGTTGAATAAATACTGCTGAATTCGGTGTCGCCAGCATTCCACCTAACTATCTTTGTTCCTTCTTCTGGACTATAATTGAATGCTATTAATTTAATGTTTGAAGACTGTGCTAAGGAAAAATTGGTAATTGACGATAAAAAAATAACAGTTCCAATTAACATCTTTTTAGTAATTTTATTTATCATAACACTCTTAATTTTAGATAGTTTGACAAAAATAAGGTAAAAAAAATGTAAACTAGATAAACAATAGTTAAAACAAAAGTTATTTCCTGTAAAACAAACTAAATTTCCTTTATTTTTTATAGTAATTCTCACGGTTAATAATTTTAAAATTTGAATTAAATATAAACTGTCATTCAAAATTAGTTGTTATTGTTTAAATTAGAAAAACCGCTTTATTGCAGAAACGGTCTTTTTGAGTAACCAATATAACTAAAATTATAATTTCCCTACTTTAATCTCTTCCACAATTTCGGGATTTAACAAAGTTGAAATATCTCCAAAATTGCTAAAATCGCCTTCCGCTATCTTACGTAAAATGCGACGCATGATTTTTCCGGAACGTGTTTTTGGTAAGCCACTTACAAACTGAATTTTATCTAATTTGGCAATAGGTCCGATTTGATCGGATATTTGTTGGTTAATTTCTTTTCGAAGATTTTCTTTATCACGAGTGGCTCCTATTTCTTTTAGAATTACAAATCCGTATAATGCATTGCCTTTTACGTCATGTGGGAAACCAACGATTGCACTTTCCGCTACTGCCGGATGTTCGTTGATGGCATCTTCAATAGGTGCTGTGCCTAAATTGTGACCGGAAACAATGATTACATCATCTACTCGACCGGTAATTCGGTAATAACCAACTTCATCGCGTAAAGCTCCATCACCAGTGAAATATTTACCCGGGAAAGCTGTAAAATACGTTTCTTTAAATCGTTGGTGATCACCCCAAATCGTTCTGGCCATTGCCGGCCAAGGGAATTTGATACACAAACTACCGGTGACTTGATTGCCTTCAATTTCATTGCGAAGTTCATCCATTAAAACAGGTTGAATTCCCGGTAATGGCAGTGAAGCGTAGGTTGGTTTAGTTGGTGTGACAAATGGCAGTGGCGATATCATAATCCCTCCCGTTTCGGTTTGCCACCACGTATCAACTAGCGGACAACGCTTTCCTCCTACATGGTCATTGTACCAGTGCCAAGCTTCTTCGTTAATCGGCTCTCCTACAGAACCAATTACTTTTAAGGAACTTAAAGGGAATCGTTGAACGTAATCCAAATTTTCTTTGGCTAATGCACGGATTGCTGTTGGAGCCGTGTAAAATTGTGTAATTTTATGCTTTTCAATTACTTCCCAAAAGCGACTGAAATTAGGGTATGAAGGAACCCCTTCAAAAATTACAGTTGTTGCTCCGTTTAAAAGCGGACCATATAAAATATACGAATGTCCGGTAATCCAACCAATATCAGCGGTACACCAATAAATATCGTTTTCTTCGTAATTAAAGACGTTTTTAAACGTGTATGCGGTGTAAACCATATAACCTGCCGTGGTATGTAACATTCCTTTTGGCTTTCCTGTTGAACCGGATGTGTATAAAATAAACAATGGGTCTTCGGCATCCATAATTTCTGCGACATTGTTTGGAATGGCTTCGTCTAATAATGGTTGCAGCCATAAATCACGACCTTCTTTCATTGTAATTTTTTCATTGGTGCGTTTGACAACCAACACTTTTTCAACAGACGGACATTTTTCAAGTGCTTCGTCAATGATTCCTTTTAAATCAATGGTTTTGTTTCCTCTAAAACCGCCATCGGAAGTAATGACCATTTTGCAGTCGCTATCGTTGATTCGGGTGGCAACAGCCGTGGCTGAAAATCCGGCAAAAACTACCGAATGAATGGCTCCAATTCTTGCACATGCCAAAACGGATACAGCCAATTCGGGAATCATTGGAAGGTAAATGCAAACGCGATCACCTTTTTTAATTCCTTGTTCGCGAAGTACATTTGCCATTTTTGAAACACGAGCATACAGTTCGTTGTAAGTTATGGTTTGTGCTTCCTCGTTGGGGTCATTCGGTTCGAAGATAATAGCGGCTTTTTCGCCTCTTTTAGCCAAATGACGGTCAATACAGTTTTTGGTAATATTTACTTTCGCATCCAAAAACCATTTGAATTTAGCTTCTTGCATATCAAATTCAAATACTTTGTCCCATTTTTGATACCAAGTAAAGTTTTCTTCGGCAATACGGTCCCAAAACTTTCGGGGTTCGCGAACCGATTTTTTATACATTTTAAAATAATTTTCTAAATCGTAGATTTTATAATAACTCATGTTAACGACTTTTTAATTATTGTAAATATAGGAAATATTCGTTTTGTATTTTACTAAGGTCACTAAATTCTATTGTCGGTACTTTGTTTTACGTAAAACATAATCTTTAATTTTTTACTCATAAATTTATTGAGTCCGCATTTTTTTTGAGAAAAAATTATATAAAGTATATTTTTGTACAAATTATTGCCCAACAGTAATTTACAAGTTATCAACTTGTTTAAGGATAAATATTGCTACACTATGCATCAAACATCGCTACTATTTTCTTTAATTTGTAAAAACAAAACTGACTCATGCTATTTGAAACAAACAAAACAGATGCTTCTGTTTTATACAAATTGTTAACGGGAATCATCATTCCACGACCCAT
>NZ_JBIKJL010000003.1:0-146196 GCF_044361015.1 Flavobacterium sp.
GACGTTACAAAATACAACCAATAGGAAGATAGTTTTGGTGTCATAATCGGAACGGTATAAATCCAGTTTTTGAAACCCCTCGTTTTTGCATACAACTGCATCATTTGTTTATAGGTCAGTACATTTGGTCCGCCAATATCAAAGGAGTCGTTGTAGCATTCTTCTTTTAACAAGACACCCATTAAGTATTGAATAACATCACGTATAGCAATAGGTTGTGTTTTTGTTAAAACCCATTTTGGAGTAATCATCAAGGGTAATTTTTCACACAAGTCTCGAATGATTTCAAATGATGAACTTCCGGAACCAACAATTATTCCGGCACGAAGCACAGTGATATTGAAGTTTCCTTGGTATAATATATTTTCAACATTTTTGCGTGATTGCAAATGTTTGGAAAGTGTATGATTGTTTACAATACCACTCAAATAAACCACTTGTTTAACACCAATGTAGCTCATATAATGATTGAAGTTTTCAGCTGCCTTCGATTCCATTGTATCAAAAACCTGAGTAGACGAAGACATGGAGTGAATAAGGTAATAGGCAACATCAATAGCTTTAGGAAAGTTGTCAAAGGTAACTTCCTCTAAAAAATCTACTTCCCAAATAGTAATAGAGTCCAAGGTAGTTTTGTCTAGTGCTAAGCGATTTTTATCGCGAACACAGCAAATGATTTCGTGGTTTTGAGATAAGAGTTCAGGCAACAATCTTCGGCCCACATATCCATTGGCACCCGTGAGTAGGATTTTCATTATCAGTTATTTTTCTTAAAGGTAGTAAGAAAAATGATAGAACAATCGTTAAATTGTTTTGAAGATATTCACCACAGAACTACTGATATATTGCACACCAATTGCAATAACAATAAATCCGATGATTCTTGAGATGGCAACGATGCCCGAAGCTCCTAATATTCTGGAAAGGTAATGAGCACTTTTTAGAATAAAATAGATCACGACTGCGACTGCTAAAATGGAGACAACGGCAATTATTTTTTCACTGATTTTGGTGTAATCTTGGTAAAAAGCGATCAAAAGTGAAATGGATCCCGGTCCAGCCAGCATAGGAATAGCTAAAGGAGTAAGAGCAATTTGGTTACGTGTTTGGGCATCGCTTTCTACTTTTTTGTTCACTCCACGTGTTTTACTAAAATTTCCGGTGAGCAATGAAAAACCGGAACTTACGATGATTAGACCACCGGCAATTCGGAGAGCATCAATACTAATTCCAAAAAACTTCAATACATATTCACCAATAAAAAAGGAGATAATTAGGATAATAAAAACGTTCAACGAAGTTAATAATGAAACACGTGAACGTTCTACTTTGGTGTAATCTTGGGTCAATCCCACAAAAATAGGGACAGCTCCCAACGGATTTAATACAGAAAACAAAGCTGCGAAAATGTAAATAAATAGTTCCATCGTTTTTTTGCAAAAATAAAAATAACCTAGTTTTTGATAGGTTACCAAATCAATAAAACAAAGTTACTATAAATCGTCAATATACGTAGGAGAATTTTCAGCTTTAAATTGATTTAATTTTTCCATGAAACTATTCACACTTTTATTTTTTGGAGGAGCATCAATAGAAATAAAATGATGATCCATGTGAAGCGTTACACTATTTCCGGGTTTAAAAATAACTAATTTATAAAACGGAATTACAAGCGAAAAGGTCTCTAATAGAGACCGAAAGCGAATAATTATCCCATTTGGGCGTAACTCAATATTGCAAAAATTACGGTTATTATCATAGGATAGAAGCGTAGCAATCTCTTCACTGGTTTTAATGATGTCTAATCTTGGAGAGCCAATACCATTTAATTTAATATTATCGATTAAACCAAAAGGATTTCCAACCAAATCATTAATGGCTTGATTTATTTTTTTTTCGTTGTAAGAAGTGTTTACCAGCATTTTAATTTTTCAATTGGTGAATTTATCAATTAGTCAACCTAGCATTTTGTGTAAAATTAATCAAATAAATTGTTTGATTCCAGTGAATTAATAAAGGTTTAAGAGTTGTTCTATTTATAAAATTGGATGAAGTTTGTAAAAAGCATTACCTTTGTGAAATAGAATAATACGATGAAAAAAACTTTAGTTATTGGAGCTTCCACAAACCCCGAACGTTATTCATTTATGGCAATTAATAGTTTATTGAAAAAAGAACATTCGGTAGTTGCTATCGGACAAAAAGTTGGAGAAGTAGCAGGGGTGAAAATTCAAACTAAACAGATTCCTTTTAAAAATATCCATACCGTAACTTTGTACTTAAACCCAAAACGACAACGCGATTACTATAATTATATCATTGGTTTACAACCCAAAAGAGTGATTTTTAATCCAGGAACAGAAAACCCGGAGTTTTATGCGTTGTTAGGGATTAATAACATTAAAGTGGAGGTGGCTTGCACGTTGGTTTTGCTTTCAACGAATCAGTATTAAGGGTTGTCGGTTGTCTGTTGTTTGTTTTCTGAAAACTGCGACTGAAAACTGAGACTGAAAACTTTTTTACCGTTTACGAATGAGCATTAATCCCAGAAAGGTTAACAATCCATTCACGATTAAGATTTCAAAACCAAAAGCAAAACCGAACCAAGATTCGCTATACAAATTCAGAATTATCGACGAAAAAACGGCTGTGATTGCTACAATTGGCACCCATTTGTCTTTTACATTCCATTTGGTGAATAGTCCAAAACTATAAAGTCCGAGTAAAGGACCATACGTAAATCCGGCAAATTTCAATACTTTATCAATAATACTGGCATCTTCGACAAAGTATTTAAAACAAAGAATAACAATAATTGAGATAAAGACAAATAGTTTATGGATTTGTTTTCGAATAACAACTTGTTTAATGGAGTCATATTTCTTTTCGATTTCTAAAATATCAATACTAAACGAAGTTGTCAAAGAGGTCAAGGCACTATCTGCACTCGAATAAGCCGCAGCAATTAATCCCAAAATAAAGAAAAAGGCAACGCTAACACCCAAATATTCATTTGCTAAAATGGGGAAAAGTTGATCTTTGTGTGTATCTATATTGTATTTGAGTGCATATTCCGTAAACAATAATCCTAAAACTAAAAACAAAAAATTCACGAAAGTTAGTACAATGGTAAACCAAAACATATTCTTTTGAGCATCTTTCAAACTTCTACAGGTAAGGTTTTTTTGCATCATGTCTTGATCTAGTCCGGTCATTACTATTGCTATAAAAGCTCCGGATAAAAACTGTTTCCAGAAATAGTTAGGAGAACTGATGTCATCAAAAAAGAAAGTTTTGGAAAAATCACTTTCTGCTATGAAACCTGAAATGGTTGAGATATTTAAACCTAAATCCTGCGAAACAATAACGATGCAAAATACCACAGAAGCCAACATGAAAAAAGTTTGCAACGTATCGGTCCAAATAATGGTTTTGATACCCGATTTATTGGTATAAACCCAAATTAGTAAAATTGTAATAGAAACGGTAGCCCAATAAGGGAAATTTAATTTGTCAAAAACCAATGTTTGTAATACATCTGCCACTAACATCAAGCGAAGATTTGAACCAACAGTTCGTGAAATAATAAAAAACCAAGCTCCTGTTTTATAAGAATTACGGCCAAATCGGTCACCTAAATAAGAATAAATGGAGGTTAAGTTTAACTTATAGTATAAAGGCAATAATACGGTTCCAATAATGAAATAACCAACAATATAGCCCAATACCAATTGAAAATAGACAAATTGAGATGCTTCTACTTTTCCGGGTACGGAGATAAAAGTTACACCCGAGAGCGAAGCACCAATCATTCCAAAAGCAACCAAATACCAAGGGGAGTTTTTATTGGCTTTGAAGAAAGCATCATTCCCTTCATCCTTTTTACTGATGAAATAGGAAATCAGAATTAAAAGTCCAAAATAACCTAGAATGAGAATTAAAATTGATATTGGCTGCATAGGAGATTAAAATTTTTGTGAAAATACAAAAAGGAAATTAATTTATAATTTTATAATGGACTAAAAATTAAGAGTGAAATGCTATAAAAATGCTTTTGAAAAATGTATTTTTGCACCGATGGAATTTTCTTCAAAATTATTAGAAAAAGCTGTAAATGAAATGGCTCAATTACCTGGAATAGGTAAAAGAACAGCTTTGCGATTAGTTTTACATTTATTAAAGCAACCTAAAGAGCAAACTCAGTTTTTGTCGGAAGCCTTAACAAAAATGAGAGAAGAAATAAAGTTTTGTAAAGGGTGCCATAACATTTCTGACAAAGAAATTTGTGAAATTTGTGCCAACGAAAAGAGAAATCACCAAATTATTTGTGTTGTAGAGGATGTGCGTGATGTGATGGCAATTGAAAACACCGGACAGTTTAAAGGAATTTATCACGTTTTAGGGGGTAAAATTTCTCCAATTGATGGAGTAGGACCAAGCCAATTAAACATTGTTTCATTAGTTGAAAAAGTCAAGGCTCAATTAGTGAAAGAAATTATTTTCGCCTTAAGTTCAACGATGGAAGGGGACACAACGAATTTTTACATTTACAGACAAATTAAAGATTTAGAAGTCAAAACATCAACGATAGCAAGAGGAATAGCAGTAGGAGATGAATTGGAATACGCCGATGAGATTACTCTAGGAAGAAGCATTCTAAATCGTATTCCGTTTGAAAACACGATGAAGAACAATTAATTATAACACTACATTTTTTTGTAATTACATTTGAAAAACTATCTTTGTTTGCTAAAATTTTTAAAATGAACAAAATCAACCTATTTATATTTTTTATACTACTGCTTTTTTTAAGTTCATGCGTTCCCACTAAGGATTTGACTTATCTTCAAGATAATGGGCAAATTAAAGATTCAATTGTTGTTAATCAATCAGTTAGAAAGCCATATCGAGTTCAAACAAATGATATCTTAATGATTAATATTAAAACTATTGATCCTAAGGTATCAACAATGTTTAAACCATCAGATAGAACGCAAAGTATTAACAATGAACAAACTTTATTTTTTGAAGGTTATACAGTAGATGATCACGGGAATGTAAGGATTCCGGTTTTAGGAGAGATTAATGTAATTGGAAAAACAACAGAAGAGATTCGAATTTTAATTGAAAAAAGATTGTTAGAAGAATATTTCAATATTGAAGCGAATTTATTTGTCTCCGTAAAAATTGCCGGAATGAGATATACCATCAATGGAGAGATTAAAGCACCGGGAACAAACACACTTTTTGTTGAAAATGCAACTATAATGGATGCAATTTCAAACTCTGGAGATATTACAATGACTGGCGATCGCAAAAATGTAATTGTAGTCAGACAATACCCGCATGGAGTGGAAATGCATAAAATTAATTTGTTGGATAAAAAAGCACTTGAATCCCCTTATTATTATTTACAACCAAATGATTTTATATTAGTAAATCCTTTAAAACAAAAATCATGGGGAACCGGAACAACCGGTATTCAATCCTTAACTACAATAATATCTGTCCTTTCTTTGGTCACTACTATTATAGTATTAATGCAGTTATAATTTATAGACAATATGCTTGAATCTAAAGATTTTTCAATTTTTGAAAACCAATTAAAATTTGATTTTAAAGGCTTTATAATAAAAACAGCAGGCTATTGGAAATGGTTTCTGATAAGTTGGATTGTAGCTTTTTTAATAGCTTATAACGTAAATATCAGAAAAGAGAAAATCTATAAATTAGAAACGACCATAGCGCTTAAGGAGGAAAACAATCCTTTTTTTACATCAAATACAAGTTTAGTCTTTAATTGGGGAGGAACATCGGATCAAGTACAAGGATTAGCTTCTACATTTCGTTCAAGATCTCATAATGAAATTGTTGTAAATAACTTGGATTTTTATATTGACTATTTGTCAAAAGACAAGTATTATATGAAAGATGTCTACGGAGATGTGCCATTCCAAGTTGTATTAGATAAAGCCAAGCCACAATTGTTAAAAACATTAATAAAAATAAAATTTATTAATGATTCACAATTCGAGTTATCAATAAATTTTGAAAGTGAAAATTCCGAGTTAATAATTTACGAAACCAATTTTTCTTCAAAGAATAAAAATAAGGTAGGGGGTTTTAAAGGAAAGTTTACTATTAATCAAGATATTAATCTCCCTTTTTTGAATTTTAAATTGGTAAAATCCGATTTTATTGGGGATTATCGAGGGAAAGAATATTTTATTAAATTTAATAATTTTGATGAAACTGTATCAAAATATAAAGAAATTAAAGCTGTTTTAGATAAAAATGCACCTTCTATCATAGAATTAAGTCTTGAGGGCACTAATAAAAATAGGGTGGTAAAATATTTAAATGAGACTGTCCAAACTATGATTAAAATGCAATTGGACAGAAAAAATCAATTTGCTACAAATACCATAGCTTTTATTGATAGTACTTTAATTGCTATGGAAAAGCAACTTAAAGATAATGAAAATGAAGTAAAAAATTTCAGTAAGAATAAAGATTATTTTCAAATTAATAATGGTGGACAACAAGCCTCAGGAAAACTTCTTGAATATGAAGTGGAAAGAGATGGAGTTAATAGAAAAATCGCCTACTATAATTCATTAAAAAATTATTTGTTAAAAAGTGTTGATTTTTCAAAACTTCCAGCACCCACTGTCGCAGGAATAGATGATCCGAATGTTATACAAAATGTTTCAAAATTGATAACATTATCAACCCAACGTTCTGAAATGGGTTATACTATCAAAAACCCAAAAATGTTTAAAGATTTAGATAATGAAATTGAAGCTCTTAAAAAGGTGCTTTTAGAAAATATTTCTTCTGTTAGGATTTCTTTAGAGTACGATTTAAAGTTAGTAAATGACAAAATCAGTAAATCAGAAGCAACTATTAGTAAACTCCCTGCAGAACAACAAGAGTTGCTTAAAATCAATAGAAAATATGATTTAAACAATGAAATATTTACTAGTTTTTTAGAAAAAAGAAACGAAGCGAATATTGTAAAAGCTGCTAATTTAGCCGATATCCATTTTATTGATCCAGCCAAAGATATTGGTGGAGGACAAATTGGACCTAATACTAAAGTAAACTATGTATTGGCTTTTTTTCTTGGATTATTTATTCCACTTATAGCTATATTGACTATTTTCTTTTTAGAAAATACAATTCTGAGTATTGAGGATATTAGTAAATTAACTACTATTCCAATAATAGGAATTGTAGGGGTTAAACAAACTAAATCAAATTTAACAGTTTTTGAGAAACAAAAGTCATCTCTATCAGAATCATTTAGGGCAATTCGTTCTTCCTTACAATTTATGTACAAGAAAAACAAAATTGATGGCTCTAAAACATTAATGCTAACTTCATCGATAAGTGGAGAAGGAAAAACATTTTGTTCCATTAACGTAGCAACTGTATTTGCTTTGAGTGAAAAGAAAACTGTAATCGTAGGATTGGATTTACGGAAACCCAAAATTTTTGATGATTTTAAAATTAAAAATGAAATTGGAGTAGTAAATTATTTAATTGGTCAATATTCATTAGATGAAATAATTCAGCAAACTCACATTCCTTATTTAGATGTGATTACTTCAGGACCTGTTCCACCAAATCCATCTGAATTGTTGATTGGGGAAACGATGGATGAGTTGATGAAGTCCTTGAAAGAAAAATATGACTATATTATTTTAGATACGCCTCCGGTTGGTTTAGTTGCAGATGCGATTGAATTAATACCTTATGTAGACGCAACATTATATATCATAAGACAAAACCATACTAAAAAGGAAATGGTTAATTTGTTGAATAATAGAGTACAAAGAGAAGAATTGAAAAATGTTAGTATCGTTTTCAATAGTTTTGAAAACAGAGCAAAATACGGAACAGGCTTCGGCTACGGCTACGGCTACGGCTACGGTTATGGATACATTTATGGTAACTATTCGAATGGTTATAACGATGACGACAAACCAAAAACATTACTTGATAAAATCAAACATAAATTTAGAATAAAAAAATGGAAATAATTAATAAGTATTCCGTTTTAATTACAGGAGGAGCCGGTTTTATTGGTTCTAATTTGTGTGAATATTTTTTAAATAAAGGATATGATGTAATTTGTCTGGACAATTTTGCAACCGGACATAGGTATAATATTGAACCATTTTTTAAGAACCCTAAATTTGAATTGATTGAAGGTGATATAAGGAATTTAGAGACTTGTAAACTAGCAGTTACGGGGGTAGATTATGTTCTACATCAAGCGGCATTAGGTTCAGTGCCGAGGTCAATTAATGATCCGATTACATCAAATGAAGTGAATGTTTCCGGATTTTTAAATATGTTGGTTGCAGCTAGAGATGCCGGAGTGAAACGGTTTATTTATGCAGCGAGTTCTTCTACTTACGGTGATTCTGAAGCATTGCCTAAGGTGGAGGATGTGATTGGAAAACCACTATCTCCCTATGCGATTACTAAATATGTGAACGAATTATATGCTGAAATTTTTAGTAGAACCTATGGTTTAGAAACGATTGGATTACGATATTTTAATGTTTTTGGAAGACGACAAGATCCCAATGGAGCTTATGCGGCCGTTATTCCAAAGTTTGTGATGAAATTGATGAAACATGAAAGTCCGGTGATAAATGGAGATGGTCTATTTTCAAGGGATTTCACGTATATTGACAATGTGGTGCAGATGAATGAATTGGCCATGCTGTCTGATAATCCGGCAGTGAGCAATACGGTTTATAACACGGCCTATGGCGAAAGAACCACTCTTAATCAGATGGTAACGCTTTTAAAAGACTATTTATCCAAGTTTGATTCAAAAATTGCTGAGGTAGAGATTGTTTATGGTCCGAATAGGACCGGTGATATTCCTCATTCTTTAGCAAGTATAGATAAAGCAAAAAGATTATTGCATTACCATCCGAACTATTCCTTTAGTGAAGGACTGAAAGAAGCGGTAGATTGGTATTGGCATAATTTAATATAATTTCAAGAATAATAAAATGAATATTACAAAGATTTGTTGTATTGGTGCCGGTTATGTAGGTGGTCCTACGATGGCTGTGATAGCCCAAAAATGTCCACATATTAAAGTTACGGTTGTTGATTTGAATGAAGAACGCATTGCAAAATGGAATGACCCTAATGTAGAAAATATTCCTATTTATGAACCTGGTTTGAGTGATGTGGTGAAAGATGCTCGTGGGCGAAATTTGTTTTTTTCAACTGAAGTTGACAAGGCCATCGACGAAGCTGAAATGATTTTCATTTCTGTGAATACCCCTACCAAAACTTACGGTTCAGGTAAAGGATTGGCGGCCGATTTAAAATATATTGAATTATGTGCCCGTCAAATTGGCCGTGTTTCTAAAACAGATAAAATTGTAGTGGAGAAATCTACCCTTCCTGTTAGAACTGCAGAGGCCATCAAAAGTATTTTGCACAATACCGGAAACGGGGTGAAATATCAAATTTTATCCAATCCGGAATTTTTAGCTGAAGGAACTGCTGTAGAGGATTTATTTAGTCCGGACAGGGTTTTAATTGGTGGTGATGCTACTCTGGAAGGAGATAAAGCCATTCAATCGCTGGTTTCAATTTATGCTAATTGGGTTCCCAAAGAGCGTATTTTAACCACTAATGTTTGGTCTTCTGAATTGTCAAAATTAGTAGCCAATGCCTTTTTAGCACAACGTGTTTCTTCCATCAATGCTATTTCTGAGTTATGTGAAAAAACAGGTGCAGATGTTAACGAAGTTTCCAGAGCTATTGGTATGGATAGCCGTATTGGTTCTAAATTTTTGAAATCATCCGTTGGGTTTGGGGGTTCTTGTTTTCAAAAGGATATTTTAAATTTGGTTTACATTGCTAAATCGTATGGGTTATACCAAGTGGCAGATTATTGGGAACAGGTTATTATTATGAATGACCATCAGAAAAGCCGATTCGCCAAAAATATTGTCACTACTTTATACAATACGGTTGCCGATAAAAAAATCACTTTTTTAGGTTGGGCTTTTAAGAAAGATACTAATGATACCCGTGAATCAGCTGCGATTTATGTAGCCAATGATTTATTGTTTGAACAAGCCAAATTAGCGGTTTATGATCCCAAAGTGTCTCAAGAACAAATGCTCTTCGATTTGAATTATTTGCAATCAAGATCGGAAGCTGAAAACAGTAAGTTTGTTAAAGCTATACTTAATCCTTATGAAGCCTGTAAAGGAGCTCATGCCATCGCCGTTTTAACGGAATGGGATGAATTTAAACACTATGATTGGGAGAAGATATATCATGATATGAACAAACCTGCCTTTATTTTTGATGGTAGAAATTTGTTAGACAAAGAAAAATTAACAAAAATTGGTTTTAAATACCAGGCTATAGGGTCATAATAAAAAATTGAAATGAGTATAAAAATTGGAGTAATCGGTTTGGGATATGTTGGATTGCCATTGGCAAGACTTTTTGCTACAAAATATCCAGTGGTTGGATTTGATATAAACCAAAAAAGAGTGGCTGAACTCAATTCGGGAATAGATAATACGCTGGAAGTAGAAGAAGCATTATTGAAATCCGTTTTAGTGAAGGAGCCGTTAACAGCCAACGGGCTTTTTTGTTCGACTAATCTAGAAGATATCAAAGACTGTACTTATTTTATCGTTACCGTTCCAACTCCGATTGATAAAAACAACAGACCAGACTTAACGCCACTTTATAAATCGAGTGAAACGGTAGGTAAGGTGTTAAAAAAAGGGGATATTGTGGTGTATGAATCGACCGTATATCCCGGTGTAACAGAAGAGGAATGTGTGCCCGTTTTAGAAAAAATAAGTGGACTAAAATTCAACGTAGATTTTTTTGCCGGATATTCTCCGGAACGGATTAATCCCGGTGATAAAGAGCATACCGTTGAAAAAATACTGAAAGTAACAGCAGGTTCTACCCCTGAAATAGGTATTAAAGTAAATAATTTGTATGGATCTGTCATTACAGCCGGAACGCATTTAGCTCCCACTATCAAAGTGGCTGAAGCGGCCAAAGTAATTGAAAATTCGCAACGTGACATCAATATTGCTTTTGTGAATGAATTGGCTAAAATATTCAATATGTTAGGGATTGATACCCATGCTGTGTTGGAAGCAGCCGGTACTAAATGGAATTTTCTACCTTTTAAACCCGGTTTAGTTGGAGGTCATTGTATTGGTGTTGACCCGTATTATTTAGCTCAAAAAGCACAAGAAGCGGGTTATCATCCTGAAATTATTTTAGCCGGAAGACGGTTAAATGACAGCATGGGTGAATATGTTGCTTCACAAGTAGTGAAATTGATGATTAAGAGAGGGATTACTGTGAATAAAGCCAAATTGCTTATGCTTGGAATCACTTTTAAAGAAAATTGTCCGGATGTGCGTAATACAAAAATTGTTGATGTCATTGCTGCTTTAGCGGATTATGGCATTGAAGTTTTAATTTTTGACCCTTGGGCCAACCCAGCTGAGGTGAAACATGAATATAATCTTATTACCTCTACTCAATTACCGGAGGAAACTTTTGATGCGATTGTATTAGGTGTTGCACACAAAGAGTTTTTAAATTTAAATTTCCAAAATTTAAAAGCGGCTAATAGCATTGTTTATGATGTTAAAGGCATTTTAAAAAATCAAGCAGACGGAAAATTATAAGGTATGAAGAAAATTCTAATTACCGGAGGAGCAGGTTTTATTGGTTCACATGTTGTGAGACGTTTTGTGACTAATTATCCAACGTATCAACTTTTTAATTTGGATGCCTTGACCTATGCCGGAAATTTAGAAAATATTGCCGATATAGAGCATTTACCCAATTATACCTTTGTAAAAGGCGATATTACAGATGCCGATTTTATTACTGCCTTTTTTCAAAAGGAACAATTTGAAGGTGTTATCCATTTGGCGGCTGAATCTCATGTGGATCGTTCCATTACAGATCCGTTGGCTTTCGTGAAAACGAATGTGATTGGCACCATGAATTTATTGAATGCTGCCCGTGAAATTTGGAAGAATGACTTTGCCGGGAAACGCTTTTATCATATTTCTACCGATGAGGTGTATGGCTCTTTAGGCTCCACCGATTTGTTTACTGAAACAACGCCGTATGACCCTAATTCTCCTTATTCTGCTTCCAAAGCCAGTTCGGACCATTTTGTTCGTGCTTATGGCGAAACTTATGGTTTGCCTTATGTGATTACCAATTGTTCCAATAATTACGGTCCTAATCATTTTCCTGAAAAACTAATTCCACTTTTTATTCACAATATAATTACTAATAAGCCTTTACCGGTTTATGGTGATGGAAAATATACTCGTGATTGGTTATATGTTCTTGACCATGCCATTGCGATTGATTTGGTTTTTCATCAAGGAGGAAACCATGAAACCTATAATATTGGTGGATTTAATGAATGGCAAAATATTGACTTAGTGAAATTGTTGTGTCAAAAAATGGACAAAAAATTAGGAAGAATGCCAGGAACTTCTTCACAATTGATCACTTATGTGAAAGACCGTCCCGGACATGATCTACGCTATGCCATTGATGCCTCAAAAATAAATACTGAATTGGGTTGGAAACCCTCTGTTACTTTTGAAGAAGGATTAGAGCAAACTATTGATTGGTACTTGAACAATGAAGTTTGGCTTCAACATGTCACTTCCGGAGATTATCAAAAATATTACGAAAAACAATATTCATAACCATCACCAGAATATTGAGTTGAGAATTGTTTTGATTGGAACGTTTTAAAATAAAAAAATAATGAGTGAGGCATTGGAAAAGTATAATAATGAGCGTATCACCCGTTAGGTTTAAAAAATAATTATAGCTATATCTATAACTTTTGTATATTTACAAACAAGTTGTAAGCGTGGCTACAGAAAATATGTTTAAAGTACCTCAAAATATTAACAATAGACACTATTACCTTGACAAGGTAAAGCCGTTTATTGGACAAAATATACTAAAAGTATTTACGGGTCAAAGACGTGTTGGAAAAAGTTATTTTTTATTTCAATTGATCCATTTTTTACAAAATGACAACACGGTCAAGATACTTTACATCAATAAGGAAGATTTGGCCTTTTCGTTCATAAAAAATGCCGAAGACCTTCATCAGTATGTTATTGAAAACAAGTCGGCAATGCAAAAAACCTATGTTTTTATTGACGAAATTCAAGATATACAAAATTTTGAGGCTGCGTTACGTTCGTTGCTATTATACGAAGATTTAGATTTATATATTACCGGAAGCAATGCCAATTTGTTATCAGGTGACATTGCAGGCCATTTGAGTGGGAGATATATTGAAATTGTGATTTATAGTCTTTCCTATATTGAGTTTTTGGATTTCCATTCACTAACAACTAGTGCTGAAAGTGTTGAAAAATATATGAAATATGGAGGATTACCCTATTTAAAGCATTTGCCTTTAGAAGATACCGTTGTATTTGAGTATTTAAAAAATATTTACAATACTATTGTCTACCGGGATATTATTAATCGGTACACGGTGCGAAATATTCCTTTTTTAGAACAATTAGTATTGTTTTTGGCAGGAAATATTGGCAGCATTTTTTCCGCAAAAAAGATAAGTGATTTCCTTAAATCGCAACGAACCAATATGCCTGCCAATCAAGTACAAATTTATAGCCATTATTTGATTTCTGCTTTTTTGGTTCACAAAGTCCCTCGATACGATATGGTGGGAAAAAGAATTTTTGAAATTGGGGAAAAATATTATTTTGAAAATATTGGAATTCGCAATGGAATTTGGGGATATCGATTGGAAGACCGAGGTAAGATCATTGAAAATGTCGTCTATAATCATTTGTTGTTTAAGGGCTATTCTGTTGTTGTTGGTGTTTTAAATACAAATGAAATTGATTTTATAGCCCAAAAAAATGGCGAAAAACAGTATTTTCAAGTTGCTCTGACCATTAATGACATTAAAACGATAGAACGCGAGTTTGGAAATTTAAAAAGTATTCATGACAATTATCAAAAAACAGTCATTACACTCGATGCGTTTTCCGGGCATACATACGAAGGCATTAAAAACATATCTTTGGAAGAATTTTTATTGACTTCTTAACCTTTGAAATTGTAAAAAACAGAAAAAATGAAAGTATTAGTCACAGGAGCAGCCGGTTTTATTGGATACCACTTAAGCGAACAATTAATTGCTCAGGGCTATCAGGTAGTTGGGCTGGATAACCTCAATGACTATTACGATGTGAATTTAAAATTTGGTCGTTTAGCCCAATTGGGTATTGCGGAACATCAAATTGATTATAATGTAAAAATAAGCAGTTCTAAACACGGAGCACAATTTAGCTTTATCCAATTAAATTTAGAGGATAATCAGGCTATTGATCATTTATTTGCCGCCGAAAAGTTTGATTTAGTTTGTAACTTAGCTGCTCAAGCCGGCGTTCGCTATAGTTTGGAAAAACCTTTTCAGTATGTAGACAGCAATGTTACCGGTTTTTTATCTATTTTAGAAGGTTGTCGAAACCATGGCGTGAAAAAATTACTTTATGCCAGCAGTTCCAGTGTGTATGGATTAAACGAAAAAATACCGTTTTCGGTTACTGACACAGTAGACAACCCTATCAGTTTGTATGCTGCTACTAAAAAAGCCAATGAATTGATGGCTCATACGTATAGCCATTTGTTTGGTATTCAAACGGTGGGATTACGTTTTTTTACGGTCTATGGTCCCTGGGGCAGGCCGGATATGGCGATGTTTTTGTTTACCGATGCTATTTTAAATGACCGTCCGATTCAAGTTTTTAATGAAGGAAATCTTTCCCGTGATTTTACCTATATCGATGACATAGTGGGTGGTATGCTTACTATTGTCAACACCTTTAAAAAAGATGCGGTGCAAAAACCCTATTCTTTGTACAACATTGGTAACAGCAAACCGGTGAAATTACTTGATTTTATTGAAGCTATTGAAAAAACTACAGGTAAGCAAGCGATTAAGGAAATGCTCCCTATGCAACCGGGCGATGTAGAACGCACTTGGGCTGATGTGGATGGATTAATAAATGATTTTGATTATACGCCTTCTACTTCAGTTGAAAAGGGTGTTGAGGAATTTGTTGCTTGGTATAAGAACTTTTATATTACTAATTAAAGATGGCCTCCTTTTTAAGTGATTTAGTAAGGGTAGGTTTCTCAAAAGTAAATATTATTATTTTTGGAGTTGGGACATCTATTGCCACTGCTCGCTTACTTACGCCGGATCAAAACGGAATTATTGCCACCTTGCTTGTTTATCCTTCTTTATTTATGGTGTTGGGGTCCATGGGTATCAGGCAATCTACCACTTATTTTGTAGGTAAAGAGATCTTTTCATTAGATCGTATCAGAAATGCCGTCACCCAGATTTGGCTGATTACCTCTGTTATAAGTATGGTAGTTTGTTTCTTTCTGTTTTATTTTCTATCTAAAAATATCCCTGATTATACCTTAGTTTTTGTTTCCATCAGCTGTATACCTTTTAGTTTGCACAATACCTATTGTTCAGGTATATTTTTGGGTAAAAATGAAATCAAGGAGTTTAATAAAATCAATTGGATACCAAATTTTATTACATTTCTAGCGACAGTTTTATTAATTTATTTTTTTAATTTAGAAATTCTGGGTGCTATGTTGGCCTACCTTTTAGGCCATTTGTCCATATTTATTGCATTGATTTTAAAGAGAGATAATTTGCACCTCAAAAGCTTATCCTTTGATGCAGAAGTAATCAAAAAAATGTTATCCTTAGGATTAGTTTATGCTATTGCCTTGTTAATTGTTAATTTGAATTATAAAATTGATGTGGTTTTGTTGGAGAATTTAAGTACCTCTTATGAATTGGGTATTTATTCCAAAGGAGCCAGTATTGTACAATATTTATGGCAAATCCCGCTATTGTTCAGCTCTATTATTTTTGCCCGTAGTGCGGTTTCCAAAGATGGATTAGCCTTTTCCAGAAAAGTAGCTCAATTATTGCGATTATCTCTAATCATGGTTAGTTTTGTGGCAATTGTTTTAATGTTACTTTCCAAACCCGTCATTTTACTTTTATTTGGAGAAGCTTTTTTAGACAGTGTACCTGTGATGCAAATTCTATTACCGGGTGTGGTTTTGCTTACTGTTTTTAAAGTGATGAATATGGATTTAGCGGGAAAAGGTAAACCTTGGATTGCTATGAAATCTATGGTTGTTCCCTTGTTGATTAATTTAGGTTGTAATTTTTATTTTATTCCGCTCTACGGTTCGAAAGGAGCTGCTTTGTCGTCTTTGATAAGTTATTCTTCCGCTTCTTTATTCTTTTTGTATTTTTACAGCAAAGAAACAGGTATTCCAATAAGAGATATTATTCGGTATAAAAAGACAGATTTTGAGCCTTTTAAACTAATTTTGCACAAAATAGTTCATAAATTAAAACGATAATATGTTTTTATTTGATCAAGAACGCACGGGTCGTATTCCGTCAGAACATATTTTTTCTACTTTACCTGAACCGGTTTGGAAAATTACTTTCAAACAAGACCCTATCCGTTGTGCCGAATCAACTCCGGTAATTGACATGAACGGAAATTTGTATTTTGGTTCACACAATGGTTCTATTTATTGTATGAATCCAAACGGACAAATCAAATGGCAGTTTGTGACAGAATATAAGGTATATTCCAGTCCACTTTTGGTAGACGGGAAAATTTATATTGGCTGTAATATGTCTACTTTACTTTGCTTGACTTTAGAGGGCGATTTAGTGTGGAAATATGATGGCTATCTTGCCTTTGCCAAACAATCAAAAATAAAGCGATTGTTTGTTAACCTCTATAATTATATTTCATATGATTATGAGTTTAAAAAATTCATGAAAATAAACACTTGGGTTTCGCCTAATTTGGTGAATAAACAAAACATCGCTTTTGTTTTTTATGGTTTAGGTTTGGTTTTGCTTGATAAGGATTCCGGGCAAGTTGTTTGGCAGAAGTCATTGGGTTCACCCGGTTTTCATTTGGCCGGAGTTGCGGTTACCAAACATGAACAGAAAGAGGTGATTGCTGTTTGTGGACAACACAGCGGATTGCATTTGTTTCAGGATAACGGTACTTTATTGTGGCACAAAAAGGCCTTTTCTCGCTCCAATGCTTGGGCTAATCCGAGTATAGATCCGGTTGAAAAGTGTATTTATCATTCTGAAAGTTATCATAATAAAAAAAGTATTCTTTATAAAACTGATTTAAACGGTACTACTCTTTGGAAAAAAGAATTTACGTATGGATGTCGTGCCTCGGTAGCCATTAGCAGAAAAAATTTCATTGTGTTTTTAGGTTTAAACGGAACGGTTTATCTTTTGGACAAAGCCACCGGAAAGGAATTATATTCTTTAGCTATTGCTTCAAAAGATAGAGGATTATGGACTTCCCCTTCGTTGATGGCCAATGATCATATTTTAATCAATACCAAAAAAACAGTCAAAAAAGGTTCGCTAGTTTGTCTTTCTGAAAAAGCAGAAATCGTTTGGGAAATTGAGTATGCCAAAGCTTTATCAGTGCCAACTATTGATGAACAAGGCAATTTGTATACCGCCACTTGGGCAGGAGACTTTTATAAATTTAAAAATGTAAATTCATGAAAATTGGAATATTAACGTATCATCACGTGATTAATGACGGGGCAGTATTGCAAACGTTGGGACATGTTAATACGTTGAAAGAGTTATTTCCCAATGCAGTAATTGAAGTCATTGATTATCGACATAAAACAATAGAAAAAATTGAAAAAAGAGAAGCTTTTAAAAGTTTACTTAAATTAAAAAAAGGAGCATTTTCTAAAATTAAAAAATATTACAGTTTTAAAAAATTTGTGAATGAACTTTTGCCATTGACAGAAGAAAAATTAATTTCTGATAATGTTGAGGAGGCTGTAAAGTTTATAAATAATCAAAATTATGATTATGTAATTGTTGGAAGTGATGAAGTTTGGAAAATATTAAATAGAAAATATGCCAGACAATTTCCAAATATCTATTGGTTACCATCAGGTATTAAAGCCAAAAGAATAGCTTCTGCCGCTTCTGCAAATGGTTCAAATCCAAAATTGCTTCAAAACACCGAAATTAAAAACCAGGCAAAAAAAATTGTCAATAATTTTCATGCTATAGCCGTTAGAGATCAGTATACTTTTAATTTTATTAAGAGTCTAGAAGTAGATGCACCACTTTATCAAGTTCCAGACCCAACTTTTGGTGTAGATTGGCATGCAAGTGGAGTGAAAGAAAAGTTAGAAAAAGTTGGCGTTGATTTTACTCGAAAACGATTTGCTTTAAATTTGAGTTCAAACAATTCTGATTTTTCAAAAGCTTCAGAACAAATTTATCACTTTGCAAAACAAAACAATATTCAATTGGTTGGAATTGGACAGTTCAATAAATTTTGTGATTTAAATTTTTCAGATGTTTTAAATTCATTAGAATGGGCGACCTGTTATCAATATTTTGATTTTTGTGTAACCGATCGTTTCCATTCTACTATTTTTAGTCTTAAAAATAAAGTTCCTTTTTTAGTAATTGAATCAGAAAAAAAGTATCCAACCGAACATAAAGGAAAAATTGTAGATTTATTATCAAAAATGGATAAGTTACAGTATCATCAATTTTATAATGATTCTATAGACTTTAAGGAACTTATAGCGAATTTAATTGAATCATATAAAGCAGATGATTTTGATACTGTTATATTAAATTTAAAAAGTCAATTCAGAACTCACTTATTAAATGTGATAAAATAATAATTGAAAATAACCCTTTACATCCTCGACACATTTGAAACCGGTGGAGCAGAAAAAAGCCTACTCGATATTGCTATCCAAAACAAAGCAGTTGAGTCGGTTTTTGTTACCTTATACAAAGGCAATCAATTGGCAGCAGTAGTCCAACAGGCGGGTATTAAAGTGATTTCACTCAACCGACCTGAAAAATATACTTTCGGCAAAATTGTGCAACAACTCAAACCCATTATTGAAGCGGAACAGCCTGATTTAGTTCATGTCACATTGTTTCGTGCCGATATTGTTTACCGAAAAGTAAAACGTTATTTTAAAACGCCGTTAGTTTCCAGTTTGGAAAACAACTCTTATATAGAAGAACGTTATCAAAAACTTTCTTTACCGGGAAAACTTAAACTTTTTTACATTCAACGGTATGATGCTTTAACGGCTAAAAAAGTAGATTATTTTATTTCAACTTCTCAAACCATTAAGGAGTCGAATGCAAAAGCACTTGAGTTACCTTTGGAAAAGATAAAAGTTATAAAAGGATGAATTGTTTACAAATTGAAGTCTATTAATATCTAGCAATAATCTACTAATTTTTATATAAAAAAATAATTATATGCAACAACAGATAAAAGTTATAATCCTAACAGATAATCTTTATATAAAAAAATGGGTGGCAGATATTGTTGAATATATTTCAACATCTCCTAGCTATGTTATTTCTGGTGTAATAATTAATAACGCTACAAAAAAATCAAAATCCTCTGTTGCTTATAAATTTTTAAGGCTTATAGACAGAAAAATATTTAAAACTAAAAGTAATCCTTTTCAAACAGTTTTATTGCCAGTAAAACAAGAAATAATTATTAATACAATTCCTATTCAGAAAGAATTTAGTGATTGGTTAGATAAAGATTGTTTAGACCAAATTAATAATCTACAGCCAGATTTAATTTTACGATTTGGATTTAGAATTCTTAGAGGTGATATATTAAAGATGCCTCGTTTAGGAGTTTGGTCTTTACATCATGGAGATAATAAAGTAAATAGAGGAGGACCACCTGGTTTTTGGGAGGTAGTTAATCAAGAAATTATATCAGGCGTGACGTTGCAAAAAATAACTGAAGATTTAGATGGAGGTGCTGTTATTGGTCGAGCTTTTATTAAATCCGATTTATTATCTTTTCATCGTAATCAAGTAAATTTGTTTGAAACAGGAGTTCGTTTGTTTCAAGAACAATTAAATAAATTAGTTGAAGATAAAATAGTAGTTGAAAATACAACCTTTGATTTCTATAATAATTTTCTATATAAGGACCCCAGCAATATTAAAGCAATCAAAATAGCATTTATCTATTTTATTAGAGTATTAAAAAGAAGATTTTATACTATAGTAAAACAAGAACAAT
Source organism: Flavobacterium sp. (assembly GCF_044361015.1). GTDB lineage: Bacteria > Bacteroidota > Bacteroidia > Flavobacteriales > Flavobacteriaceae > Flavobacterium. The sequence goes on from NZ_JBIKJL010000003.1 coordinate 20,262, forward strand.
GGATTATAAGTCATTCTAAAATTAATAATAGCGAAGAATCTATTTATCGTTTTAAAGAATTGGTTCCGCCAAAGGGATTAAATTGGGCAGATCCATTCCCCATGATTTTTAACAATAAACTCTGGTTATTTGTTGAAGAATTTAAAACAAATGGTTTAGGAAAAATTATTTGTTTTGAGTATTTAAATGAAAAAAAGATTTTCGCAAATCCAAAGGTTTGTATAGAAGAAAAATTTCATTTATCGTATCCTTATATTTTTAATTATGAAAATAACATATTTATGATTCCCGAAACGGGCGACTTTGGGAATGTTATCATTTACAAATCAATATCTTTTCCATATGTATGGGAAAAGTTTAATATTTTGATTCCTAATAAAAAGCTGTATGATGTAACACCATTTCAATTTAATGGAAAATGGTATTGTTTTGCCTCTGAACGTTCTAGAGAATCACAAAGTGCTAATGACTTATTGAATTTATATATACTTGAAAATGGACCTCTAGGTTCATGGAAACAACATCCTAGCAGTCCTATAAAAATTGATGTAAGAGGTGGAAGGTCTGCAGGGAAAATATTTGAAAAACAAGGCAAAACATACAGACCAGCACAATTAGGAGCACCTAAGTATGGCTATGCAATTCAAATTTATCAAATAATTAAATTAGATGAAAATATTTATGAGGAGCTTTTGGTAGATTCTATATTACCTAAATGGAAAAGCAATTTAGTTGCTACTCATACTTACAATCAAATAGATGGCTGGCAATTTATTGATGCACAACAAACAATAAGCAAATAGGTAATATGCGAATACTCCTAGTTATAGATTCTTTTTTTACAGGAGGTGCAGAATTTTCTACACTAGAATTATTTGCTTTTTTGAAAGAAAAACAAGTTGATATTAAAATTTGTAAATTAAAAGAAAAGAAACCAGAATATGATTCAGATTCTTTTGATATAGATCAAAATATAATAACAACATTACCTAATGGAAGTTTTTTAATAAAAAGAAAAGCATTACAAAAAATAATAAGCGAATTTAAACCTGATGTGATTCATTCAGTGCTATTTAAATCTAATTTATTAGTGAGATCGATTCGGTTTTTTAACAGTTCGTTCGTGCACTTAGAAAGTTTAGTTAATCACTCCTACAGTGAAAACAGACTAAATGAAGTTGGAGTTACTAAGATGAAATTGTTATTTTTTAGGATATTAGACTGTGTAAGTAGTTTTTTTGGGACAGATCATTTTCATCCTAACGGTAATTCAGTTGCACAACATTATCATGAAAAGCTTGGAATTTCATTCAAACGGATGACTGTAGTGTACAGAGGGCGTAAGGCAAGTAATTATGAAAATGCTCCAGCAGTTTTAAAATTAAATTTCGGTATAGAAGAAAAGACTTTAGTATTAATTAACGTTGCAAGACAAGAATACCAGAAAGGGCAAGATGTTTTAATAAACGCTATGTCAATGCTTCCTAAAGACGTTTTAGAAAAAGTACATTTACTAATTGTTGGTAGAGAAGGTAAATCTACCTTGATTTTACAAGAACAAGTATTAAATAATGAATTAAATTCAAAAATAACTTTTTTAGGTCATAGAACAGATATTCCTTCGCTACTAAAAATGGCAGATGTTTTTGTTTTTCCTTCGAGATTTGAAGGCTTACCTGGCGTATTAATTGAAGCAGAGGCATCGGGACTTCCTATTGTTTGTACTAATTTATCGATGATGCTTGAAGTAGTAGAGATAAATAAAAATGCATTAACTTTTACTTTAGACAATAGTTCTGAGCTCGCCGATGCAATTTGTGAGCTGGTTTCTAGCAAGGAAATGAGGGATTCATTTTCAGAAATTAGTAAAAAGCTATTTAAAGAAAAGTTTGAAATTGAATCGGTACACCAAAAAATGTATGAATTATATATTAAAATTATAAAATGACCATTCTCCAACTCATTCAAAAACCGCAATTACGTGGAGCAGAAATGTTTGCCAGTCAACTTTCCAATGAATTGGTTCAAATGGGGCATACTGTTTTGGTTGTAGCCTTGTTTCCGGGTGAGTCCACTTTGCCAATAAATGCGACGTTTATCCCTTTAAACAGACCACAACACAAACGGTGGAATGATTTTGAAGGTTGGAAAGCTTTAGCCAATTTAATCAAAAAACATCATGTTGATGTTGTGCAATGCAATGCCGGCGATACGCTAAAATTTGCGGTTTTTTCGCAACTTTTTTGTGGATGGAAAGTCCCAATCATCGCCCGGAATGCGAGCATGGTGAGTGCGTACATTCAAAATCCACTGATTAAAAGGCTCAACCGTTGGCTGTATAGCCGTACCCAAGCCATTGTTTCGGTATCGCACTTGTCGGCGAAAGATTTGAATCAATTGTTTCCGGAAACAAAAGTTAAAACAACTGTAATCCCAATTGGTATAAACCAACAACCGTTTACTTCGGTAGCCTGGAAAAATACTCCGCTAACTGCATTTCAGATTGTGCATGTGGGCGGATTTTCATTTGAAAAGAACCACCATGGTTTACTTTCCATTTTTGAACAGTGGTTGAAAAGATGTCCCGATTCACATTTGCATCTCATTGGCGATGGTCCGTTGAGAACCGAAATAGAGCAAGCGGTAGCTGAAAAAAACCTAGCGGATAACATTTCTTTTTATGGTTTTAGCAAAGAAGCAATTAACTACATGCACCAAGCCGATGTAGTAGTTTTGCCAAGTATTATTGAAGGCTTACCTGGTGTAATTTTAGAAGCGATGTATGCCAAAACCCCTGTGATTGCCTATAATGTGGGCGGTATTTCAGAAGTCATTCAAAACGGTGCAACCGGATATTTAGTGGAGAAAGGGGATGAAATGGGTTTTGTTCACGCCTTAGAACAAGTGAAAATTAACGGCAAAGAAGCCTCATATGTTAAAAATGCCAACGAACTCGTTGTACAAAAATTTAATAATACGTACCTTGCCCAGCAGTTTGAAACCGTTTATAAGGCACTCACACATGGCAAAGATTAAAGTAATTCATATCATCAAATCGTTGGGGCGTGGCGGAGCAGAAATGCTTTTACCGGAAACCTTAAAAAAACACAACCAAGAGGCGTTTGAATTTCATTATATCTACTTTTTGCCTTGGAAAGACCAAATGGTACATGCTATAGAAGAAGCGGGTGGAAAAGTAACTTGTTTTGCGGCAAAAAATAATTTGCTTTTGTTGTGGCAATACAAAAAAATCATTCGCTATTGTAGGGAAAATCAAATTCAATTGATTCATGCTCATTTGCCTTGGGCAGGATTTGTAAGCCGTTTGGTGCATTCTTTGACCAAGATTCCGGTGCTTTATACGGAACACAATATGCAGGAACGCTACCATTTTTTGACCAAAACCATCAATAAATTAACCTTTAATCGTCAATCACTTGGAATTGGTGTTTCAGATGATGTGTCCCATTCCATTCAAAAAAATATACATCCTACTATTCCGGTGCAAACGGTTTTAAATGGGGTAAATTCGGATAGTTTTCAACGAAAAGGTTCGTTTGCTGATTCATCCAAACGGAAACAATTTGGTATTCCGGCGGATGCATTTGTAGTGGGAACCGTAGCGGTTTTTCGTTTTCAAAAACGACTCGATTTGTGGTTGGAAATCATGAAAAAAGCGATTGAACAAGACGCAAACATCTATGGAATCATAGTAGGTGCCGGACCCTTACAATCGGAAATCGAACAAAAATATGCGGCTTTGGGTTTAGAAGGAAAAGTATTTTTTGCCGGATTGCAAATCGAAGTCAAATCTTATTATGAGGCAATGGACACGTTTATGATGTGCTCTTCTTTTGAAGGATTACCCATTGCGTTGCTGGAAGCCATGAGTATGGAATGTGCAATAGTCACCACTGATGCCGGAGGAATAAAAGAAGTTATTCGAAATGAAAAAGACGGTTTGGTGGTAGGTGTTGACCAATGGGAACAATTAACAGAGCTCATCGTTCAACTCAAGAATGATCCCGCTAAGTTGACTTATCTTCAACAAGGAGCCCGAGTTCGTGCTAAAGCTAGTTTTAGCATGGATGCTATGATTTTGACTTTGGAAGATTTATATCGTAAACACTATTCTATATGATTGTTAGAGTAGCCAAAACCGAAGATATACCCGCTATTGTTGCCCTTTTAAAAGATAGCTTAGGCGAGTCGTTGTTAAAGAAAACTACCTCTATTTGGGATTTTAAACATGTTCAAAATCCCTTTGGGGCTTCTTATGTTTTGGTAGCCGAGGAAAATGGTCAGTTTATAGGTGTTCGAGCTTTTATGTCATGGAAATGGCAACTCGGAGACAAGGTTTGGCAAGCCTACCGAGCGGTAGACACGGCCACTCATCCGGAACATCAAGGCAAAGGAATATTTAAGAAATTAACCCTGCAGGCTTTAGCCGATGTGGGAAAAAAAAATGATTGCTTTATTTTTAATACTCCCAACGAAAAAAGTCGTCCCGGTTATTTAAAAATGGGATGGGAGGCATTGGGTAAAATAAAAATAGCATTAGTACCTGTTTTACTTTATCGTTTTATTTATTTGTTTAGTAAGCGAGCCGACGCTCTTTTATCTTTAAATGAAGAACAAATTGAAGCCATTTGTTTTAAACACAATTTGGAACTTCAAGCCAAAAAGGAATTATTTACGCCTAAAACTGAGGCTTATTTACATTGGCGGTATGCCACTAATCCGATGCAACCCTATACCTTTTTGACCGGAAAGGATTGGTATGTGGCCATGTATGTTAAAAAACACAAACGTTTTAACGAATTGCGTATTGCCGAAGTAATTGGCGGAAATACTTCAAAAGCCAAAAAAGAAATTCAACAAGAAGTTGTCAATTATGCCACCAAACAAGGATGTTTATTGCTTTCTACCACGGAGAAGTCATTGTTTTCGTTTGCTTTTTATGGTGCATTCGGACCCATTTTAACCTGCAAAGACTTAACGTTAAATAATGTAATTTTGCAACAATCAAAACAAAGCAGAGGATGGCACTACGCCATGGGTGATTTAGAATTATTTTAAACAATGGATGCAATAGTTGTTTTCGTTATATTATTGATAGCAACCCAAGTGTTGCTCACTAGTCTTGCCCGAAAACATCCGTTTTTTAATAAAAAATTATTGAACTACCTCTATTTTTATCATTTACTTTTCTTTTTAGTATATTATACCTATACACTTTTTAATCCTTCCGATTCAATACAATATTATTATGTAGCCAGTCAAATCGGTAATGATTGGCCCAGTCTTTTTGAAAGCGGTACGAATTTCATTAATTTTTTAGCCTCCCCTTTTGTTCAAATAGGGTTGTCATATGAATCCCTCATGCTTATATTTTCCTGGTTTGGTTATGTGGGTTTTGTGTTTGCCTATCTTTTTATGCGGGAAAACATTCCGATTGATATTAAGATTTTAAAAAAATATGATTTATTAACCCTTTTATTGTTTTTACCCAATATGCATTTCTGGACAGTTTCGTTAGGAAAAGGTTCTGTTATTTTTATGGGTTTGATGATTTTTACTTATGCCGTAAAATCCCCTTATAAGCGTTGGTTTTTGCTCTTGCTAGGGGGCTTTTTTGTTTATATGGTTCGGCCTCATGTTATGTTGTTTATGTTGGTAGCGGTCATGGTTGGACTTTGGTTTGGGAAAGAGCGAATGAGTTCCGGGTTAAAAGTTTTGATAGTTATTGCCTCTATCGGGTTTTTAGCTGCCGCCAGTAATTCAATTTTAGCGGTGGCTAAATTAGAAAACTCCGAAAATGTGATTTCCGATTTTGAAGCGTTTGCAGAGGCCCGGTCCCAAGGATTATCAGAAAAATCTGGCTCAGGTGTGGCAATGAGTAATTATTCGCTCCCTGTTAAATTATTTACCTTTTGGTTCAGACCCCTTTTTGTGGATTCCCCTAGCCTTTTAGGTGTTTTTAGCTCCTTGGAAAATTTATTATATTTACTATTATTCTCCAAAATACTCAATAAGCGGTTTATTCGGTTTTTCAAAAATTCAGTATATATGGTTAAAATGTCGGCCATTGCTTTTTTGTTGACTTCTTTTGCAATGACTTTTGTGATGTCAAATCTTGGTATTATCATGCGACAAAAATCTATGGTGATGTATTTTGCTTTTTTTGTTATTTATTATTTTTTGGCTCAGGAAGAGTATGATCGGCAACAACGATTGCAAGCTACACTAAATCAAACAACAGACTAGGAATATGAAGAAAGGAAAATTTGTCATTTCGTTGGATTTTGAATTGGTTTGGGGTGTGTTTGACCACATTACACTAAACAAAAAAATTGCCTATTTTGACAATACCCGAAAGGTTATTCCCCATATGTTAGCATGTTTTGAAAAGCATGAGATCAAGGTAACTTGGGCAACGGTTGGGATGCTTTTCAACGAAAATTGGGAAGAATGGCTAGCTAATTTGCCGGATGAAAAGCCAACCTACACCAATTTAAAATTAGATGCTTATGCTTATGGGCTCGAACATCGTTCAGCGGGTTTAGACCGTTTCTTTTTTGCACCAGATTTAATTCGATTCATACAATCAACCCCCGGTCAAGAATTAGCAACTCACACTTATTCTCATTATTATTGTTTAGAGACGGGACAGACTAAAAGACAATTTGAATGTGATTTGGATTTAGCCAAAAAAATGGCGACTCAATTTGGAGCTACCTTACATTCTTTAGTTTTTCCCAGAAATCAGTGGAACCCGGATTATCTATTTAGTTGCCAGGAAAGAGGCATTACGCAATTGCGTTCCAACCCTGATGCATGGTATTGGAAAGATACCTCACAATCCACCTTAGCCACTAAGTTATTCCGAACCGGCGATGCCTATTTGCCTTTGGGTTCTACCTCGTATCCGATGGAAAAAGTAACTGCTGATTTTGTAACAGCTCAACCTGCTAGTCGTTTTTTAAGACCCCACCATGGTTTGTCCTTTTTAAATTCATTACGGTTGCAACGAATTAAAAATGAAATGTTGCAGGCCGCTAAAGAGGGAGCAGTATATCATTTATGGTGGCACCCGCATAATTTTGGTGATCATCCCAAAGAATCAATGGAAGCCTTGCAGGAAATTGCTAAATGGTATTTGCATTTGCAGGCTAAATTTGGTTTTGAATCGGTTACTATGGCTGATTTAACTGCTAAACTTTACTAGTTTGCGTTTATTCAACAAAAAAATAATAGGTTTTTTAAATCAACCGGAATCATTAGGTTTTAAATGGTTGCTTTTGTGTTGGCATTTAGTATTTGTTTTTTTTGTATGGCAAGAACGCGTGCAAAAAGGTCATTCCGATGCTCATTATTACTGGGCTCAAAATTTTGATATTTCACAACATAGTTGGTTTGACTTCTTTTCTTACGGCACCGATTTTATCGTTTGGCTTAATTATCCATTTATCATTATGGGTGTTCCTTTTTGGGGTGGTTTTTTACTCCATGGTTTACTGGGTTATTTTGCTATTTTACACTTTATAAAGTGGTTGCAAACCCTAACCGATTCTTCGCTATCTCTTGGAAATATTAACTTGTTGTCTATTCTTGCTTTTTGGCCCGGTTTACATTACTGGACAGCCGGTTTAGGAAAAGAGCCCTTGCTTTTTATGTGCTTGGTGCAGATTTTTAGGACGATTTCAAACTACAAATCAGTGTCTTTTTCGTTTATCATTTGTTCTGTTTTGTTATTGATTATCCGACCTCATGTTGCTTTATTGCTATTGTTTGCTTTTGGAACAAGTTATATAATTTTTAGTAAAGACCACGTTAGAAGAAAACTTGCATGGACATTTTTTGGGATTTCCGCCAGTGGCATTTTGGGTTATATGGTTTTGCAACTTTCGCATATTCGTTATTTGGATTGGGATAGAATTATTCGTTTTAACAAAGGATCGGTTTTGTCTTTTGAGCGTTCAGGAACCTATGTTCCTATGGAAGATTACTCACTATTTTATCGGTTTGTTTCCTTTTATTTTAGACCCTTTATTGGTGAGATCAATACTTTAAAAGGATGGTTGGCCGGGTTTGAGAATGCAGTTTATTTACTGTTGCACCTATTGTTTATTTATGTACTAGTTTTTTATTGGAAAAAAATTAAAAATATACACTTGCCTTTGTGGTGGTCTACTGCCGTTTTTCTAAGTTTGTATTGCGGGAGTGTGTATATCTTCCGGTATGCCAATTTTGGTATTTTTATGAGAACAAAACTTATGTATGCTCCATTTATGGTTGTCGCTATTTTGTGGTTATTGTCTACAATTCAAAAAAATCAATCAATTGAAAACAAATAAACCTAAATTAATTCGCATTACTACAGTTCCTTTGTCTTTAGATAAATTGTTAGAAGGGCAACTAAAGTTTATGCAAGAACAGTATGATGTAATTGCAGTTTCTTCTGAAAAGGAATATTTAGAAAAAGTAGGAGCTAGAGAGGGTGTGGCTACATTTCACTTGGAAATGACCAGAAAAATTACGCCCCTACACGATTTAATGGCAGTTATTAAGCTTACTTTGTTCTTATTAAAAACGAAACCGGATATTGTGCATTCACACACACCTAAAGCAGGAATTGTTGGAATGATGGCTGCTTTTTTAGCCCGAGTTCCGCATCGTTTTCATACGGTAGCCGGTTTACCTTTGTTAGAAGAAACAGGTAGTAAAAGAAAGATGCTCGATTTTGTGGAAAAACTAACGTATTTATTTGCTTCTCGGGTATATCCCAATTCGAATGGATTGAAAGAAATTATTCTTCAAAACGAATATTGTAAGGCTTCAAAATTGAAAGTATTGGCCAACGGCAGTACGAATGGCATCAATACTACTTATTTTTCTAACGACCATTTCAGTTTTGCCCAAAAAGAGGAACTGAAAGCCCGTTATGATATTCAAGACACCGATTTTGTCTTTATTTTTGTGGGTCGATTGGTTACAGATAAGGGAATTAATGAATTGATTGCCGCTTTTAAAAAATTAAAAATTAATCATCCTACGGCGAAGCTTTTATTGGTAGGCCCCTTGGAAACCGAACTAGACCCTTTACTTCCCCAAACATTAGAAGCTATTGAAAATGTAAAACAAATTAAGGCGGTGGGTTATCAACAAGATGTTCGGTTGTTTTTTTCCATCTCTTATTGTCTTGTTTTTCCTAGCTACCGCGAAGGTTTTCCCAATGTGGTGATGCAAGCCGGTGCGATGGAGCTACCTTCGATTGTGTCTAATATTAACGGTTGTAATGAAATTATTGTTCCTCATCAAAACGGGGTTATCATTCCTACTAAGGATGAAAAAACATTGTTGGAGGTCATGATAGAACTGATGGAAAACAAGGCTTATTATGAACAATTGCGGGAATACGCGAGGCCTATGATTGTTAATCGGTATGAACAGCAAGTTGTTTGGCAGGCTATTTTGAAGGAATATCAAAAATTATAATTCTACATAGGATGAAGTTAGCTTCTTTGATTTTAAAGCATAGATAAAGTATAGATAGTGTATGAAACTCAAACATCTTTCAGTAATAATTTTATACTTTTACACCTCAAAACAGAAAGTAAAGTAATGTATAAGAAATACATCAAAAGATTAATGGATTTTATTGCCTCATTGGTTGGACTCAGTCTCATAAGCCCAATTTTTTTGATAATTACAATTTTTCTGTATTTTGCAAATCAAGGCAAGCCTTTTTTTATACAACCCCGCCCCGGAAAAAACGGCGTTATCTTTAATATTGTTAAGTTTAAAACAATGAATGATAAAAAAGATAATGAAGGTAAATTGCTGTCTGATGCTGAACGGCTAACTCCTATTGGTTCTTTTGTCCGTAAAACATCCTTAGATGAATTACCCCAATTACTAAATGTGCTCAAAGGCGATATGAGTTTGATAGGTCCCCGACCTTTGTTAGCTCATTATTTACATTTATACAGTGATTTTCAAAATCGTCGTCACGAAGTAAAGCCCGGTATTACCGGATGGGCACAAGTAAACGGGAGAAATGCCATTTCGTGGGATAAAAAATTTGAGTATGACGTTTGGTATGTGGACCATTTGAGTTTTGGTTTGGACGTTAAAATATTATTCAAAACTATTCAAAAAGTAATCAAAAAAGAAGGAATTAACGCTGCCGATGCAGCCACAATAGAACCATTTGATGGCAATTAAAATTTCGCTATTCGGAGCCAGTGGACATGGTAAAGTAATTTTAGATATTCTACAATTGATAGGACAATCTGTAGACGTTGTTTATGATGATTATCCTAAACAGCCCAGTTTATTAGGAGTGCCTGTAGTTCCTGCTTCTTTATTAGATTCCGAAAAAATTGATTCCTTGATTTTATCTATTGGTAATAATAGAGTAAGAAAACGATTAGCTAAAAAACTAAATGTTACCTTTGAAAACGCTATTCATCCTTCTGCGATACTTTCCAAACATATAGCAATTGGTGAGGGAACGGTAGTTATGGCCGGTGTAAAAGTTAATCCAAATGCTGTTATAGGGAAACATTGTATTTTGAATACAGGAGCTATTGTAGAGCATGATTGCAAAATAGGTCATTTTGCTCATCTTTCCCCAGGTGTTGCATTAGCAGGAAATGTTACTGTTGGTGAAGGAACGCATGTAGGAATCGGTTCGTGTGTTATTCAAGGCATCACAATTGGTAAATGGGTTACGATAGGGGCAGGAGCAGTCATTATTAAAGATGTTCCGGATTATGCCGTTGTAGTAGGTAATCCCGGTATAATAATTAAATTTAATTTACAAGATGAATAATTCAAAAATTTGGCTTTCCTCGCCGCACATGGGCGGAAATGAACAGAAATTTGTACAAGAAGCTTTTGACGCCAATTGGGTTGCTCCTTTGGGTCCGAATGTGACCGGCTTTGAAATTGATTTAGAGCAGTATATCCAAGCGGATAAATTTGTGGCGGCTTTGAGTTCGGGAACAGCGGCGTTGCATTTAGGGTTGATATTATTAGACGTGAAACCCGGTGATGAGGTGATTTGTCAAAGTATGACTTTTTCAGCTTCAGCTAATCCTATTGCCTACTTAGGAGCAACACCGGTATTTGTTGACAGTGAGTCGGAGACATGGAATATGTGTCCGATTGCCCTGGAAACAGCCATTCAAGACAGGATTTCCAAAGGCAAAAAGCCTAAGGCCATTATTGCTGTTCACTTATATGGCATGCCTTATCAAGTGGATGAAATCAATGCCATTGCTTCAACGTATGAAATTCCTGTTTTAGAAGACAGTGCGGAAGCTTTAGGCAGTACGTATAAAGGTCGAAAATGCGGTACTTTTGGAACAATTGGGGTGCTATCCTTTAACGGAAATAAAATTATTACCACTTCCGGTGGTGGAGCCTTAGTTGCCCCTGATAAAGTTTTAAAAGATAAAGCGGTTTTTTTAGCTACCCAAGCTCGTGATAACGCCCCTCATTATCAACACAGTGAAATCGGGTATAATTATCGTTTGAGTAATATTTGTGCCGGAATCGGAAGAGGTCAAATGGAAGTGTTGAATGACCACATTGCTTTACGTAGAAAAATGCATGCTTTTTATGTTGATCTTTTCGCTGATATTCAGGGGGTTAAGGTGCTTTCTGAACCTAATAATACTTATTTTTCCAATCATTGGTTGACTGCTATTTTACTTAATCCTGCTTTGACTAATAGTATTACGAGAGAAACTTTACGCTTAGCAATGGAAGCACAAAATATTGAATGCAGGCCTTTATGGAAACCGATGCACTTGCAACCTATTTTTGAAAAGTATCCGTATTACGGCGGAACCGTATCGGAAAATTTGTTTAACGATGGTTTATGTCTTCCGTCCGGTTCTAATTTAACGGATGCGGAACGAAATAGGATTACGGATTTGGTCCAAGCGGTTTTTAAGTAGGAGATGAATTTAGAGAATAGAAGAAAGAAGAAAGATAATTGAGGAAGGAGATAAGAGATAGCTCATTTAAATTCTTTATTTCTGTTGGTTTAAATAAAGATTTGGTTAAAAATTAAGATTTTTTTAAGATTTTAAAAAAAATACTTATTTTTACATGTTACAAAATTATTAAAAAAGAATTTTGAAAAAAAAGACAACTATACTGGAAGATGTTTTAAACTATTTTGCTCAGTTGCAATTGCATTTTAATTTTAAAAATCTTGGTTATTTACCGCGATGGGTTGTCCTTTTGTTAGATTCCTCGATTGTACTTTTTTCCGGTTTAGTGACGTTTATCCTATTGAGTGGTATTCGTTTTCATTATATTGAAACGGAAATAATTTTTATAGCCCTTCCTCTTTACTTGGGGGTTAATATTTTCTATTTTTGGATATTCAGAACTTATTCAGGTATTATTCGCCATTCTTCTTACATAGATGCATTAAAATTGTTTTTTTCTCAATTTGCTACTTTAGGTACGTTTGTTCTAGTCAATTTTATCTTTGTTTTGATCGGTTGGGATAAAATCTATTTGAATACCGGTATTTTTATACATGCTGTTTTGTCTTTTAGTTTTTTGTTTTTTTACCGTGTTGTAGTTAAACAAGTTTTTGAAAAATATTTTACTATTGCTGCAGAGACACCCAAAACGACGGCTTTAATTTATGGAACGGATGCCAATGCTATTGCTGTTGCTAATGCTTTGAAATCAGAAGTACCCAAACGATTTAAATTGATTGGTTTTATAGATAAGAAGAATCAAAATAATACGAAACGAATATTAGACCTTCCTATTCTTCAGTTCAAAAGACGAGTTCCTGTTTTGATGCGTTTGAATAAAGCCGATGCTTTAATAATAGCTGACAAAAGTTTAACCAAGGAAGAACGTTCGCAATTGGTAGATGAATGCATCGATTTTAATTATAAAGTATTTACTATCCCCTTAGTAACCGACTGGGAAAACGAAAAAGAAATTTCTAAGAATATTAAGAATTTTGAAATTCAGGATTTATTAGAGCGAAAACCCATTGTTTTGGATACCCGCATTATTTCATCCCAATTGCGTGGAAAAACAGTTATGATAACCGGTGCTGCCGGTTCTATTGGCAGTGAAATTGTACGTCAAGTGTTAGGTTTTGAGCCATCTTCCATCATTTTGTTAGACCAAGCTGAGACCCCTTTGCATAGTTTGACCCTTGAAATCGAGGCGATGAATTATAACTATCCCATCAAAAGTTTAGTTGGGGATATTCGAAATTATGAGTTTTTAGAACGCAAATTCAAGTTCTATAAACCCCAAGTCGTTTATCATGCGGCTGCCTACAAACATGTTCCCTTGATGGAAGAAAATCCTGCACAAGCTGTTTATACAAATGTTATGGGGACAAAAAACGTAGCTGATTTATCCTGCAAATACTATGTTGAACGATTTGTAATGATCTCCACCGACAAGGCAGTTAACCCGAGCAGTGTGATGGGAGCCAGTAAGCGAATTGCGGAGATGTATGTTCAATCCCTGCATTTCAAAAAAAACAGAATAAATGCTGACAGTCAGACAAAATTTATCACGACACGTTTTGGTAATGTATTGGGTTCCAATGGTTCCGTTGTGCCACTTTTCACAAAGCAAATTCAGGAAGGTGGGCCTATTACGATTACCCATCCGGAAATTATTCGTTATTTCATGACCATTCCGGAGGCTTGTCAATTAGTTTTAGAAGCCGGAGCTATGGGTAAAGGGGGTGAGATTTTTATTTTTGACATGGGTGATCCGGTTAAAATTATTGATTTAGCTAAAAAAATGATTCGATTAGCCGGATATACGCCAGATAAAGAAATTAAAATTAAGATTGTTGGTTTGCGACCCGGTGAAAAATTGTATGAAGAGCTATTGAATGATTCTGCTAAAAATTTAGCTACTCATCATGAAAAAATAATGATAGCTGAGGAAATTTGTGATGAGTTTGAGGTAGTTAGTGATTTAATAGAAGATTTAATTATCAGTGCTCATGTGAAATCAAAAGATATACTTGTTTCAAAGATGAAAAAAATCGTTCCTGAATTTAAGAGTATGAATTCTGTTTTTCAAGAGTTGGATTCTTAAATAATTTACTGTCACACTACTAGGCTTAAGATTAATAAACTTATATTTGCACCAAATCAGCATTCTATCTATGAAAAAATTTTCTTTTTTATATTTTATACTTTCAGCTTTTTTATTCACTTCTTGTGTTTCCAAAAAGAAAGTGATTTACTTTCAGGAAATTGACACCGCCTCAACCGAGAATAAATCAAACTATGAACCCGTTATCAAAACGGATGATGTTTTATATATTAATGTAACCACTTTAGACCCAAAAGCTTCACAACCCTTCAATATTGGTAATTCAGAAGCAGGAACAACGACTAATGCTATGCAAATGGAGCGTTCTACTTATTTAGTAGACAATGCCGGAACTATTCAATTTCCTGTTCTTGGCACCTTAAAAGTAAGTGGGTTAAATAAAAATCAAGTTAAAGAAATATTGTATACCAAAATTTCTGAATATGCTAAAGATCCTGTAATCAATTTAAGAATTGTAAACTATAAAGTTTCAGTCTTGGGAGAAGTTGCTAATCCAGGGAGTTATACTATTTCAAGTGACCGAATTACTATTCCGGAAGCTTTAGCTTTAGCCGGTGATATGACTTTGTTTGGCAGACGGGAAAATGTGCTCTTGATTCGAGAAACAGAAGGTGTAAAAACAACAGTGCGAATTAATATGACTGACCCTAACCTGCTTAATTCTCCCTATTACTATCTTACTCAAAACGATGTTTTGTACGTAGAGCCCAATAAACGAAAAATTGATTCCACTGCTATTGGACCTAATATCTTAGCAGCAATTTCTGTGCTTGGGTTTGCTTTGACTACCATAATACTATTAACAGATTAAAACATGCAAAATTCTTTTATTAATTCAACCGAAGAAGTAGATTCTAAAATTAATTTAACTGAACAGTTATTTAAATATTTACGGAATTGGAAATGGTTTGTGTTAAGTGTTTTAATCGCTGTATCGATTGCTTATATTTACTTGCGGTATCAGATGCCTCAGTATGGTTTAACCACGACAATATTAATTAAAGATGACAAAAAAGGTACAGCAACTGAATTAGATGCTTTTAATGATTTGGGTATTTTAGGAGTCAAAAAGAGTAATTTAGAGAATGAAATTGAGATGTTTCGTTCTCGTATATTATCCCAAAATACCGTTAAAGAATTAAAATTTAATGTTTCTTATTATGCTGAAGGAAGGATTTTAACCCCTGAGCTTTATACTGAATCACCCATTGAGCTAGTTTTTGAAAATGATAAATCTATCGAAAATAAGTGGGGATTGTTTTATTTTAAATTTCTGAAAGATAACTCTTTTGAACTTCAGTATAATGAACAATCAACAGATAAGGTACACACTTTTGGTGAAGTTATACCTACTTCTTTAGGTAATATTGTAATTAATCGCAATAAAAAAGCTACTATCAACACCAATACTATAATCATTAAAATTACCCCTTTGATGACTGCTGCTATTGCTTATAAAAATATTTTAACGGTAGCTCCTGTAGGTGAAAAGACCAGTATTATTCAGCTTTCTGTAGTAGATCCATTGCCTTCAAAAGGAATGGATTACCTCAATACGTTGGTCATGAAATTTAATGAAGATGCTTTAAATGATAAGAATTTAGTAGCTAAAAACACACAAGATTTTATTGATGAACGCTTAAGTATTATTACTGGTGAATTAGATACCGTTGAACGCAGTGCAGAGCGATTTAAAAAAGATAATCGATTAACCGACTTAGTAACCGATGCAGGATTAAACCTTACCACCTCTTCCGAATATGAAAAGGCATTAGCCAATAACGGGAAAGAATTAATGGTCGTAGAATTTATGTTGAATTCCATTAAGAATTCCGATATTGATCAGACTATTCCAGAGAATATTATTCCCACGGAAAATGCTTCCACTTCGCTGATTAATCAATATAATGTTATGGTGTTAGAGCGAAACCGCCTTTTGAAAAGCACTTCGGCCAATCACCCAAATGTGCTTAATTATAATCAGCAAATCACGGCACTAAAAGGTACCATACAACAGAGTCTCAGAAATGTACAAAGTTCATTGACTATTGCCAAAAAACAGTTGCTTCAACAAGAATCGAAATTTAACAGTAAAGTTTCTCAAGTTCCTACGCTTGACAGAAAATACAGAAACATTGAACGACAACAAAATATTAAGGAAGCCTTATACTTATATTTGAGACAAAAGCAAGAAGAAACAGCCATTACCATGGCCGTTACTTCTCCTAAGGCTAAAGTGATTGATTCTGCTTACTCTATTGGTGTCGTTTCGCCAAATACCAGAAATATTTACCTGATTGCTTTGTTACTTGGTTTGCTAATTCCATTTTCTGTTATTTATTTAATACAGTTGTTGGACACTAAAATACATTCCCGTCATGATTTAGAAAAGTATTTGAAATTACCTTTCTTAGGCGATATTCCTTTATCGGAAACCAGTGATGAGATTATGACTTCAGAAAGTAGGTCTAGTACCGCTGAATCTTTCAGGATTTTGTTGACCAACTTGGATTTTATGCTAGCTACCACTGACAAAGAACAGGCCAAAACAATATTTATCACTTCTACTATTCCAAAAGAAGGGAAGACTTTTGTGGCTGTTAATATTGCCAGTACACTATCTTTATATGGTAAGAAAGTACTTTTGATAGGAATGGACTTGAGACACCCTAAAATCATGGAGTATATCAAAATTAAATCGAAAGTTGGTTTAAGTAATTATCTTTCTAATGATAAATTAAAAATTGAAGATATCGTTTATCGTCAAGAAGGACATAAGGATTTTTGGGTCATGCCATCCGGAGTTATTCCTCCAAATCCTGCTGAATTATTGAATAGTACTAAAATTAGTGACCTTTTCGATGAATTGAAAAAGCAATACGATTATATTGTTGTGGATACAGCTCCCGTTAGTTTGGTGACAGACACACTATTGGTTAGTAAATTTGCTGATGTTTTTGTTTATGTTGTTCGAGCTAATTTCCTGAAAAAACATTCCTTGATTATTCCAAAATCATTACACAAAGAGAATAAATTGCCAAACATGGCCATGATTTTGAATGGTACAGATCCTTCTAAGACTTATGGTTATGGCTACGGCTACGGCTACGGCTATGGCTACGGCTATGGGTATGGCTATGGAGCAGATTCAGAGCTAGAACAATTGCCTTGGCACAAAAAAATATTACAAAAGAAATCGAAATAACTGATTGTTTTGAATGGCCTCTTTTAAAGGGATCATTTCTTTTATAACGATTTTTCCGGAAAAAGCATCAATGTGTTTTTGGTGGTGTACATCAGAGCCCACAAAGTCAATCATTCCTTTTTTTAATAGTTTATCTACTGTTTTGGCAACCCCTTCTCCGTAGTATCCGACAGACGAGAGTAAGTTCATTTGGAATAAACAACCTGCTTTTTTAAGTTTTTCATATTCACTCATATTGTTGTGGTAAAACAAATACCTCTCCGGATGAGCTAAAACGGGAATATTTCCTGCCAGTTGAGTTTCATAAATCAAATCTACTAATTGCATGGGGGGATTCAGGTAGGACATTTCTACCAAGACATAATTCTCTTTCAGGGTCAGTAGTTTTTCTTTTTGTAAAAGTTCTGAGAAGGAAGTGTCAAACATATATTCTGCTGCAGCTTTGAATGGTATTTCTTGGTTATTACTTGACAGTGATTCTAAGACTGCAATTTCTCCTTGTTGAATAATTTCGCGGTTGTTTTTCCAAACATTTTGGATAATGTGCGGCGTTGTAATGAATTGTTCAAAGCCTAACGATTTTAAGCTTTCCATCATTCCTAAAGTACTTTCCATGCTTTTTGACCCATCATCAACTCCGGGAATTAAATGGGAATGTATATCCACGAAATTATCAGGAATTATATCTTTGAGCTTTGTTTTTTTTTTGGAAAAGAAAATCAAACTAATTTGTATGAGAAATTATCAGGTATAAAAAAACCCCTTGAAAGGGGTTAACTATTATGCTTTTTGTCTTTTTTTATTAAAATAATAAAAGGCAAAACCTATTCCAACTAAAGCTAGCCATATTAATTTCCCATTAATTGGAGCGGCCGGTGTATCATTACCTTCTAATCCCCCAGTTCCATCATCATCACCCGGTTGAGCGAACAACATTACGTCAGATAATAAAACAAATGCGAGAATGTAAATTTTATATAAACTTTTCATATTTCAAATGGAATCAGCAGCAAAGATAGTAATCATTTTTAAAAATAAAAGTAAAAATTATACTTTTTAGAATAATTAATAGTAAAATAAATTTACAACGATTTATTTTTGAACCACTTGCTATTCAAATTCAGACGTAAATAAAAGTTTGACCCTAGGAAATTTGCTTTGTGTCATTTGAATTGTGAATTCAGAATCTGCTAAAAAAACCAATTGACCGTATTTGTCATGGGCTAAGAATTTTTGTTTAATCCGTTTGAATTCTGCAAATTCTTCATTTTTAGGGTCCTCCGGTTTTACCCAACAGGCTTTGTGAGCCGGAAAATTTTCATACGTACATTTAGCTCCGTATTCGTGTTCTAAGCGGTACTGTATTACCTCATATTGCAAAGCACCGACGGTTCCAATTATTTTTCTGTTGTTCATTTCCAAGGTAAAAAGCTGGGCAACCCCTTCATCCATTAATTGATCAACTCCTTTTTCTAATTGCTTCGCTTTCATAGGGTCGGCATTATTGATGTACCTGAAATGTTCCGGTGAAAAACTCGGAACTCCTTTGAAATTCATTACTTCTCCTTCCGTTAAGGTATCGCCAATTTTAAAGTTACCCGTGTCATGAAGTCCCACAATATCACCCGGATAGGAGATATCTACAATTTCTTTTTTTTCTGCAAAAAAAGCATTAGGGCTAGAAAATTTTAAACTTTTATTTAGACGTACGTGTAAATAGGGTTTGTTTCGCTCAAAAGTTCCTGAAACAATTTTGACAAAAGCTAAACGGTCTCTGTGTTTTGGATCCATGTTAGCATGAATTTTAAAAACAAAGCCAGACATTTTTGTTTCGCTTGGTTGTACGAGTCTCGTATCAGAATGTTTCGCTTTTGGTGAAGGGGCAATGTTAATAAAACAATCCAATAATTCCCTAACACCAAAATTATTTAAGGCAGAACCAAAGAACACCGGTTGTAAATGTCCTTCTAAATATTCTTTTCTGTCAAAAGTAGGATAGACTTCACTGATTAATTCTAATTCTTCTCTGAGTTTGTCAGCCGCTTTTTGACCAATAATTTTATCCAATTCCGGATTGTTTAAATCTGAAAAAGCAATGGTATCTTCAATATTTTTTCGGCTATCCCCACTAAACAAATTGATGTTTTTCTCCCAAAGGTTATAAATCCCCTGAAAATCATAACCCATTCCGATAGGGAAACTCAAAGGAGTAACTTTTAATTTCAACTTTTGTTCCACTTCATCCATTAGGTCAAAGGCATCTTTTCCTTCACGGTCTAATTTATTGATGAAAACAATCATTGGAATGTTTCGCATGCGACAAACCTCCACCAATTTTTCAGTTTGCTCTTCGACTCCTTTTGCCACATCCACCACTACAATCACGCTATCAACAGCCGTTAACGTTCTGAACGTATCTTCCGCAAAGTCTTTGTGACCCGGCGTATCTAAAATGTTTATTTTTTTGTCTTTATAATTGAAAGCCAAAACAGAAGTGGCCACAGAAATCCCTCTTTGTCGCTCAATTTCCATAAAGTCGGAAGTTGCCGCTTTTTTGATTTTGTTATTTTTTACGGCACCCGCTTCCTGGATTGCTCCTCCAAAAAGCAAAAGCTTTTCGGTTAAGGTTGTTTTACCGGCATCGGGATGCGAGATAATACCAAAAGTTCTTCTTCTATTGATTTCTTCTATAAAACTCATAACACTTTTTAAAGGTGTGCAAAAATAGTATTTCTTAGTCAAAAAAGTATAAACATTTTACGTTAATAAATTTTTGTTAATAGTAGGGGCTATACTTGTTTAATGTCTTTGAATTGTTAATTTTGTGAGTTGCAACAGCTATAATTTGTTGTCTATTATAAAAATCATTCTTTTAAATCATTTAAAAATGACTGTTAAACAATTTTGTTTGGGATTTGCCTTTTTTGTGACGGCATTACTTTCTGCCCAATCTTCTGAGCAAGTGCTTTTTACGATTAATGATAAACCTTATTATACTGATGAATTTATTAGGGTTTATAATAAAAACTTAGACTTGGTTAAAGATGAATCGCAGAAAGATTTGGATCATTATTTAGAATTATTTGTAGGGTACAAATTGAAAGTTACTAAAGCTAATGCTTTGGGCTTGCAAAATAATCCGCAATATCAAAATGAATTAAAATCCTATCGTACACAGCTTTCTAAAAATTATTTGACTGATTCAAAAGTTACGAAAGAATTAATTGATGAAGGCTATGCCCGTTCCTTGAAAGAAGTTCGAGCGGCTCATATTTTGTTAACCATAGACGAAAATGCTAAGCCGGAAGATACGTTAGCTGCCTATAAAAGTATTATAGAATTGCGAAACAGGGTTTTAAAAGGGGAAGATTTCGGTCAATTGGCCTTTCAATATTCTCAAGACCCTAGTGCTAAAGAAAACAGAGGTGATTTAGGTTATTTTTCTGCTTTCCGTATGGTTTATCCTTTTGAGACAGCTGCTTTTACTACTTCCAAGGGGGCTGTTTCGCAACCTGTTCGAACCCGTTTCGGTTACCATATCATAGAAGTAAAAGACATTCGGGATAATCGTGGCGACGTTACGGTTGCTCACATTATGTTGATGAATCCCACGGATGACAGTCCGACAGAACTGGAGAAAAATAAAACTACCATTTTTGAAATTTACAATAAAATTCAACAAGGAGAATCGTTTGAAGCATTGGCAAAGCAGTTTTCACAAGACAAATCTTCAGCGTCAAAAGGAGGTCTTTTAAATCGTTTTGGTTCCGGTCAATTGAGTTCAGAAGAGTTTGAAACCGTTGCTTTTTCTCTTCAAAATACGAGTGAAATTTCGAAGCCTTTTCAAACCCAATTTGGATGGCATATTATGAAATTGATTGAAAAACATCCTGTCAAAACCTATGAAGAGGCAAAGCCAGATATTGAAACTAAAATTGGTCGTGATGAGCGTTCCAGAAAAATCACTGAGTCACTGAATGAAAAATTGAGAGCTAAGTATCCGGTTAAACGTTCGGATGCGATGTTTACTAAAGTTAAAAAGACGGTGAATGACAGTTTTTATGACTCTACCTGGAAATTGCCTGAAAGCATGAAAGACTTTACAGGTTCTTTGTTTACTTTTGCTAATCAAAACGTGAGTGGGGAAGTGTTTTTAAATTATTTGTATTCCCAACAAAAAAATCCTGTCCAAGTGAGACCTGTTGCTAAATTGGTTGATTTTCATTATTCTAATTTTGTTGATGCTGAATTAAATACCTATTACAATGACAATTTAGAAAATGAATTTCCTGAATTTGCCGCTGTGATGGATGAATACCGTGACGGATTATTGTTGTTTGATTTAATGGAGAAAGAGATTTGGGAAAAATCTAAAACAGACACACTAGGACTACAAGCGTTTCACACAGAGAATGCTAATAAATACCTTTGGAAAAAAAGATATGATGTATTGATTATTTCCTCTACCAAAGCAGATATTGCTAAAAAAGCTCATAAATTACTTAAACAAGGAAAATCAGTTGAGGAAATTAAAAAGGAATTGAATACGAAAGATGTTGTTAATGTGATGACAACTGCCGGAATTTTTGAGGAAGATAATGCTATTTTACCTAAAACAGTTTCCTATCAAAAAGGATTACAACCGGTAGTTCATGAAGAAAATTATTTCTATGTTGTTCAAGTCAATACCGTTCAAGAAGCCGGACCAAAAACATTAGTAGAATGTAAAGGCAGGGTAATCAATGACTATCAACAATATTTGGAAGAAAATTGGTTTACTAATTTGAAGCAAGAATTCAACGTTACTGTTAATCAAAGTGTGTTTGAAAGTGTTAAAAAGCAAATTAAAAACTAATGTTGAAACCCCTTGGCATCGTGCTTGTGTTTTTTGTTTTTGTTTCGTGTTCTTATTTTAAACCCGAAGCAAAACCCGAAGCCATTGCCAGAGTTGGAGAAAGTTATTTGTATAAAAGCGACATAGCCGATTTATTGCCGGAAGGTACTACGAAAGAAGACAGTCTACTTATTGTACAAAATTTCATTAATCGTTGGGCTACTCAAAAGTTATTGATTAATGCCGCTGAATTAAATATTACGAAAGAAGAGCAAATAGCATTTGATAAACTGATTCAGCAGTACAAAGTTGATTTATATACGAAAGCCTATTTAGAAGCCATTGTTAAAAGAGAGGTAGATACGTCAGTATCCAATGCTGAAATTAAAGCTTATTATCAAGAGAATAAAGAGAATTTCAGAACAAATGGAGTCTTAATTAGGTTGCGGTATATTCATTTGTCTATAGAGCATCCGAAATTCGATTTGATTAAGAGTAAGTTTTTTGATACTAAAAAAAGTGATGCTAAATTTTGGGAAACCTATCAATTGCAATTTAAAGGCTCTGCCATGAATGACAGTGTTTGGGTAGAAATGAATCAGGTTTATCAAAAATTGCCATTTATAACTCCGGATAACAGTGAAAATTATATTGCTCCGGGAAAAACGATTCAATATCCCGATTCAACGGATGTTTATTTGGTGAAGATTAGTAATGTAATTGATAAAAATGAGGTGAGTCCCTATGAATATGTGAAATCTACTCTAAAAGAGTTAATCATAAACAGAAGAAAATTAGAATTAATTAAAAAATTTGAGAAAGAAATTACCGATGATGCCATTAAAAATAAAAACTATGAAATTTTTAAATAACAAGTTTCTCCTACTGTTTACATTTGCTTTTTTTACTGTTATTGCAACAGCACAAGAAGTAATTCAGGAGGAGGCTGCTGTTAAAAAAGATACAGTTAAAAAAGTAAGCCAACGCAAAAAAGTGGATGGTGTTATTGCCACCATAGGGGATTTTATTATTTTAGATTCAGATATAGACATGGAATATATTGAGCTTACCAGCCAAGGTATTTCTGTTAATGACATCACCAGATGCCAATTATTAGGGAAGTTGATGGAAGACCGTTTATATGCACATCAAGCGTTACAAGACAGTACCATTGTGGTGAATGATGGTGAAATACAAAACATGATGGACGAACGGCTTACCTATATGTTAGAGCAAATCGGGTCGATGGATAAAATGCTAAAATTCTATAACAAGAAAAATGAGGAAGAATTTCGTTCCTTCTTTTTTGATGTTTTAAAGCAAGGAAAGTTATCGTCTGAAATGCGTAATAAAGTGGTAGCAGATGTAGAGATTACGCCAGAAGAAGTGAGAACTTTTTTTAAGAAAATCCCAACGGAAGAATTACCTGTTTTTGGAGCGGAATTAGAGTTATCTCAAATTGTGATTGAACCCAAAGTAAGTGATGTAGAAAGACAAAAAGTAATTGATAAGTTAATAGAAATCAGGAAAGACGTTTTAGAAAACGGTTCCAGTTTCAGAACACGAGCGGTATTGTATTCACAAGATCCAGGTTCCCGTTCCTCCGGTGGTTTTTATAAAATGAATCGAAAAACACCCTTCGTCAAAGAATTTAAAGACGTTGCCTTTAGTTTAAATGAAGGAGAAATATCGATGCCTTTTCAAACTGATTTTGGGTACCATATTATTTTAGTAGAAAAAATAAAAGGACAAGAAGTTGAATTGCGTCATATCCTTTTAACACCAAAAATAACGGATGACGACTTACGAGAGGCGAAAGAAAAAGTAACCTTAATCAGAAGTCGGATTGTTTCAGGCGAATTAACTTTTGCTGAGGCAGCCCGTAATTTATCCGATGAAAAAGAAACCAAAGCGAATGGGGGTATTTTGCTGAATCCGAAAACATTGGATACCCGTTTTGAGTTAACTAAAATGGATCCAAGCTTATATAGTCAAGTTTCCAGTTTAAAGCCAAATGAAGTTTCGCAACCTGTTTTAGATGAAGATCAAAAAGGGATGAAGAAATATAAATTATTGATGGTAACTAATCGAATTGATTCCCACGTGGCCGATTATGCTACGGATTATGTTAAGATTAAAGAGTTAGCTTTAAAGGAAAAACAATTTGAAGCTATCGGAAAATGGTCTAACGAAAAAATATTAGAAACCTACATCCGAATTAATGCGGAATACCGCGATTGCGATTTTACTAATAATTGGCTAAAAAAATAAAGCTTTTTAGCCTATTACCATAACCCATTATCCATAACCATTATGTCAGATGTAACCGCTATACAAACCCTAGTCCAAAAAAGATTAGCGTTAAAAAAAGAAATTTCAAAAATTATTGTTGGACAAGATTTAGTAGTTGATCAAGTACTCTTGAGTATTTTTTCCGGCGGACACGCTCTTTTGGTTGGTGTGCCCGGTTTGGCGAAAACATTAATGGTTAATACTATTGCACAAGCATTAGGGTTGGATTTTAAACGTATTCAATTTACCCCCGATTTGATGCCTTCTGATATTTTAGGGAGTGAAATTTTAGACGAAAACAGAACGTTTAGGTTTATCAAAGGACCCATTTTTTCCAATATTATTTTAGCGGATGAGATAAACCGTACGCCACCAAAAACGCAAGCTGCATTGTTAGAAGCGATGCAAGAGCGTGCCGTAACCATTGCCGGTCAAAATTACAAATTGAGTTTGCCTTATTTTGTTTTGGCAACTCAAAACCCGATTGAGCAGGAAGGCACCTATCCTTTACCGGAAGCACAATTAGACCGTTTTATGTTTTCCATAAAATTAGACTATCCTTCTTTTGCTGAGGAAGTTCAAGTTGTAAAAAGCACCACTTCTGATGATAAGCCGGTTATAAACTCTTTATTCACGGCTCAGGAAATTATCGATTTCCAACATTTGATTCGTCGTATTCCGGTAGCTGATAATGTTATCGAATATGCTGTTATGTTGGTTACTAAAACCCGTCCGGACAGTAATTTAGCAACAGATTTTATTAAAAACTACATCGATTGGGGGGCAGGTCCCAGAGCTTCTCAAAACTTGATATTAGCTGCTAAAGCCAATGCTGCTTTTAACGGTAAATTTTCACCCGATATTGAAGATGTGAAAGCGGTTGCTGAAGGGATTTTACGTCATCGTGTTGTAAAAAACTACAAAGCAGACGCAGAAGGACTGAGTGTGGAAGCGATTATTGCGAAGCTGGTTTAGAGGGCTGAGTTACTGAATTACTGAGTTTTTGAGAATTTCGTCCATTTCTGAATCATAAAAAAAGAGGAACATACTCCCCATCATATCTTGGTTTTCTGAAGAGGTGTTATTAACGTCTAGTATTATTTCATATTCCTGATTTGCATATAGCCATTTTCCTTCTGTAGAGGAAAAATTTTCAATGTTGGTCAATCCAATACTGTTTTTATGGTTCGTAATTTTGCTCACAAAAACCAGTTTTTTACTAGTTTTGTTGTAGAGCATGATTCTTGTGGCAAAAGGATGCACGTGTATTGCCGCGGCATGTAAACGCAGACTGTCTTTGATTTCTAATTGGTGGTTGATATCACTTCGGTAAGTGTTTTTTCCTTTTGGGATTACCCAATGACCGGACACTTTATTTCCTTTTCCATCTTCATAACTATGGTTTTTGGTTTCCACCGGAATGCAAAAATCAGTTCCCGGGTCTGTTGGACTTTTATATGGGTCATATTGATCATACGGAAGCATGATAAAAGCTGTTTTGCTCATTAAAGGGAATAGCGAAGGCTTGTCTTGATAATTTATAGTTACTTTATGTTTTACTTTTTTATAGACCTCTTTCAGGTTGTGGTTTAAGGTTTGTGTGGTCACAAACAGCAAATCATTTCCTTTCATAGGGATACCAAAACCCTTCGGGAATTCGAATGATTCCATTCCATGTGAAAGGGAAGTCAGTCTAGGGTATTGTTTGCCAATGCGGTTTTCTAATCCAAAATGGGAGTAATATTTTGCATCATTAATATCCACATTCATGTGGCAAATAAAATCATTTGTTATCCTTTTTTCTGTATCTACATCTTGAGCAACCACTTTAAAACCGGTAATCCACAACAAAGTAGAATCTTGTGACAGCATTACTGTATTGGTTGCTTTTGGCCCCTCCATTGATTTGTAAATGTTGTCTACAATAAATGTGGGCGACAGCATTTTGTATTCTTTATTAGCTTTTTCGATTTTCCAATCACTGTCAACTAATCCCGTTTTGTGTAAAAAAGTAGTTTTCACAATCGCTTTGTGCCGATTAGATAATTGAGTATACCAAATGACGCCACCTGCCAAGGAGAGCACTATTAAAAGTAATGTGATTTTTAGTATCTTTGGTTTAGCCAATTGCCAAATTTTAATTCAAAAATACATAATTTAATGTCTCTTTTGCACCTTCATTCTGAAAAACGAATATTCGGATTAGATTTGATGCGAGCGGTTGCTATTTTAATGGTGTTGAGTTCTCATTTATTGTGGATTTATCCGCCAGATAATGGCATTATTTCGCAAGTTTTTCAGTTGTTTGGTTATTTAGGCGTTGAAATTTTTTTTGTACTCAGCGGATTTTTGATTGGCCGAATTGTTTACCGACTTTATTTACAGGATGATTTTACTATTTCAAGCGTTTTATATTTTTTAAAACGGCGTTGGTTTCGAACGTTGCCCAATTATTATCTAGTTTTATTAATTAATGTTCTAATCAGTTTTATTGTTGGTTATTCGATTCAGGAGGGTTGGAAATATTTTTTCTTTTTGCAAAATTTTGCTTCACCCATGCTTCCTTTTTTTACGGAATCCTGGAGTCTTTCCTTAGAAGAGTTTGCCTATTTGCTTTTTCCAATTGCCTTGTTTTTAAAAACGCTACTAGTCAAACCGATTAACAAATCTCGTTTTTTTTTATATGTAGTTATAGGGTTTATTTTCTTTTTTTTCTTCACTAAAGTCTGGTATGCTTTCATCACACCACTTTCAGATATCAATCAATGGAACCTTGGTTTAAAAGCGGTGGTTATTTATCGGTTGGATGCCATTTTTTTAGGGGTTCTATTTAGTTGGATTAGTTTAAATTTTACTGCTCTTTGGATAAAAGGCAAGTATGTTATGGCAGTTCTGGGTTTGTTTTTATTTGGATTTTTATTTGCCGGAGTTGGCTATTTTCAACTTACGTTTGCTTCATTCCCTCTTTTTTGGGCTATTTTTTATTTGCCTTTAACCTCTTTAACGTTTGCTTTGTTCCTTCCTTTTTTAGCGGAATGGAAAACGATTCAATTAGCTTTTATCCGAAAACCAATTGTTTTTATCAGCGTCATTTCCTATTCTGTTTATTTATTGCATTATGGAGTCGTTTTGCAACTTATGAAACATTACTTTAATACGGAGGGTTTATCTCTCCATCAATTGCATTTTTTTACTTTTATTTATTTAATTATAACTTTTTTCTTAAGTACGCTATTGTATAAATTCTACGAAAAGCCGATGACTGATTTAAGGGACAAGTAATTTGTACTCTAAAATTGTCAATTTTACATTTTTATGCCCTTATTTTAGCTTTTATTGAAAATAAGGCTAAAAAAGTAACTTTTCTGTAAAAAATCAATTCCAAAAGATATATTTTGCTATTAATTTTCCAATGTTCTATCGTTTTCGTAAATTCGCATCACAAACAAAATAAATCTTTTTTACCATGGCTTTTGATATTAAAATGATTGAAAAAGTGTATGCAACCGTTACTGCTCGTGTAGATAAAGCTCGTGAGTTAGTTGGTCGTCCACTTACGTTATCTGAAAAGATATTATATTCTCACCTTTGGGACGGAAATCCCACCACCGCTTTTACCCGTGGAAAAGATTATGTAGATTTCGCTCCGGATAGAGTTGCTTGTCAAGATGCAACGGCTCAAATGGCGTTATTGCAATTTATGCATGCAGGAAAAAAGACTGTAGCTGTACCCACCACGGTACATTGTGACCACTTAATTCTTGCTAAAAATGGTGCTAAATCAGATTTAGCTTTAGCTAATTCACAATCAAAAGAAGTTTTTGATTTTCTTTCTTCCGTTTCGAATAAATACGGAATCGGTTTTTGGAAACCGGGCTCCGGTATTATTCATCAGATTGTTTTAGAAAATTATGCTTTTCCGGGAGGAATGATGATAGGAACGGATTCACATACGGTTAATGCAGGAGGATTAGGAATGTTAGCCATTGGTGTTGGTGGTGCTGATGCCGTTGATGTAATGTCTGGTATGTCTTGGGAATTAAAATTTCCCAAATTAATAGGCGTAAAATTAACCGGTAAATTATCAGGTTGGACCGCACCTAAAGATGTTATTTTAAAAGTGGCCGATATTTTAACCGTAAAAGGAGGGACAGGAGCCATTGTTGAATATTTTGGTGAAGGAGCCACTTCCATGTCTTGTACAGGAAAAGGAACCATTTGTAATATGGGTGCTGAAATTGGTGCTACTACTTCTACTTTTGGTTATGATGATTCCATGAGAAGATATTTAGCAGCTACGGGTCGTCAAGATGTTGTAAATGCAGCAGATAAAGTAGCTTCTTATTTAACGGCAGATGATGAAGTATATGCTAATCCGGAACGTTATTTTGACCAATTAATAGAAATCAACCTTTCAGAATTGGAGCCTTATATTAATGGACCATTTACTCCTGACAGAGGAACTCCTGTTTCTAAAATGAAAGAGGAAGCTGCTGCTAATGGATGGCCTTTAAAAGTAGAATGGGGATTAATCGGTTCTTGTACCAATTCCTCTTATGAAGATATGGCGAGAGCTGCTTCTATCGTTCAACAAGCCGTGGATAATGGCATTACGCCTAAAGCTGAATTCGGTATAAATCCGGGTTCTGAGCAAATTCGTTATACGATTGAACGTGACGGAATCATCGCAACGTTCGAAAAAATGGGAACAAAAGTATTTACCAATGCCTGTGGACCTTGTATTGGTCAATGGGACAGAGAAGGAGCAGATAAAGGAGAAAAAAACACGATTGTGCATTCGTTTAATAGAAACTTTTCTAAGCGTGCCGATGGAAACCCAAATACACATGCTTTTGTCACTTCACCAGAAATGGTTGCTGCTTTAGCTATTTCAGGCAGATTAGATTTTAATCCGCTTACGGATGCTTTAATCAACGATAAAGGAGAAGAAGTAATGTTGAAAACTCCTTTTGGAGATGAATTGCCTAAAAGAGGATTTGACGTAGAGGATGCCGGTTTTCAAGCCCCTGCAGAAGATGGAAGTAGTGTTCAAGTAGCTGTTTCACCAACTTCCGACCGTTTGCAATTGCTTGCTCCTTTTGAGGCATGGGATGGAAATAACATCACCGGAGCAAAATTGTTAATCAAAGCTTTTGGAAAATGTACGACAGACCATATTTCTATGGCCGGACCTTGGTTGCGTTTCCGTGGTCATTTGGATAATATATCTAATAATATGTTGATTGGAGCTGTTAATGCGTTCAATCAGGAAGCTAACAAAGTTAAAAATCAATTAACCGGAATTTATGATGCTGTACCAGCTGTTCAACGGGCTTACAAAGCAGCCGGAGTTTCTTCGATTGTTGTAGGTGATCACAATTACGGTGAAGGATCTTCACGTGAACATGCTGCTATGGAACCCCGTTTCTTAGGTGTGAAAGCGGTATTGGTAAAATCATTTGCCCGTATTCATGAA
Source organism: Flavobacterium sp. (assembly GCF_044361015.1). Taxonomy (GTDB): domain Bacteria; phylum Bacteroidota; class Bacteroidia; order Flavobacteriales; family Flavobacteriaceae; genus Flavobacterium. Next base: position 50,202 of record NZ_JBIKJL010000003.1, read on the forward strand.
ACAAATTTGAAAAAACAGGGTATGTTAGCTTTAACTTTTGCCAACGAAGCGGATTATGATAAAATTCAGGAAAATGATACCATTAACTTTTTAGACTTAACGGAATTTGCTTCGGGCAAACCATTAACACTGGAATTTGTTCATGCGGATGGAACGAAGGATATCATTTTAGCCAATCATACCTATAACGAAAGTCAAATAGGTTGGTTTGTAGCAGGTTCTGCATTGAATTTAATTGCCGCCGGAAAAGCTTAATTCAACGTTACTTAACATAGAAAACTCCTGATTTATCGGGAGTTTTTTTATTGATAAGGGTTGGTTGACCTACTTAATTTATTTTCAGTAACAAATTACACTATTTAAGATTGTAAAATTGTATATTTTTTAATCATTAAGGTATTAGATTCATTACCTTTTTATTAATGGTTATAGTTAATTTTATCCGCAGATTCGCAGTTTGTTTAGTTTAGTACAGAAAATCATGGCTATGCAAAATAATTGAGTTGATACTCACTTTTGATTATGTTTGAAAGGTGAAATCACCTATTTTTTAAAAAATAAATTTTGTATTACTTAAGCTCAACGGGTTTAAAACAGTAAAAAAAATGGTCATGTTTTCAATTCGTTTTCTTGATAAATTAAGCAAAATCAGCAGCTGTTAGCTGAGCTATTGATTTGTTATTTTGAGCCGATTAGTTAGGTTAATCGGCTCATTTTTTTTGTATATTTGAGCCGAATAGTAAAAATAAACGGCTCATGGATTATTTTTGGCAACAGACTGATTTTCCTAATTTTCAATTTAAAGTAGATGATTTTATAAGTCAAATACAAGAATTTGCCACAGAATTTGGCGAAGTTAACGGATTGTTTGTAAATGTATCCGAAGAAGATAAAAGCGAACTATTGCTACAAGTTGTTTTGTCGGAAGCTATAAAAACATCTGAAATTGAGGGCGAATACTTTAGTCGAGCAGATGTCATGTCCTCTTTGCAAAAACAATTAGGTATTTTAGATGCACCTATTGTTTCAAAAGATAAAAGAGCACAAGCCATTTCAACATTGATGTTGCAAGTTCGGAAAGATTATCAACAGTCTTTCTCATTAGCTATGTTAAAGGAATGGCATCGCACGTTAATGAAGTTTGACAAAACGGTGAAAGAGGGTGAATGGCGAAGCAGCACAGAGCCGATGCAAATTATTTCCGGTAGAACAAGGAAGATTGAAGTGTATTTTGATGCACCACCATCTACTGAATTAGTAAACCTTTTAACTCGTTTTGAAAAATGGTATCGCCATTTTCCTTACCATGAGATTGGTCAAATTGGGAGAGCTATGTTACGTTCCGCTTTAGTTCATTTGTATTTTGAAACATTACATCCCTTTGAAGATGGAAATGGACTAATAGGGAGAGCTTTAGCTGAAAAAGCATTGGCAGAAACACTTGAAAAGCCAATTTTAGTTAGTCTTTCCAAGAAAATTGAAGAAAACAAACAAGCCTATTACGAGACACTAAAACAAGCACAACGAAAACAAGATGTTAGTGATTGGCTACGATATTTTTTTACAATTTTAATTGGAGCACAAAAAGAAGTAAAAGAAACAGTGCTGTATGTTGTTGAAAAAGCCCTATTCTTTAAACGTTATAACCATCAATTGAATGAACGTCAAACAAAAGTCTTGCAAAAAATGACTGAAAAAGGGAAGTCAGGTTTTGAAGGAGGAATGACAGCCAAGAAATACATTTCAATCACCAAAACTTCAAAAGCAACAGCAACCCGAGATTTACAATTTTTATTTGAAATTGGAGCTTTGATAAGAGCAGGTGATGGTAGAAATGTAAAGTATCATTTGAATTGGACCTTGTTTTCTTGATTAATATAAATTTGCTAAATCTATTTCGGTTTGCAGAGCCAGTTTATAGCCAGTTCATGCAGCCGAAAAAGCTTAATTCAACGTTTCTTAACATAGAAAACTCCCTATTATTCGGGAGTTTTTTGTTTTATCAAATTAGCTATGATCTTTATCCTCTTTTTTAAAATTTCAGTAACAAATTACACTATTTAAGATTGTACACTAGTTTATTTTTTAACCATTAAGGTATTAAGATTCATTACCTTTTTATTAATGATGATAGGTAATTTTAGCCGCAGATTCGCTGATTGTTTAGTATAGAAAATAATGGCTTTGCAAATCCAATAATTGGGTTAACGCAGACTTTTTGCTATGTTTTAATGGAGAATTAACGCTATTTTTCAAATTAATTTTGCCCTTTTAAACTTTTTCTTACTCCTTCATCACCTTGATAACAGTAACCTTTTCGCTATCAAAAACCTTAACGAGATAGATACCGTTGGCTAAATGAGCGATATCAATTTCGGTAGTGGCTGTTTTTTCGAGTACCAATTGTCCGATGGGACTATATACTTGTATTTTTGAAAAACCATTATTCATACGAAACAGCAATCAGTTGGTAGTCGTTTTCTACATCATAAATTGATTTTATGCCCATTTGAACATTTTCAAAAAAAGGAATTGGCGAAATCCAACGGGGTAAATTTTTCTCTATTTGAATTAACTGATTTTTTTTAGTATTAGGTTTTTCGGTTACAGAAAATGTTCCAGTCAGTTGGTCTTTGTTTATCCAGGTCAATTGATTTTTAGTTATTGGTAACGCTTGCTTAGTTCCAGAAGAACTAATTTCAAGCCGTGCATTTTTTTCTAAATAAGTATACGAATACGTATGGCTGAATTGAGTTTGTGTTTTTCCGAATAAATAATAAGCCAGAGCAGTTTCCGGTGAATTATAATCGACAGTAAAATCAATCAGGTCTTTTTTGGGATAGGCCGTTCCATAAATCAGGCAATTATTGGTGGAAAGATGATTCAAAATTTCGTTTTTATGAATCCCATTCAATTTTTCAATTGGAACGAAGCCAACTACCGTATTATTATTTTCTTCGGAGAGCTTTATTTTTTCAAATTCAACATCCGGAAACATTTTTTTCAGTTGAAGGGTGTCTGCATATACTCCTTTTTCATCCAATCGTAGGGTTGATTTTTTTTGGTATAAAAATTTAATTTTATGATATGATTTTGGAGTCGGTTGTATTTGACAAATTCCCGAACAAGGTAAAATCAACAAAAAACATAAATAAAAATAGTTCATCATGCTATAATTAGAATCTAAAGATAAAAAAATCCGTTTCATGAAACATAAAACGGATGATAATATTTTGATTATTAACTATTAATAGTATGTATAACGTCTTACTTTAGCAATGTATTTAGCTAATCGAATTACTTGATGGCTGTATCCAAATTCATTGTCGTACCATACATAAAGTACAATATTTTTCCCGTCGCCTGATACAATAGTAGCATTACTGTCGTAAATGGAAGGAGCATTGGTGCCCACAATGTCTGAAGAAACTAATTCGTTGCTCAAAGAATATTTAATTTGTTCCACTAATTCCCCTTCCAAGGCATATTTTTTCATTATTTCGTTGACTTCAGCGATTGAAGTTTCTTTACCCACTTCTAAATTCAATACGACTAGCGAACCATTCGGAACCGGCACCCGTATTGCATTCGATGTTAGTTTTCCGGCCAATGAAGGTAATGCTTTTGCCACTGCACTTCCTGCTCCGGTTTCGGTGATAACCATATTTAATGCGGCAGCACGACCTCTGCGGTATTTTTTATGCATATTATCCACCAAATTTTGGTCATTTGTATAGGCATGAATGGTTTCTAAATGTCCTTTTACAACACCCAATGTGTCTTCAATAGCCTTCAAAATAGGTGTTATGGCATTGGTTGTGCAGGAAGCCGCAGAAAAAATATCTATTTTATCCGGATTATGGTCGTTATGGTTTACGCCATAAACAATATTTGGAACCCCTTTTCCAGGAGCAGTTAGTAATACTTTTGAAACTCCTTTTGAAACTAAATGTCTTTTTAAGGCTTCTTCGTTGGTAAAAGCACCGGTGTTGTCAATGACTAAAGCATCTTTAATGCCATATTTTGTATAGTCTATTTCTTCCGGTCCATTGGCCGTAATGATGTGTACGGTTGTGCCGTTGATAATTAATGCATTATTTTCTACGTCTGCACTCACAGAACCTTGAAAATTGCCATGCACTGAGTCATACCGTAATAAGGAAGCTCTTTTTTCTAAAATCGTCGCATCATTTTTATCACGGGTTACAATGGCACGCAAGCGTAATTGGTTTCCTTTTCCGGTTTTGGACATTAATTCCCGAGCTAATAATCGTCCGATTCTACCAAAACCATATAACACAACATCTTTTGGTTTAATGCTGTCAACATCTTTGGCTTTGCGTAATTTATCTATTACAAATGATTTGGTATTGTGGTATTTATCATCTTCTAAATGGTACTCGAATGTTAATTTTCCAATATCTAGTTTGGATGGTGGTAAGTCTAGTGACAACATTTCCCGAGCAATTTCCACAGAATCAAAAATAGAAATTGGTTTACCCACAAATTCACCGGCATATTCATGCAAGTTTAGAATTTCAGATACATTTTTGTCGATTAATTGGTTTCGGAACAAAACCACTTCGATGGATTTGTCATACCATAAATCACTGATAATTTTGATAAATTCAACTCCGGCTCTACGACGGTCTGCTTGAAATGAAAGTTCTTTTTCGTATAAAGATGGATTACTTTTCATGCGTTTAAATTAGTTAGTGTTGTTTGATTTTGGTGCAAAAGTATAGATTTCAAACGTTTTCGTAAACTTTTTTTTGGTTTTTTTAAAAATAAAAAATCCTGCAAAGTCCAACCGTGGACTTTGCAGGATTTACCCCAAACTAACTAATCAACTTATATTATGATTCTCATTACTTGTCCGTTTTTAAGCAACAGTTCTACCCGTACACCTTGTTTTTCAGATTTACTACCCAAATTTCTGGAGATGCTTTCCACATCAGTCGCTTTTATGCCATCTATGCTTAAAATGATGCTTCCTTTTAATTCTTCACTGTAAGGAACCAGTTTTTCATTTGTAATATTTTTAATTTTTACGCCGCTTTTAATGCCGAATTGTTTTTTGTCAGCAGCGTCTAAATCTTCTATTTCCAACCCATAAAATTCGTAGTTAATGTGTTCTTTTTTGGTTAATTTCACCGGTATAATCAGTGATTTTCCCTCGCGATTGACCGCTACTTTAATTTCATCATTTGGTCGTTTTGTATTTACATAGCCAGAAAGCTCAGCAAAGGAGGTAATGTTTTGATTGTCTAATTTTGTTATCACATCTCCCGTTTTTATTCCTGCTTTTTCCGCTCCCGAATTTTTGGTTACTTTATTTACATAAAAACCTTGTGTTTCTGAAAGGTTTAATTCTTTTGAAGCATTTCCGTTTAATTCATATCCTTCAATACCTAAAATGCCACGTTGAACATTTCCAAATTCCATGATGTCTTCAATAATTTTTCGGGTTATATTAGAAGGTACGGCAAACGAGTAGCCCACGTAACTCCCGGTATTAGATGAAATCATTGTATTAATTCCGATTAGTTCACCATGTGTGTTTACCAATGCCCCTCCGCTGTTTCCGGGATTTACCACCGCATCAGTTTGAATAAAAGATTGAATTCCACCGGTGTCTAAATTTCTGGCTTTTGCTGAAACGATTCCGGCTGTTACTGTTGAATTGAGGTTGTATGGATTTCCGACCGCTAATACCCATTCACCCACTTTTACTTCATCAGAATCGGCGAAGACTGCATAGGGTAATTTTTCTTCGGCATCTACTTTTAATAAAGCAATGTCCATTTTTGAATCTGTTCCGATTAATTTGGCTTTGTATGTTTTTTTATTGTTTAGGGTGATTTCAATATCCTGGGCTTCATTAATTACATGGTTATTGGTGACGATATAGCCATCTTCCGAAATAATTACCCCTGAACCTGTTCCAATTTGCTGTTGTTGTTGTCCTCCTTTATAGCCATACATGAATTCCATGATTGGATTAGAAACGGTACGATATGATACGTTTTTAACGTGAACAACTTGGTGTAATGCTGTTTCGGCAGCTTCTGTAAAATCAATTGTTTCGGTTGAAAGTCCCACAGTTTTGGCAGATAAAGCATTTGCTGTTGTAATTATGTTTTTTGAAGTAGTTGTCTCTTCGATGAATAATTTGTAAGCCCCTATTGTCGTAATGCCACTTAACAAGGATACTAAAAATAAATTGGTTGTATTTTTCATGGTTAACATCTATTATTAGTTATACAAATGTAAAATTATACGATTTATTGTTTTCTTAAAATAGGTTTAACGAACCTTAACAATCTTTAACTTTTCTTTAAAATAATTGTACTTTTGTGAGACACAAAAATAAAAATGAAGTTTCAATTTTTCAAATATCAAGGGACGGGAAATGATTTTATCATGGTGGATAATCGTTTAGAAATTTTTCCAAAAAAGGACACAAAATTAATTGAAAAGTTGTGTGACCGCCGTTTTGGAATAGGAGCCGATGGTTTGATTTTACTTGAAAATGATCAAAATGTAGATTTTCGTATGGTTTATTATAATTCAGACGGAAATGAAAGTTCAATGTGTGGTAATGGCGGAAGATGTATCGTTGCTTTTGCTAAACAATTGGGAATTATTCAACAAGAAACAATATTTATAGCGGTTGACGGGGAGCATTTTGCAAGATTTACAACCGCCGGTTTAGTTTCGTTACAGATGAAAAATGTTACAACCATTCAAGTAGCCTCCGATTACGTTTTTATGAATACCGGTTCGCCACATCATGTTGCTTTAGTCGATGATGTAAAATCGGTTCCAGTGAAAGAACTTGGAAGCCAAATTCGGTACAGTGATTTGTATGGACAAGCCGGAAGTAATGTGAATTTTGTAGAACCTTTATCCGAAACACTTTTTGCTGTTCGGACCTATGAGCGAGGGGTAGAAGATGAAACCTTGTCTTGTGGAACCGGCGTTACAGCAGTGGCCATTGCCATGAATGCCATTGGAAAAACAACTTCAAATGAAATTTCATTATTGGTGGAAGGCGGATCACTTCAGGTACGTTTTGAAAAAGAGGGTAGAAACTATACTCATGTGTTTTTAACAGGCCCGGCAACCAATGTGTTTAGAGGAGAAATTGACTTAGCAACCCTATAAAAATGAATTCACTTCAAGGACAACATATTTATTTACGAGCATTAGAACCGGAAGATTTAGAATTTGTCTATGCGTTAGAAAATGATACTTCGGTTTGGGAAATCAGTCAGACACAAACACCTTACAGCAAATTTTTAATTCGGCAATATTTAGACAATGCTCATCAAGATATTTATGAAGCGAAGCAATTGCGTTTAGCGATTTGTAAGAATAATTCCTTTGAAGCTATTGGTTTAATTGACTTGTTTGATTATGATCCTAAAAATCAACGGGCAGGGATAGGTATCTTAATTAAAAATCCTGAAAACAGACACCACGGTTTTGGTCAGCAGGCATTGAAATTATTGATAGATTATTCCTTTGAACATTTACTCTTACATCAATTGTTTGCCACTATTGCGACCTCTAATCAAGCCAGTATTTCTCTTTTCACTACTTTTGGTTTTCAATGTGTGGGAATCAAAAAAGATTGGAATTTTAATCATGGCATTTTTTCAGATGAAGCACTTTACCAATTAATTCGATAATTTTGCAATTACACTATTTTAATTACTTATGAAAATCAAAAAAATAATTCTTTATATTTCGTTGGCTGTTCTAGTTGTTGTGGCCTATTTTGGTTTTAATGTTTACCAAATTATTTTTACACCCAATACTCAATTTTCAGATGCGAAAGTTGCTGTTTATATTCCTACTGATGCTTCGTTTGAAGAAGTTCAAACTATTCTTTTGCCCTATATAAAAGACATGGGTACGTTCGTTTCTTTAGCCGAAAGAAGATCCTACTCTAATAATATCAAAGCAGGAAAATTTGAAATAACCCAAGGCATGAATAATAACAAGATTATTACTGCTTTGCGTTTAAATCTACCGGTGAAAGTGACTTTTAATAACCAGGAACGATTGGAAGATTTTGCCGGACGATTGGGTTCACAGTTGGAACTGGATAGTTTGGAAGTCTTGAACTTGTTTAAAGAGCCTGCCTTTTTAAAGGAAAACGGCTTTACCGAAGAAACTGTTTTTACTCTTTTTCTGCCAAACACTTATGAATTTTATTGGAATACTTCCTCGGAGAAGTTAAGAAATCAATTTACCAAAGAATACTATCGTTTTTGGAATGAAGAGCGAAAAGCGAAGGCTGAACGACAAGGACTTACCCCGATAGAGGTTTCTATTTTAGCTTCCATTGTTCAAAAAGAAACCGCAAAGGTTAGCGAACGTCCCCGAGTAGCAGAAGTTTATTTGAATCGGTTAAAAAAAGGAATGCTTTTACAAGCCGATCCTACGGTAATTTATGCCTACAAAAAAGAGACAAATGATTTCACGCAAGTGATTAAAAGAGTAGTTAATAAACATTTAATTACGGATTCACCTTATAATACTTATAAATATGGAGGATTGCCTCCCGGACCTATTTATATGCCTGATGTTAATGCGGTGGAAGCCGTATTGAATCCGGAGCAGCATGATTTTTTCTATTTTTGTGCCAGTGTAACTAATTTTGGTTATCATGAATTTGCTACGACACTGGAACAACATAATGTAAATGCCAGAAAGTACATTGCTTGGTTGACAAATCAAACTGTTCCACAGTAATTTGAAAGTAAAATTCAGCATAGTTGTATTCCTTTTAGCTTTGTTCTTTATGAACATTGTTTTTTCGCAATCCTCTTTTGATTCTTTTTTTAAACCTTCTGATTCATTAAATATAGGCAGAAGAAATACTTTAATAATTACTGAATCTGTTTTAACGGCAACTGCACTCGTTGGTTTAAATGAGCTTTGGTATGCAGATTATCCAAAATCTGATTTTCATTATGCGAATGACAATACCAATTGGTTGCAGATGGATAAATTGGGCCATTTTTATTCGGCTTATCATCTTGGGCGATTCAGTGCAGAAATGTTAGCATGGTCAGGTGTTTCAAAAAAGAATCAATTACTATACGGTGCGGGTTATGGATTTGTGTTTTTAACTGCGGTTGAGGTATTTGACGGTTATTCATCGGAATGGGGATTTTCTTGGGGCGATGTGGCTGCTAATGCTACCGGAACGGCACTTTATGTTTCGCAATCCTTGTTGTGGAATGAGCAACGAATCATTCCAAAGTTTTCGTTTCATACTACAGCTTATGCTGATCAAAGACCGGACGTATTAGGTAGTTCATTAAGTGAGCAAATTTTGAAAGATTATAACGGACAAACGTATTGGTTATCTGTTAATTTGCATTCTTTTTTAAAACAATCACCAATACCTTCCTGGTTAAATGTTGCTTTAGGGTATGGAGCAGAGGGTATGATAACGGCAATACCTTCTGAAAATGACGAAAGTTTTCGCCAATTTTACCTGAGTTTAGATATAGATTTGTCTAGAATTAAAACGAAATCACCTTTTTTAAGCACCCTTTTTTCTATTTTCAATTCGGTTAAAATTCCTACTCCAACGTTTGAAATCAATGCCTCCGGAGGTACTAGATTTTATCTATTCTACTTTTAGGAAATTTTAACTCGCTGATTGTCAAATTTATAATAAAAAGTTGTATATTTGCCCCGTGAAATTCAAGCCGGTGACAGCACTTGAGAAATAAATTGGTATGTCGAAAAAATGGTACTTTTATTCTTGTATTGCCCTTATAGTGGCCATAATCAGTTCAGGTTTTAAACCTTTCGAAATAGAAAAAATGAGTTGGTTTTATGTGGATCACGCGGTAGAAGGATTGAATTATACTGTTCCTACCCAAGAGGAATTACAATATGTAAGTTTAAACATTCCACAAACAGGAAAAACTTTTACCGGATTTAAGCAAGCTCTCAGTTTTAAAGAATCACAAGGTCGATATAATTTAGTGAATACATTAGGTTATATGGGTAAATACCAGTTTGGTGTTGGGACGCTTCGTACTTTAGGTATTACCGATAGTGCTGCTTTTATGAATTCACCTCATTTACAGGAAAAAGCATTTAAAGCTCTTTTAGCAATCAATAAGCATGTTTTGAAAAATGAAATTGAAAAGTATAAAGGAAAAACCATTAATGGTGTAAAAATTACAGAATCGGGATTGTTAGCGGCTGCCCATTTAGGTGGTTCCGGTTCGGTTAAAAAGTTTTTGAAAAGCAATGGTAAACGAGCTTTAAAAGATGGTTACGGTACTTCCTTAAAAAGTTACATCAAACAATTTGGCGGATATGATACCTCGCATATTGTTGCTAATGGGAAAGCTAAAGTTAAGTAATTACTACGATTTTTGAATTATAAAGATAGTAGGTCGGTTGTGTAAATCGACCTTTGTTTTTTTCCAATCGTTTATTGTCAGGGTTTTTATGTATTCGGTTGGTAAGGTAATGTCCGTTGCAACGCAAAGTCGAGTTGAGCTTTGAAGCGATTGCAAAATATCTTCCAATAATTTGTTATTACGATAAGGTGTTTCGATAAAAATCTGTGCTTGATTTTTTTCCATCGAAAGGCGTTCTAAGTTTTTTAAAGCCGCTTTTTTTTCACTTTTATCAATTGGCAAATAACCGTTAAAAGCAAAACTTTGTCCGTTCATGCCGGAACCCATTAAAGCCAGCAGAATAGAGGAGGGGCCAACTAAGGGAACCACTTGAATGCCTTTTTCATGGGCTAGTTTTACAATCACTGCACCCGGATCTGCAACGCTGGGGCAACCTGCTTCACTCATTAAGCCTAAATTGCGACCTTCTAAGCAAGCCTTAAGCATTTCATTGTATTCAGATGCATCTGTAAATTTATTCAGGACATGAAGTCTTAAATTAGCCTGAACTTTTTCAGCATTGATTGATTTTATAAATTTCCGAGCTGTTTTTTCGTTTTCTACTACATAATCGTTGATGAAATCAATGGCTCTTTTTACCGTTTGTGGCAACACCTCATCGGGTGTCACGTTACCTAAGGTTGTGGGTATCAAATATAATTTTCCTATGAAGGAGATAGGTTTCATTCTTCGGAATATTTTTTCAACATTTTGGTTGCAATGGTATCACACGCTTCTTCCAACATTTCGAAAACCTGGTCAAAATTACTTTGGATACCATGGTAAGGATCCGGAACATCCACATTTTCCCCCGGAAAAAGTTCATCAAGAATTAACATCACTTTTTGTTTTGCTTCCTCATTGGGAGCCATACTGATAACATCATCATAGTTAGAGTTGTCCATTACATAAATGTGGTCGTATTCTTTAAAGAAAGAGGATTTAAACAGTTTTCCCTTTTGGTTGGAAATAGAGATGCCATTTTTTTCGGCTGTCAGGATTGAGCGTTTGTCAGGAGGATTTCCAACGTGCCAATGACCGGTTCCGGCAGAGTCGACAAAAAATTTTTCTTTTGGAAGTTTGGAGGCTAAAATACCTTCCGCTAAAGGCGAACGACAAATGTTTCCCAAACAAACCATCAATATTTTTATAGGCATAAAATAGTAAACTAAAAAATTTCAGCATTCAAAAGTACTAAGAATATTGAAACTATTTTTTATAAAGAAAGTTTTTTATGAATATCATCCACAAATTTTCTGAATTGCTTGTCTGTCGTAACTAAATTGTCTACTGTTTTGCAAGCATGTAAAACGGTAGCGTGGTCACGGTCGCCAATTTGCGAGCCTATGTTTGCTAAGGAAGCTTTGGTGAATTTTTTGGCAAAGAACATAGCTAACTGTCTGGCCTGCACAACATGTCGTTTACGGGTTTTAGATTGTAATGTGTCTAAATCTAACTGGAAATAATCGGACACTACTTTTTGAATGTAATCGATAGAAATTTCGCGTTTGACATTTTTCACAAACTTCTCAACGACATTTTTTGCTAAATCTAATGTTACTTCTTTTTTATTGAAAGATGATTGAGCAATCAATGAAATAATGGCTCCTTCCAATTCCCTTACATTCGATTTGATATTTCTGGCAACATATTCAATAATTTCTTCCGGAATTTCTACACCGTCACGGTATAAAATATTTTTTAGAATGGAAATACGGGTTTCATAATCTGGTTGGTATAATTCGGCAGACAATCCCCATTTAAAACGCGACAATAAACGTTGTTCAATGTCCTGCATATCAACAGGAGCTTTATCCGAGGTTAAAATAACCTGTTTGCCATTTTGGTGCAGGAAATTAAAAATATGGAAAAATACATCTTGAGTTCCTGATTTTCCGGAAAGAAATTGTACATCATCAATAATTAATACATCAATTAATTGATAAAAATGTATAAAATCGTTTCGTGTATTTTTCTTAACAGAGTCAATGTATTGTTGCGTAAAAACTTCTGCTGAAATATACAATACGGTTTTGTCAGGGTATTTATCTTTGATCTCAACACCGATAGCATGAGCCAAGTGGGTTTTTCCTAGACCAACACCACCGAAAATTAAAAGCGGATTAAAAGAAGTACCTCCGGGTTTATTGGCCACAGCCATCCCTGCAGAACGAGCTAAACGGTTTGAATCTCCTTCCAAAAAATTATCAAAACTGTAATTTGCATTTAACTGTGATTCTATTTTAAGGTTTCTGATACCGGGAATCACAAATGGATTTTTAAGTTCAGGACTTATGTTTTTTAATGGAGCGTCAACATCTTGTGGTTTGACCGGACTACGGTGAGCACTAGGCAGTTGTTCAGTAAACGGTTGTTTATTGCCATAAGTGTTTTCCATTTTGATTTTATAGAGTAACTTTGCATTTTTCCCAAGTTCTTTAGTTAAGGCCACTTTGAGTAATTTCACATAGTGTTCTTCAAGCCATTCATAGAAAAATTTGCTGGGTACTTGAATGTATAAAGCATTGTCTGTGAGTTCCACTGATCGAATAGGTTCGAACCAAGTTTTGTAAGCTTGCTCCTGAATATTGTCTTTTATAAAGGATAGACAGTTTTCCCATACCGATTCCGCAGTTTTACTCATAAATTCTAAAAATAATATTGTTTATTAAAGGTTATCTTACAAAGAAATTAGGTCATTTCTTTATTAACTTTTGGGATAACAAATATGTGAACAAAAAAACTTAAAAAAAAATAAAATGCTATTGATTTTATAGAAAAAATGTTGTAAAGACGTTTTAAGGCTTCAAAAATATACTAAGAAAAAAATTACAGAAAAGTATGAAAGAACATCAATTACAAGTCCGTGTTCGCTATTCGGAAACTGACCAAATGGGCGTAGTGTATCATGGTAACTATTTGCCTTATTTTGAAATAGGTAGGGTGGAATGGCTAAGGAATCATGGGATTTCTTATAAAAGCATGGAAGAGAGCGGGGTTGCACTTCCTATCGTTAATATTAATATAAGTTACAAAAAACCAGCACGTTATGATGACTTACTTACAGTCATTACCAAACTCAAAAAACAGAGTTCCGTAAAGATAGAATTTGAATGTAAAATTCAAAGTGAAAATAGGGAGTTATTAACAACAGCCGATTTTATTTTGGTCTTTGTTGACCTTAAAACTGGTAAACCCATGTTGCCACCGTCAAATATAAAAGCGATTATTGACAGCATGGAATTATTGGAAAATTAATTTTCCTTTTTTATGGAAACTTCAAAAAGAGAAGAAAAAATGTCGAAAATCGTTTCGGCATTTTTTTTTCTCGTTGCTACTTTGATTTCGCAATTTAATTCCATTTTTTGAGAGACAATTTCCAGGTTTTTCTCTTTAATGATTCGCATGACTTTGTTCATGTTTTTATAATCAAAAAAAATAGTATAATAAAGGTCAATGGTTTTTTCGATGATTTCAGCATTTTCCAAAGCCATTTGAGCAGTTGTTTTGTAGGCAGATATGAGTCCGCCTACACCTAATTTTACACCACCGAAATACCGAACTACCACTACCAATACATTAGTTACTTCAAAAGATTGGATTTGTCCGTAAATTGGCATTCCTGCACTGTTAGTTGGTTCGCCATCATCATTGGCTCTGAAACTGATTTTTTCGGTACCCAATTGATAAGCATAGCACCAATGTCTAGCTGAAAAATGTATCTTTTTTAGATGTTCTAACTGTATTTTTACCTCTTCTTCATTGGTAATCGGGAAAGCATACCCGAAAAATTTATTGTTTTTTTCTTTAAACAAGACTTCTTCTGAAGGGGTGAGGATTGTTTTGTATGTATCTTTTGAATCAGCCATTGTTTTTAACTGGTTACTAAAAAGATAGCGGTGAGCGCCAATGCTATTCCAATTCCGTTTCGAAATGATATTTTTTCTTTGAAAAATACAATACCAACCAATGTTGAAACCATTACTATTGCCACATTGTGAATGGTGAAAATGGTTGAACTTTCAAATACTTCACTGTCTAACATTTTGATTAAGAAATAGAGTGAAAAATAATTTGGTATACCTAATACAATACCTCCCAAAATACTTTTACCGGTTATTTTCATTTTATTTTTAATGATAGCGATTCCAATTAAAAAAACTCCAATCGTAAAAGCCATTAAAAAGGTGTGAGAAGAAAATAATGAAATTTCCTCAGTCGGAAGATAGTCATTCTGTAATACTTTCAAACTGGTATCAATCGCTCCGGCACCAAAAAAAACCAATATAGGGAAAATCAAATTTTTGGAATCTGTTACAGCTCCTTCTTCCTTTTTAGCGGTGAAATAAACGGCAATTAAGGCTAAAATAACACCTAAAATTTTGGCTATTCCCAATTCTTCGCCAAAAAGCCAAACGCCGAAAGAAATTGGAATAATGACAGACATTTTTGAGGCCACCGAGGCTACAGAAAGTCCGTTTCGTTGCGATGTAACCGCCGTGACATAAAATACGGAAATAAACAAAAAACCCAACATGAAACTGCCCGGATACCATGGTTTTTGAACTATTTCGGACAAGTTAAAGGATTGGTCATAAAGTACTAAACCAATCACAAAAGCAGTAAAATAATTGACTACTAAGGCTTGTAGCGTATTGATATTAAAACGGGAAAACAGTTTTAGAATTACAAAAAGAACGGCGTTGAAAAGAACACTTAAAACAATATAAATCACAAGCTAATTATTTTTTTTGCGAATAAATCAGTTACCTCTTCTTCTCCAACTTGTAAATTCCAAACTTGAATACCTAAGGAAGCTGCTGCATCAGTGTTTTCTTTTCTATCGTCAATAAACAAAGTTCGTTTGGGTGATAATTCATGTTTATGCAATATGAATTTAAAGACTTCTACATTAGGTTTACGAATTCCCATTTCATAGGAATAATATACCTTTTCGAAACAGTTGTAGAAATCCCGCGTAATCGACATTCCTTCTTTGTGTTCAAAGCGGTCAATGTGAATCATATCGGTATTAGTCAATAAAAACATACGGTATTTACCTTTTAAGCTCTGAAGGAATTCTAATCTTTTCAATGGAAAATCGCCCAAAACTGCATTCCATGCTTCTCGTATATCTTCAATTGAAGCGTTGGGTAAATGTTTTTGAAAGCCTTTAATAAATTCCAATTCCGTTGCTTTGCCCACTTCAAAACGCTTATTTAGTTCATCTAGATCAGCGTGCCATTCGGTTAAACCTAAATCACGGAAGGCTTTCTCTACAGCAGCTTTCTCTAAATCAATAAATATGTTTCCGAAATCGAAAATGATAGCGTTAATCATGGCTTTTAATGATTATAAGTTCGTCATTTATGCTTTTTTGTTTTACTACAATTTCACCTTTCAGGATTGGGGCTTTAGTTCCTTGATGTACTATGATGTTTCCTTTAAAAATGCGAGCTTCATCCCATAAATTATTGTCGATAAAAGATTGTAAGGTTTGAAGTCCTCCTTCTATAATGACTGATTGAATTTGGTATTGATAAAGCAAATTACTCATTTTTTCAGGAAGTTGCTCTCCAAAGATAAGATTTTCATAAATACAATTTTCATCTTTTGTTAAAATTTCCTGTTCTGTTAAGATGATTGTTTTTTGATTTCCTTTTTTTACGACATAATCCTCCGAAATTTTTCCGCAGCGGTCTAAAATAATTCGAATTGGATTTTTTCCAAACCAATCCCGAGCATTTAATTGGGGGTTATCGTCTAAAACAGTTTTGGTTCCAACTAGTATTGCTTGTTCTTCCGTTCTCCATTTGTGAACCAATTGTCGTGAATACACATTGGTTACCCAAAACGGTTTTTGCTCTTTTTTATTCAATGGCGAAAGAAAACCATCGACACTTTCGGCCCATTTTAAAATGATATACGGACGTTTTTTGGTGTGAAAAGTAAAAAAACGTTTATTCAATTCCCGACATTCTTTTTCTAAAACACCAACCTTAACTTTAATGCCTGCTTTTTGAAGTTTTTCAATGCCTTTACCGGCTACTTTATCATTAGGATCAACAGTTCCGACAATTACTGTTGGTATTTTATGTTGGATAATTAAGTCACTGCAAGGTGGGGTTTTTCCAAAATGACTGCATGGTTCCAAGCTCACATAGATAGTTGATTTGGTTAGCAGAGATTTATTTTTTACGGAATTTATTGCGTTGACTTCTGCATGTGGTTCCCCTGCTTTTTGATGCCAACCTTCCCCTATTATCTTTCCCCTATGCACAATTACGCTTCCAACCATTGGATTAGGATAAGTAGAACCCAACCCATTTTGAGCTAATTCGAGGCAACGTTGGATGTAAATTTCATGACACATGGTAAGACAAAATTACGCTTTTTGACTAATAAAGTTGAAATAGTTTTACTTTTACAGTTTTTAAATAGCTATCAATTTGTATGATAATCATTCGACCAATACTTTATACTGATAACCAAGCTATAGCAGCTGTTATCCGTTCCGTTTTAATTGAACACAATGTTCCAAAAGTAGGAACGGCTTATGCAGATGTTTCTTTAGACGCTATGTTTGAAACGTACAATATCCCCGGAAGTTCTTATTTTGTTGTAGAACATGATGGTAAAATTACAGGTGGAGCCGGAGTGAGTCAGTTAGCAAATGAAGCAGAAACTATTTGTGAGTTACAAAAAATGTATTTTTTACCGGAAGCTCGTGGGCTAGGATTAGGTTCGCAAATGATAGAGAAGTGTTTGCAAGCAGCAATCTCTTTTAAGTATGAAAAATGTTATCTCGAAACTATGCCCTATATGGAAGATGCTCAGAAATTGTATAAAAAATTTGGTTTTCAATATATCGATGCTCCTATGGGTTGCACCGGCCATACATCGTGTCCGGTTTGGATGTTAAAAGACTTGTAATTATATTCAATGGAAGTAAAAAAATACAAATCCTTTTTTCAAAACGAACTATCGCCCTTTTTTGATGTGATGGAGATTGATCAGTTTTTCTATTTAACCCTAGAAAAGAGGCATCAATTGAAGCGTCTTGACTTGGCTTTGAATCCAAATTTTGAAATCACTGTTGAAGAAGAACAGTATTGGGATTCCGTTTTAAGCCAACTGAAAATGCAAAAACCCATTCAATACATTTTAGGAGAAACCTCTTTTTATGGGTTAACTTTTCAGGTAAATGAGCATACTTTGATTCCGCGACCGGAAACAGAAGAATTGGTGCAATGGATTCTTGAAACTTATCCAACCAATTCACAAATCAGCCTTTTGGATATAGGAACAGGAACCGGTTGCATTCCGATTACATTGAAAAAAAAATTACCAAAAGTAACTGTTTTTGCCTTGGATGTTTCGGAGAAAGCTTTAGAAGTTGCCACTAAAAACGCTTCAATGAATCAAGTTGATGTAACTTTTCTTCAAAATGATATTTTAGCAACCACAATGTTGGAGCAGCAATTTGACGTAATTGTTTCGAATCCGCCTTATGTTCGGGAGCTTGAAAAAAAGGAAATAAATACCAACGTTTTAAAATTTGAACCCCACTTGGCTTTATTTGTTGCAGATAATGATGCTTTGTTGTTTTATCGAAAAATCGCTCAGTTGGCTCAAGAATATTTACAGCCTAACGGACAATTGTTTTTTGAAATTAATCAGTATTTAGGGACTGAAATGATTGCATTAATAGCTTCTTATGGTTTTACAGAAATAGAACTTCGACAGGATGTTTATGGAAATGACCGAATGCTCAGAGCGGTAAAAAGTTTTTAGAAAAAGGAAAAATTATTATTCGTAGCGTAATGCTTCAATCGGGTCTAGTTTTGCCGCTTTTATAGCCGGATATAAACCGGAAACAACTGCAACTAAAAAGCTGGTAATCACCGCGGCAATGATTGCCATCCATGGAATAATAAAATCAAATTCGAGTAAGGCTGCAAAAGCTGAGCCAATTGAAATACCTAAAATAATACCAAGAATCCCACCTAATTGGCCAATTACAATTGTTTCGGTAAAAAACTGAAAAGCAATCGTACTTTTTTTAGCTCCCAACGCTTTTCGTACACCAATTTCTCTGGTTCGTTCTGTCACGGAAACCAACATAATATTCATTAAAGCAATAGAGGAACCAAATATGGTAATTACCCCAATTATCCACGCCGAAATTCCTAAAACAGAAGTTAACGATAGAATTTGATTGATTAATTCGTCACTTCGAACAATTCCAAAATTATTATCCTGAACCGGATTTTGTTTTCGAACTTTTCGCATCGTAATGATTGCGTTGTCTATGGCAGCATCCAATAACTCTTTTTTGTCTACTAAAACACTAAGGTTATAATTAATATTGGGTTGTGTAAATAGTGAACGAGCTACCTGAATTGGAATCATTACCCTTAAATCCTGACTATTACCAAAGGTTGAACCTTTTTCTTTAAGTATTCCAATGACTTTAAATTTGGCCCCGCGAATAGAAATGATTTTATCAATAGGATTCACATCTTTTAAAAGGCCATTTTCAAAATCGGAGCCCACTACACAAACAAAATTGTTATTTTCAATATCGAAACCGGTAAAGTTTCTACCATCGGCTAATTCCAATCCTGAATTGGTTAAAAAGTAATCATCAACACCTAGTACTGTAATTTCAGGGTCAGTTTTTTTATTTTCAAATTTTACTTCGGCAGCAGCAGTAGCGGTAAATGACAAAGAGGCATGGGTGAAAGGATAATTATATTTTTCTTGAAATCCTTTTGCTTCCGGATAGGAAATAATCGGGTTGATGATTTCGCGTTCTTGCCTGCTACCATTTCCCACACGAACTTCCAGTTCATATTGTCTTATGGTAAAGGTATTGGCTCCCATCGATGCAAAATTGGTTGACAGGGTATTTTCAAGAGCTGATACTACCGTTAAAATACTTACCAGAGCAGTAATTCCTATTGCAATAATTACAATCGTCAGGATAGTACGAAGCAACTGTGTTTTAATAGAACCCAGTGCAATTTTGATATTTTCTTTAACTAATCGAGCCATATGCTTAATTTGACACGAAATTACAATAATTGTTACAAGGTTTCTTTATTTTCTTTAAAAAGTAAGATATTTGCACAAGGAAATGACAGTGGCAAAAATCAATTACAATGACAAAAGGCAATGACACTATCAAAAATCAATTGTAAAACCATTTTCAAAATTATATTAAAAAACAATAATGGCACAAAAACCGAGTATTCCTAAAGGAACCAGAGATTTTTCACCGGCGGAGGTCGCAAAACGAAACTACATCAGTTCTATTATGAAGCATCATTTTGAGGTGTTTGGTTTTCAGCCAATTGAAACACCTTCGTTTGAAAATTCAGAAACGTTGATGGGAAAATATGGGGAAGAAGGCGATCGATTGATTTTTAAGATTTTGAATTCGGGAGATTATTTAGATAAAGTTGGTTCCGATGAATTGAATGTTATCGATTATAAAAAACTTTCCGG
The DNA here is from genome assembly GCF_044361015.1 of Flavobacterium sp. Classification (GTDB taxonomy): domain Bacteria; phylum Bacteroidota; class Bacteroidia; order Flavobacteriales; family Flavobacteriaceae; genus Flavobacterium. The sequence goes on from NZ_JBIKJL010000003.1 coordinate 70,151, forward strand.
TAAAATTTCTGAAAAAGCCCTTCGTTACGACCTAACCGTTCCTTTTGCCCGTTATGTTGTGCAACACCAAAATGAAATTGAGTTTCCGTTTAAACGATATCAAATTCAACCCGTATGGCGTGCTGACCGTCCGCAAAAAGGCCGATTCAGAGAGTTTTACCAATGCGATGCCGATGTTATAGGTTCCACTTCGTTGTGGCAAGAAGTGGAGTTGGTTCAATTGTATGATGCGGTTTTTACGCAATTAGGTTTAGGCGGAGTAACCATCAAAATCAATAACCGAAAAATTTTGTCAGGTATTGCGGAAGTAATTGGAGCGAAAGATAAATTAATTGATTTTACTGTTGCTTTAGACAAATTAGATAAAATAGGTGATGACGGGGTGAAAAAAGAAATGCTTGATAAAGGAATTTCGGAATCCGCCATCGAAAAAGTGCAACCTTTGTTTCAGTTTAACGGAACAGTTGCAGAGAAAATTGAAAAGTTAAATGTGTTAATATCTTCATCCGAAGAAGGAAAAAAAGGAGTATCCGAGCTGCAATTTATTTGCGAAACCGTTGAAAAATTAGGTTTGCAATCTGCACTGATTGATTTGGATGTCACGTTAGCCAGAGGATTAAATTATTACACCGGAGCCATTTTTGAAGTTGTAGCTCCACAAGTTGCGATGGGTTCTATTGGTGGAGGCGGTCGGTATGATGATTTGACTGGAATTTTTGGATTGAAAAACATGAGTGGGGTTGGAATATCCTTTGGATTAGACCGAATTTATTTGGTTTTAGAAGAATTAGGTTTGTTTCCTGATACGGTTTCGGCAACTACAAAAGCGTTGTTTATCAATTACGGAAAACATGAAAGTTTGTATGCGATGGAAGCTATTTCCAAATTGCGTCGGGCAGGCATTAAGGTGGAATTATATCCGGATGCCGCCAAAATAGCCAAACAATTTCAATATGCGGATAAACGCGGCATTCCTTTTGCTGTTATTGCCGGTCAATCAGAATTGGATCGAATGGAATTTGGACTCAAAAACTTGCAAACCGGAGCGCAAACTGCTTTAGATTTTGAGGAATTGAAAGAGGTATTAAAATAGCTTGAATTTTATATATTTTTTTGAATTCATTTAATTTTATTTAAAGCAATGGTTGTCAAAAAAAGTATTGTTTTGAATCGATACACTAATAATATAGATTTTCCAATTCATAAAAACCATTTCGTGAACAAAGGATTATATATCGCCACTATTGAACCCAGAAGCGGGAAGTCACTTTTAAGTTTAGGATTAATGGATGCGTTGCTAAGCCGTATGGCAAAAGTAGCTTATTACCGACCCATTATTACCGAAGGTAAGAAATCTAAAATTGATAGCCATTTGCAATTAATTCTTCAAACGTTTAATTTAAAATTTGACTATGAGAATGCGTATTCTTATACCAAGCAAAAGATGATTCAGTTGGTTAATTTGGGAAAGAAAGGGGAGGTGATTGATACCATTATGAACGATTATAAAAGATTGGAAGAGGAATACGATTTTGTATTGGTAGAGGGAAGTGATTTTGAAGATGAAGTTTCTGTTTTTGAATTTGAAATTAACCTCCAAATTGCTAAAAATTTAGGATTGCCCGTGTTGATAAATGCCTCGGGAGACAATTCTATAGAGGATTCCATTCAAAATTTAGAATTAGCTTACAAGTCCTTTTTAGGAAAGGAAATTGGTGTAATGGCTATTGTTATCAATAAAATTCAAGAAAAAAATAGGTCTAAATTTATTAAAGGAATTCAAAAATTTTGTGCAGATGAGGTTCAGATTTTAGCTATACCGGTCAATGAATTATTGAGCAACCCTAGTGTTCGGGAAGTAGTAGAAGCTTTGAATGGAAAGGTTTTATTTGGCGAGCATTTGTTAGATGGTATAGTAGGCAGTTTTAGTGTGGGTGCTATGCAATTACACAATTATCTTACTCATATTGGTCAAAATAATTTGGTGATTACTCCCGGGGATCGGGCAGATATTATTATAGGCGTTTTACAAGCACACAAATCGGCCAGTTATCCAAGAATGGTTGGAATTATTTTAACGGGAGGACTTATTCCAGAAGAGTCTATTCTAAAACTGATTGAAGGCTTGGATGATATTATTCCTATCATTAGTGTGGAAGAGAATACTTTTAAAGCCGCTAATAAAATAGGTAGGATTAATTGTAAAATAAGACCCGATGATACAACAAAAATTCAATTATCCCTTGAAACATTTTATAAATATGTTGATTCCGATTTACTGATTGAGAATGTAACTAATTTTACCTCAAAAGGAATTACGCCTAAAATGTTTCAATACAATTTATTAAAAAAGGCAAGAAAAGTGCGTAAACATATCGTTCTACCTGAATCGGAAGATTTACGAATTTTAGAGGCAACTGACCGATTAATTGCTGCCGATGTGGTGGATATCACCTTGTTGGGTAAAAAAGAGACTATCGAAAAGAGTTTGATTAAGTCCGGTATACTTCTACCCTTGGATAAAGTAACTATTATTGACCCGGTAAATTCGGTCTATTATGCTGATTTTGTGGAGACATTCTATGAATTGAGAAAACATAAAAATGTGAATCACGATATTGCCAAAGATTTGATGTCGGATGTCTCTTATTTTGGCACCATGATGGTTTTCAAAGGATTGGCAGACGGAATGGTTTCGGGAGCTATTCATACCACACAATATACGATTCGTCCAGCTTTACAAATTATTAAAACTAAAAAAGGAATCTCAATAGTTTCTTCGGTGTTTTTCATGTGTTTGGAAGATCGTATTTCGGTTTTTGGCGACTGTGCCATTAATCCTAATCCAACGGCCGAAGAATTAGCTCAAATTGCCATTTCCTCTGCAGAAAGCAGCCAAGCATTTGGAATTGAGCCTAAAATAGCCATGTTGTCTTACTCCTCGGGAAGTTCAGGTATTGGTGAAGATGTGGAGCGGGTTAGAAAAGCAACTGAATTAGTTAAAACTTTGCGTCCCGATTTACAAATTGAAGGACCAATTCAATACGATGCCGCTGTAGATATGACCGTCGGAAAAAGTAAAATGCCCGATTCTTTGGTTGCCGGTCAAGCAAATGTATTAATCTTCCCCGATTTAAACACGGGTAATAATACTTATAAAGCCGTTCAGAGGGAAACCGGTGCGGTTGCTATCGGACCCATGTTACAAGGTTTAAATAAGCCTGTAAACGATTTGAGTAGAGGTTGCACCGTTGAAGATGTTTACAATACGATAATTATAACCGCCATTCAGGCACAGGATATTTAAAACAGCCTATGAACATATTAGTCATTAATGCCGGAAGTTCGTCATTAAAATTTCAGCTTATTGAAATGCCTTTGGCAGCTGTTATTTCTTCGGGTTTGGTAGAGCGAATAGGGTTAGACTATACTAAGTTTCACTATATGATTCAATCAGAAGAATTTACAGAAACGGTGGAATTCGCCAATCACAAAGAAGCTTTTGAAGCATTAGCTCAAAAAATGTTGAGTAAAAGTAACTATCAAACTATTGATACTATCGTTCATCGAGTGGTTCACGGCGGAGAACAGTTTTCAAAAACCACGATTATTTCCACGGAAGTTAAGGATAAGATTCGCGAATTATGTACCTTGGCACCTTTACACAATCCGGCCAATTTGGCTTGTATTGAAATGGCTGAGGTTGTTTTTCCAAAAGCAACACAAGTTGCGGTATTTGATACGGCTTTTCATCAGACAATACCTGAAAAGGCCTATCGCTATTCGATTCCAAATGAATTTTATACCCAGCATCAAATTCGTCAATATGGTTTTCACGGAACCAGCCACAAATATGTTTCTAAAAAAGCCATTGCATTTTTAGAATTCAAACATTCTAAAATTATTACTGTTCATTTAGGAAACGGTTGCAGTATTACAGCTGTGAAAGATGGAGAAAGCATTGAACATTCTATGGGATATGGTCCTACCAACGGTTTGATTATGGGAACCCGAAGTGGTGATGTTGATCAAGCAATTATTTTTTACTTAATGGATACCTTGAATTATTCTTCGAGTCAAGTACAAGATTTATTGCAAAAAGAGAGTGGATTAAAGGGCTTGACCGATTTTTCCGATTTACGAGACATACAAAACGAGGCCCAAAAAGGGAATAAAGAGTGTTTGCTTGCCCTTCAGATGATGGCTTATCGTGTACAAAAATTTATAGGGTCTTATATTGCGGCATTGAATGGTTTAGATGCGTTGGTATTTACAGCGGGAATAGGTGAAAATAGTGATGTTATGCGTTCGTTAATTTGTCAGCAAATGGATTACTTTGGCATTCAATTGGATGAAGAAAAAAACAAGAAGCGTTCCAAAAATATCCGTTCCATTTCTTTAGAAGGTTCGAAAGTGCCAATTTTAATCATTCCAACGAATGAGGAGTTTGAAATGGCGGAGCAGGCTTATGGTCTTTTAACTTAAAAAAAATATTTTTCCGTACCCTCAGTTTGGTTATAAGTGCCTATTTATTATAAATGAAAAGCCCTCAATTTTGAGGGGCTTTTCGGTGTCAAAAATCAATTATCAAAACCCTATTTAATAATGATTTTTTTGCTAATTGTTCCATGAGTGGTTTTCACTCGAACAATATATGGGCCAGCACTTAGGTTGCTTATCGGTAGCGAAATGTTGTTTTGGGTTTGGTTTTCAACATTCCATGTAGCAAGGGTCTGACCCAGGATTGTAAAGATGCTCACTGTTTTCACAGTTACATCAGTTAAGTTATTTTTTATAGTTAGTAGATTTTGGGCATTAGTATAAGCCACCGTGATTTGTTTTCCAAGTTCAAAATCCGATGCTGATAAAGCATGATTTTGAAAAGTCAGTTCAAAACGATTGTGGATTTCACCTTGCGGTAAATTGATTGTAAAATGTTCATTTCTGATATCATGGTATAAACCAGTCACAATATCGTGAATGTAAATAGGTTGTGTTGGCTCTACATTTTCTAAACCGTCTAAAGTAAATTGAACATCACCGGCTACATAGGTTTTAATTCCTAACGGATAAACTTTACTCGTTTCAAAATGAGAAGCACCTTGAATTATTAATTTTGTTCCGTTATTTAAAAAATACATATCATATTGTTGGTTGTCAATATGAATTGCATCATAACCCGGATCAACAGATTCCGTTGCTAAATCATCCATAAAACCAATTAATAGTTGTCTATGAAAATTGTTATTGGAATTGAATCCGATACGAAATTTCATGAAAGCATTTTCTGTATAAGGGTCTTCTTCGTTGGTTACTAATCCTGAATTTGGAGCAGTAGCATTTTGATTGGCTCTGAATAAGCTATTTGAGTCAATATTACTTTCTTTGACAAAAAGGCGTTGATTGTTATCAAAAATGATATTTCCACCCGTTGCATTTCCTGTCACAAAGAAACCTTGCCCTACCGGGATGAATCTGCCAGGAATTCGTATGCTTGAACCTAATTCACTAATGTCTGCTGGAGACATAGGAGCCGTCCCCCCCACTAAGGTCCGGACAGCATATCCACCTTGGTATTCTCCTAAAGTGTGTGTATTATTTGTCTTGAAATGTTCCCAAAAGTATAAAGTTCCATTGATGGTTGCTAAATTATCTTTTATGAATTTATCTGCATCTAAAGCAGAAGGATATGGATTACCAGTTAAGTTTAGATTGTTGGCTGAAACGATATTGATAATTTGCCCATTATTTGGTTTTCCAATAAAGGTAAAATTTTGTGAGCCACTGGTGGCTCCACTTCCTTTAAGTGTATAGCCTTGACCGGCTAGCAAAAGACCGTTTTGACCTACGCTGGCCCAATTTGCATAATCAGGAGTCAGGTTTTGAAATTTGAATATCCAATAGCTGCTCAATGTTATTGGGTTACTCGTCGTAGGATTGTTCATTCCGCTAACCCATCCAATGTTTTGCGGTTGAGCTATTATACTTCCGTCTTTCATCACTTCGGCTACAGTATAACCATGGTTGATTGAAGAAGTATTTGGAGTGCTTACCGGTGATGACCAATAATTGTAATTATATTTATTTGATTGACCTTGTTGGTCTCTTTCAATGGTTCCTGAACTAGTTGGGTCCAATTCACTTTCTGTTGTTTGGATCAATTGCGATTCACCTTCTAAATCTATTTGGCCATTTAATTTTAAATAACCGCGGTTTTCGATTTTGGTATCATTCAACATGGTGATTTTTTTACCTGAATCGACAATCAAGCCAAAGTTTCCAATATTTTCATATTGAGTTATATCATTGCTCACTTGAATAATCGACCACGGATAATTTTCAGCATCTTTTCCAAAAATATCATGTTCATCATCATGAATGGCTGTAGGAAAATCACCATTTCTCTTGGTCAAAAAAGGCATTGGCGCTTCTTGAATTCCAACAATATTTATATTGAAAAGTTGAATTCCTTCAATAACATTCGGATTATTTTGCGTTTGATTTTGCACAAGATTATTTTGGATAAGATCCATTTTATAATATCGAATCAATGAATTGTAATTCAAACCGGGAATATTTTTGGGGATAACAGCACCTCTTATCATTCCATTATGATTTGTAATTTCCTGATAAACCATTTGTTGTATTTGGTAATCGGTCAAGTTTTTATTGAAAATTCTTATTTCATCCATCTTGCCTTGGAAAAAATGAATATTGTTTATAGGATTTTTTCCAATTGTAAAAGATGAATTCAAAGTTTGCCCAATTGATCCGTTAGCAGCTTGTTGATTGATTAGGTTTCCGTTCAGGTAGAATTTAACTATTGAGCCGTCATAAGAAGCCGCAATGTGATACCAGCGTGAAGTATCCAATGAAATCGTACTCGTTAAAAAAGCAGAATTGCATTTAACAATTATTTTTCTGTTGGCATCACAACTGATATTAAAGTTATTTTCACCCATTATAAAAGCGTAATTTTCAAATTGAGGTGATAAACTTATCCAGCCCATTATTGTAGTTCTTTCCAACCCTTCTAAAAAAACATTTGCATTTCCATAATCATTGCTTCCGTTGAAGTATAAAAATGCTTTTTGGTTAATGTTCAATATAGGTTCCTGATGCTGTGACAGGGAATAAACATTTCTAATTTCCTTGTCATTATTCTTTGCGTGATTTTCTATGCTCCACAATACCATGAGTAGAAGTGAAAATATAGTTTTTTTTAAAATTATCTTTTTCATTATTAATGAGGTTAAGTTGATTTTTTATTTTTGACATTTCAAAAGTAGCAATCAAATTTGAATAATCGATAAAGTGAATAAAATAATCGATGAAATACATATATAAATGATAAATATATATAAAAACTTACAAAATATAATTATTTTTTAAGTGATTTTATGTTTCAAGGATAGTAAGATATTTTTTTGGAATTTGTTAGAAAGTAGAAACTGTAAACAGGAGTAATAATTATCCTAGCTAAAAGTTAATACTATTTTACTGTGGTACAAATTGATATCAATTCCATATAAAAAAAGATATCTATAAATTGAATAGTCAATCAATTTGGTGTACGGTTTGTAAAAGTAGCAAAATAGAGGCCATAAAAAAAACGGATTAAGAACCTTAATCCGTTTACTTTAAAAGTAGTAACCTTGTAGCGAGAGGGAGATTTGAACTCCCGACCTTTGGGTTATGAATCCAACGCTCTAACCGACTGAGCTACCTCGCCAAAATCATTTGGTACATGTACCGTAACGCGGGTGCAAATATAGAAATAATCGCAAACCTTACAAACATAAAATAAGAAATTATTTTTATTTATAAATTCCCTTTTTTTTTGAATTAATATTCAATATATTGCTCAAAAATTAAGTTTATGGATACAAAAGTACGATATGAAATAGAGTTTGCGGTTAATTCTTCTCCGCAATTGCTATATCAATATATTTCTACTCCTTCCGGTTTGTCAGAATGGTTTGCTGATAATGTGAATTCCAGAGGTGAATTATTTACTTTTATTTGGGATGGTTCTAAAGAAAGAGCCCGATTAGCTTCCAAAAAATCAAATGAAAGAGTAAAATTCAGGTGGATTGATGACCAAGATAAAGACACCGACTATTTTTTTGAATTGAGAATTTCAGAAGATGAAATCACCAAAGACGTTTCTTTAGTAGTAGTAGATTTTGCTTTTGAAGATGAGTTAACAGAATCTAAACAGCTTTGGGAGAATCAAGTTTCTGATTTAAAACACGTAATCGGATCCGTTTAATTTGTGGAATAAACAGTATATTTGCCCTTTAATTTAGGGCTTTTTTTATGATTAATCTAAACGGAAAATTAGTTGAAGCGGATTCGATATTAATGCATAATCGGGCATTTTTATATGGCGATGCAGTTTTTGAAACCCTTAAACTTGTCAACGGCAAAGTTCTTTTTATGGAAGACCATTATTTCCGTTTGATGGCTTCTATGCGAATCATTCGGATGCAGATTCCAATGAATTTTACTTTAGAATATTTGGAAGAGCAAATTATACAGTTGGCTGAACGTAATTTCTTTTCAGCTTCTTGTCGGATTCGACTAACGGTTTACCGCAATGATGGGGGTTATTATTTGCCTTTATCCCGAAGTGTTTCATTTTTAATTTCGGTTAAACCCTTGGATAACAAAGTTTATGCTTTTGCAAATGAACCTTATGAAGTCGAGTTATTCAAAGATTTTTATGTTACTAAGCAGTTGCTTTCCACCATCAAATCGACTAATCGACTAATCAATACAGTTGGTAGTATTTTTGTTGAAGAAAATGGCTATCAAAACTGCCTTTTACTTAATGAAGAAAAAAATGTAGTGGAAGCTTTAAATGGAAATTTATTTATGTTTATCGGGAATCGATTAACCACTCCGCCACTATCAGAAGGATGTTTAAATGGCGTTATGCGTAAACAAATCCTTACTATTGCAAAAAAAATAGCAGAAATCGAAGTGATTGAGGAGCCTATTTCTCCTTTTGATCTTCAAAAAGCGGATGAATTATTTATTACCAATGTGATTTCAGGAATTCAACCAATCACCCAATATCGTAAAAAGGAATTTGAGTCGGTCTTAGCAAAAGTATTGCTTGAAAAACTTAATGAAGCAGTGAATTTATTTTAATTCAGCATTGGATTTTCAGGAGCATTAGACCAAATAATGTATTCGCCGCCTAATTCCATGATCTGTTCTTTCCAAAAATCAGAAGACGATTTTTTCAGTATATTATTTTTGTAACTATTTTCAATTAAAATCCATGAATTAGCACTCATCTCTGTTTCTAATTGATTGGCATCCCAACCAGTGTAGCCTAAAAAGAAACGGATGTTGTCTTTGTTGATGCTACCATTATTAATTAAGTCACGTGTTTTTTCGAAATCTCCGCCCCAAAAAACACCATTGGAAATTTCTACGCTATTCGGAATCAATTCTGGGATATTGTGGATAAAATAAAGATTATCCTGTTCTACCGGACCACCATTATAGATGGTAAAAGTAGCATCGACCTCCGGAACCAAATCATTTACGGAGTAATCAAGGGGTTTATTGAGAATGAAGCCTACAGAACCTTCGGCGTTGTGATCGGCTAATAAAATAACAGAGCGATTAAAAGATAAATCGCCTAATATGGAAGGCTCTGCAATGAGCAAATGACCTTTTTTGATTATTTCTGATATCATTTACCTACAATTTTTAGTTAAATTTAGTAAAATTATTTTCAATAATCCAATTACTTTATTAAAAATCTAAAAAAAAAGTCTTCCGAAGTGGAAGACTTTTCTTTATATCGACTTAATTAGACTAGTTTACAGTACCTTCTAATTCAGCACCTGCTTTGAATTTAACTACATTCTTAGCAGCAATTTTAATTGTTTTTCCAGTTTGAGGATTTCTTCCATCTCTAGCAGCTCTTTTAGAAACTGACCAAGATCCGAAACCTACTAAAGAAACTCTTCCACCTTTTTTCAAAGTTTTACCTACGTTTCCTAAAAATGATTCTAAAGCTAATTTAGCAGCTGCTTTAGTAATTCCTGCATCTGCAGCGATAGCATCGATTAATTCTGATTTGTTCATAATAATAGTTATTAATTGTTGGTTAAACATAAAGTTAATTGTAACAAATTTAATAGGATTTCCTTACCGCACAAGTGTTTTCGTGAGTTTTCGTTACATTTGTTAATAACTTAAGTATTTTTGTTGATAACAACGAGCAGTTCGTCGGATATTTACTTAATTTGAGTGTTTTCAACCCTTACAGGGCGATGCAGGTAGCTGAAAATTGCATACCATTGAGTAATTCTGAAGCGGTCATTTTTTTCTTTCCCGGAAATTGAATACTACAAATTTCAATAAATCCATCTATCACTGCTAATTTCATTTCTTTTTTGGTAATATGCATAGAGCCGATAGGGAAGTGGTGAGATTCAGTGTGTAGTTTTGTTTCGTGAATTTTGACATTCCATTCCTGATTATCTTGTTTTATGATGCACCAAGCGCAAGGGTATGGGCTTAGCCCTCTAATTAGGTTGTAAATTTCCTTTCCCGGTTTAGTCCAATCAATTTTGCAATTTTCCCGGTTAAGTTTATACGCTGTTTTGATTTTTGGATTATCTTTTTGGATAGTTGTTGAAACGACTCTTTTTTCTATAAGTGCTAATGTTTCAATTACAGTTATACTGCCTAATACCATTAATCGGTCATGAAGTTGACCGGCATTTTCATTTTCATCAATAGGTGTTTCTTTGGCCAATATAATTGCCCCGGTATCAATTTTATCATCAATAAAAAAAGTGGTCACTCCGGTTTTTGTTTCTCCATTAATAATAGCCCAATTTATAGGTGCTGCACCGCGATAGTTTGGTAATAAAGAAGCGTGTAAATTAAAAGTACCAAATTCTGGCATTCGCCAAACTACTTCCGGTAGCATTCTAAAAGCAACCACAACCTGGCAATTGGCCTTGAGACTCTTTAATTCTGCTAAAAAGGTTTCGTCTTTAAGGTTGGTGGGCTGTAATAGGTTTAAGCCTTTTTCCATGGCATATACTTTAACCGCAGAATAGTTCATTTTTTGACCCCTTCCTGCCGGTTTATCTGCCGCAGTAATTACACCGATTACATTATAATTATTCTTTAAAATGGTATCCAAAATGCCAACAGCAAAATCAGGTGTTCCCAAGAAAACAATGCGTAATTTTTCCATTTTATACTATACTATATTTATTATTGGCTAATATTTTTATTTTTTTATCGTCTAAAAGTTCTTGTAAAGCAAAGATAAGCAGCTCTTCATTACAATGTAATGTTTTTAAAAGTTCTCTTGACGTTTGTGCTTTTTCAGAAAGTAATTCAATTATTAAAATTACGAGTGGTTTAGTGTCTGAAGATTTGTTTTTTTTAGCAATACAATAGGAACAAATTCCACACTCAGTCGTTTTTTTTTCTCCAAAATATGCTAAAATTAAACGACTCTTGCAGGTTTCTGTATTTGTGACATAATTAACTACCTGTTTGAGTTGTTCTTTCTTCAAGTTATTTTGAGCTTCCAAGTATTTTACTACTCTATTGATGGTTCTTTCGTCTTCTCTGACTTCATTAAAAGTAATTGTGGCATCGTTATTTTTGGCAATAAAGTCTACAATTCCTTTTTCTTTTAGTTTTTCTAAAATTTCTTCAATTTTGCTTTCTTCTTTATTACTTTTTTTTGCCACTAAAGATAGGTTTACGGCAGTCGGGATTTCATAGATGCCCGGATATGTTCGTAAAAACAAAAGAATAATTTCTTCCTCCTGGGGATTTAAACTCATATAACGAATTACTTCTTTGCTTTCAATAATAAATTGTAAAGTAATTTTTTCTGAAAATTCTTGGGTGAAGGTTATAATTCCCTGACGGTCTAAAAATTGTAAAGCGGCGAAAGTTTTGAGCACTGGAAATTGATAAAGTGAACAAAAATGATTTAAATTGAAGGCAAATTGCTCATCAATGCCTTCGCCGTAAGCAATTTGAAAATAATTGCATAATTTGATAAAGGAAAGTTTCAAAAAATCATTGTCCGGTAAATTAGCAATAAATTGAGCTTCAGCAATAGCCAAATCAGAGGGGGCAACAAGTAAAACAGCAAAAGATTTCTCGCCATTACGACCGGCTCTTCCGGCTTCCTGATAATAATTTTCAATATTTTCAGGGAGTTGATAATGAATGACTGTTTTAACATTCGCTTTATCAATTCCCATTCCGAATGCATTAGTGGCCACCATCACTTGCACTTTCTCCTGCATCCACCAATCCATATTTTTCGTTTTATCTCTTCTTGGTAAGCCCCCGTGATAAAAAGCAGCTTTGATTCCCAGTTGTTGTAATTGATTCGAAATTTCATAACATGATTTTCGATTGCGAACATATATAATGGAAGATTCTGGATTTTTTTTTAGGATTTGTTCTATTTTAAATAGTTTATCTTCCGTTTCAACCACTAAATAGGCAATATTTTCCCGAGCAAAAGATTTTTGAAAAATGGCAGGATTTTCAAATTTTAACTGTTCAATAATATCTGTTTTAACTCTTTCTGTTGCAGAAGCTGTTAAAGCCAAAAAAGGAATAGACGGAAAAAAAGTTTTTAAAACACTAATTTTTAAATAGGAGGGGCGAAAATCGTGACCCCATTGCGAAACACAATGAGCTTCGTCAATGGCTATTAAATTTAGGGGAAGGTTTTTGATTTTTTCTAAAACCCAATCTTGTTGTAAGCGTTCGGGAGAGAGGTACAAAAACTTATAATTCCCATATAAGCAATTGTCTAAAAGGGTAATGACTTCGTCTGATGAAATTCCGCCGGTTAATGCCAATGCTTTGATGTCGCGTTTCATCAAATTGTCTACCTGGTCTTTCATTAAAGCAATAAGCGGAGAAATAACCAGACAAATGCCATCCGTCATTAAAGCCGGAATTTGAAAACAGATTGATTTTCCTCCACCGGTAGGCATTAAGCCTAGTGTATCTTTAGAGGATAATATGGATGTTATGATTTCTTTTTGGGGGGAACGAAACTCATCGTAACCCCAATATTTTTTTAAAATACTTTCTGCTTTTTGCATACTTTATTTTGAAATTGCCTCTAAGATAAAAAGAATTCTGTTCTCTAAACGACCTTGAGGAACTTCTATGAGTTCGTAGCCATAATTTTCGTAGGTTTCTTTTAGGTGATTATAGATGAGTTTTGCTTGTTCAAAGTTTTCATACCGTTCTTCGTCGGATTGATAAATTTCTTGCCAAGGTGGCAAAAGGAATACTTTTGTGTATTTATTTTGCCGACAATTTTCATCAAAAAAAGCAGGATAACTGTCGCCAATATAATGCATGTAGGCCAGAATGTCAGGTATGCCCCGGTCTAAAAACAGTATAGAATTCGTATGTTTTTCAGCTTTTTGAAACTGTTTTTTTCTTCCTTCCAGTAGTAATTCACTAAACAGTAATGGCTTTTCCAAAAATAATTGTTCAATGCCTTGTTTTCTGGCTTCCGTAATAATTTCTCTTGATATTTCAGGAAAACACATATATCCTTTCTCGATTAAACCATCGATGATTGTTGTTTTTCCTGTTCCGGGACCACCGGTTATCACAATTATTTCTTTGCTCACAACACTAAATAAAGGGGTAAATTTAGATAAATAGTTAGTTTAAATAAAAACTTTCGTTCACTTTTAAGTTTGATTAAGTCGTTTATCATAGATTTGAACTTTTAAAAGTAAATTTTGTGGTCTAAATTTTCAAATAATAGTCTCTCTTTTATTAGTTCATAAAACTCAAAATTCAATTTCAAATTTCTCTAATCTAAAATCAAAACTGTATATTTGCCTATAATAAATTAGAATATGGATAAGAAGACGGAAGAATTTTATGAACGTTTAAAAGAAGAATTGCGAACTACTTCGGATTGGCCATCAATTTACCTTTACAAATTCATTGTTCCTACCGATACTATTAAAATTTTAGCTATAGAAAATGCTTTTGATAACATGGGTGCGGTTATTAATACGCAACAATCTAAAACAGGTAAATTTACCAGTATCTCTATAAATGTTAGCATGTTAAGTCCTGAACATGTTGTAGAAAAATATATAGATGTTTCTTCTGTTGAAGGAATAATTTCGCTTTAAAAAAAATCAAATGACGCACAACGAAAAAGCACATGAAATAGTGCATGAATTAGAATACAATGCCGAAAGACCACATTTAATGATTCCGGAATACGGACGTCATTTGCAAAAATTAATCAACCAAGCAACTCTAATTGAAGATACCGAAGAACGTAATAAGGCCGCTCGCTATATTATTAAAGTAATGGGAAGTTTGAATCCGCATTTGCGAGATGTACTTGATTTTCAGCATAAACTTTGGGATCAACTTTTTATTATGTCTGATTTTAAACTGGTGGTCGATAGTCCGTATCCCATACCCACAAGAGATGTTATAAATTTAAAACCGGAACGATTAGAGTATCCTCAAAAAAATCCAAAATATCGTTTTTATGGTAACAATATCAAGTATATGATTGATGTTGCTAATAGTTGGGAAGATGGTGAATTAAAAAGTGCCTTAGTAAAAGTGATTGCAAATCATATGAAAAAATCCTATTTAAGTTGGAATAAAGACACGGTTGATGATAAGGCTATTTTCAATCATTTGTATGAACTTTCCGGAGGTAGAATAGATTTACATCAAAGCACGGAAGAATTGTTGAACACTTCTGATTTAATGCGAACCAATAAAAAGGTGTCAAATAAAAATATGCCACCTATTCAGAAAAATTTATTGATTAAGAAAAATAAAAATATCAAACCAAAACCATTTAAAAACAATAATCAAAAGTAATCACGGAATACGGATATGGGAACATTTAAGATAGAAGGCGGACACCGTCTTAAAGGGGAGATTCATCCTCAAGGAGCCAAAAATGAGGCTTTACAAATTTTATGTACAGTATTGCTTACTTCGGAGAAAGTTACCATAAACAATATTCCTGATATTATTGATGTGAACAAGCTGATCACGCTGTTGGGTAATTTAGGTGTGAAAATGAAAAAAAATGGCCCGGGCTCTATCACTTTTCAAGCAGACGACGTCAATGTTAGCTATCTTGAAACCGAAGCTTTTAAAAAAGAAGGTGGTTCGTTACGTGGTTCCATTATGATTGTTGGACCTCTTTTAGCTCGATTCGGAAAAGGATATATTCCAAAACCGGGAGGCGATAAAATTGGTCGTAGAAGATTAGATACCCACTTTGAAGGATTTATCAATTTAGGAGCCAAATTCAGATACAACCGCGAAGACCATTTTTATGGTGTTGAAAATAAAGGTAGATTGAAAGGAGCTTACATGCTTTTGGATGAAGCCTCTGTTACAGGTACTGCCAATATTGTAATGGCAGCCGTTTTAGCAGAAGGAACAACGACCATTTATAATGCGGCTTGTGAACCTTATTTGCAACAGTTGTGTCGCATGTTAAACTCCATGGGTGCAAAAATCACTGGTGTTGGCTCTAACTTATTAACTATTGAAGGGGTTGAAAAATTAGGTGGTTGTACCCATCGGATTTTACCGGATATGATTGAAATTGGTAGCTGGATTGGTTTAGCTGCTATGACTCGAAGTGAAATTACAATTAAGGATGTAAGTTGGGAAAATTTAGGTATGATTCCAAGTGTTTTCAGAAAATTAGGAATCACCATAGAAAGACGAGGTGACGATATTTTTATACCGGAACATAAAGACGGTTACGAAATAAAAAAAGATATTGACGGTTCAATTCTAAATGTATCCGATGCCCCTTGGCCGGGATTTACTCCTGATTTATTAAGTATTATTTTAGTCGTTGCCACGCAAGCGAATGGTGATGTTTTGATTCATCAAAAGATGTTTGAAAGCCGTTTGTTCTTCGTTGATAAATTAATTGATATGGGAGCCAAAATTATTTTATGTGACCCACATCGAGCCGTGGTTATCGGACACAATTTCCAATCACAATTAAAAGCAACTGTCATGTCGTCTCCTGATATTCGTGCCGGTATTTCGTTATTGATTGCAGCACTTTCGGCAAAAGGAACCAGTACTATTCAAAATATAGAGCAAATTGATCGAGGTTACGAACGAATTGACGAACGATTACGAGCGATTGGTGCGAATATTGTTCGAATGTAATTCAAAGAATTTTTTATAATAAAACCCGACTGTTGGTCGGGTTTTGTGTTTGTAACTTCAACTATTGCACGCAGTTATTTTTTGAAAAATTTAATTTAGCTATGTGATTTATTTTTCTCTCGCAAAGTCGCAAAATTTTGACTGCTGTATTCGCGGCTTTGCAACTCTGCGAGAAAAGAATTAGAAAAAGCACTATAGGAAAAATAGTTAATTAATTATATTCAAAAATTTCAATCCAAAAATCACACCATCACCCATGTAAGCACTTCCTTGGTATGATCTTACATAATCCACACGTAACATTCTGAATTTTCCAAAACCTAAATTATCTAAACCAACTGTAAATTCCTGATATGGTTTTACATCCGGTGTGGCTAAATGATGATAGCCTAATATCATGGTTGATTTCAGCTTGTTTAACAATGGAATTTTGTTCATGATAAATCCTTCAAAATTGTGTTCAACATGTGTTTCCATGTAGCTGTCATTAGTGCTAAAACCATAATACGGCATCAAATTAAATACGTTCAAATAACGGTCTGAGGTGCCTACATAGGTTTGGTTTCCGTTAAAATGTTTGTAGTCAACAAATGATATATCGTCTGCATTAAAAAATTGTCCGCCTTTCAAATTGATGGCAAAGCTACCTTTGTTTCCTAACGTTTTTTCATAAAACACGCGTCCGGCAACAAAATCATAGTTATAAATGGCTTCATTTCCCGCAAATCCTTTTTCGTAACCTACAAACAAAGACGGATATTTATCGCTGCTCATATTAAATTTTCCATCGGGTCTACTCATATATTTTTGACCAAAATTAATTCGAGCATTGATGTTGGCTTTCATTAAATTGTGTTTTACAATTCCGCCACTCGAATAATCGTTCGGATCTAAAGGATTATTGGAAGTATAAATTTTATTGTCATTTGGAAAAAAAACTTGATTGGTAGTGTTGAATAAGGGTTTTCGTTCACTGTATTCAAGTGAAACATACATGAATAGTCCATTGGTCACTTCCTGCTGATAACTTGCTTTTGCAAAATTCTTTTCATATAACTTCATGAAATTTTCTTCAAAAAAGAGTGTTGCAACAGTGTTTATTAAGAGACTAATCGGTTCACTGGTATTAAATTGTTCGGCTTTGCTACCACCGGTAATTGACAGGTTACTATTGGTTTTCGTGCTTAACCGAGTGTTGAAAAAGCCGGTAGTTCTGAATTTTTCTTCCGAAAAACCATAATTAAAATCAGCTCCATAGGTTAAATATTTTCTGGTTTCTTCATTTCGTTTAATATATGAGATTCCTGTAGAAACATGCCAACCCTGAACGGTATTAAAGTGAATTAACTTAATGATACCTTCATAATTAAAATTCCAGTTTTCAAATGAATTTCTATAGCTGTAACCAGTTAAGATTTTTAAAATTTTAAATTTGTTATTTTTTGCATCAATGGAATCTAAATAGGGTTTTGATTTCCGCAAGGTTTGAATACTGTCTTTTCGTAAGTAGTCATTATTTTCTTCATCTGTCAGCGGAACAGGCCTCATCATATTCCAATAAGTGGAATCCTTTTTATTAGCATTGTCTTCAAAACTCAAGATTTCTTTGGTGAACGTTTTCTTTTCAAATTGGTCTTTGAAGTCGTAATTACTGTAAACGTATGTAAATTTCCCATTGAATTTAATGCCAAAAGCACCCGCTTCAAATTCTAGGCTTTGGGAATTTTTTGCCCAAAGTTGATTGGTTTTATTGTAACTGAAGTTTTGTTTTAAATTCATGACATCTAAAAACTCTTCTTTCATTCGATACCCTTTGATATCCACATCAACACCATAAATTGCCCAACTATCTTCTACAATATATATAAAACCTTCAAAAACAGGGTCTACATCTCTTTTGGGAGTCACTTTAATTTTATTAATTAAATTATTATTATCATCATAAAAAGTTCCTTCCAAAGTGTATTTATAATAACTAAAAGCATTGTCGGCGATTGGCGAAATCAAATTAGTGCCTAGTTCAATGGTATTATCATAAAAATCATAAGATGTTGCTTGAGCCGTGTTGTAACTGAAACCATTGTTTTGACCGCTAATTTTAGACGCGATGATTCGTTCTTTTAATTGATCCGGCTTTTCAAAAGTAATTTTAGAAACTGTTTCCGATAAATATAAAATTCCACTTCCGGTTGAATCTAAAGCTCCATCAAAATCGCCAATTTCCTGACCTAAGATTTTCTTGGGAGCATTTTTCAATCTAAATATGCCTCGAGAATAGAAATCTGCCGTAAATCGGGCTGTTTTATCGGAGTTCTTTTTTCTGTTAGCAATTGCAGTTCGGATGATTGCATTTGCCGGATTGTCTTTTGAACTCAGGACGACTTCATTTAATTTATAATTTTCCTCTTTTAAAGTAACATTAAAAGTATAAGGCAATTTTTCAATAGCTAAAGTGTGTTTTTGAGTTTTATACCCTAAATATTGGAAAATAATTGTCACTTGTTCTTTGTTTTGAACGTTGAGTTCATATTGTCCTTTTTCATTTGAGGTAGTTCCAACATAGGTGTTCTCGACATAAATGTTTACAAAAGGTAGTGGTTTGTTGGCTTCATCGGTTATCGTTCCTTTTATCTGCGAAAAAGTAACAGAAGTAACAAATAAAAAAAGTAATGTAAAGATGTTTTTCATAAAAGGAGGTTTTATAAAGAGACAATTTTATCAATGAAAAGGTTGTATGGATTTTATCTTAAAAACGATTGGAGAGCTAAAACGTAACTCTGCAAGCCAAAACCAATGATAATCCCCTTAGCATTTGGAGAAATAAATGATTGGTGTCGGAATGCTTCTCTTGCAAAGGTGTTCGATATATGCACTTCAATAACGGGTGTGGCAATAGCTTTTACCGCATCGCCAATACCTATTGAAGTGTGCGTGTAAGCCGCGGCATTTAAAATGATTCCGTCGTATGAAAATCCGACCTCCTGAATTTTATCAATCAATTCTCCTTCAATATTACTTTGAAAATAGGATAGCTCCATTTGTGGAAAATCATTTTTTAATTGATTAAAAAAAGAATCAAATGTTTCTGAACCATATACTTCAGGCTCTCTTTTTCCGAGTAAATTCAAATTGGGACCATTGATGATGATAATTTTCATACTATAACAATTTAGGTAAAAATATCAAAAATTGATAGCTAAAAACTAAAGATTAAAAAGATTAGTTTAAAATTAACATTTTACTACAACTTAATCTACTATTTTTAAAATTCTAATTAACAATCATTGTATGAACAAAAGAATACTGTTTTTATTGTTGTTTTCATTTGCACTAACCTATGGCCAAAGTGATTACCTCAATTATGAAAGTCTTTCTAAAAAACTGAAGGAATTTGAATCAAAAAGTAAATTCTGTAAGGTTAAATCCATTGGAAAAAGTAGTGGCGGCAAGGATTTGTGGCTGGTGACACTTTCGGAATCTACAAAACCAAAACCAGCGTTACTAATTACTGCCGGAATTGATGGCAAACATCAGGTGGGAACACAAATGGCCGTTCAGTTAATTGACCAACTGCTTAAAAGTGAAAATCTATCAAAATTACTTTCTGAGAAAACACTTTATTTTGTTCCTTCCGTAAATCCGGATGCAATGGATGCTTTTTTTGGAAAATTAAAAATGGAAAAAAGCGGCAATGCCACAAAAACTGATGACGACCGCGATGGCCAAATTGGGGAAGATCCGTTTGAAGACATGAATAATGACGGATTAATTACGCAAATTCGTATTGAGGATGTTTCCGGAACGTATATTGAAAGTCCGGATGATCCTCGATTGTTGGTTAAAGCAGATCCAACTAAAAATCAAATAGGAAAGTATCTTGTTTTATCCGAAGGATTTGACAACGATAAGGATGGAAATTTCAATGAAGATTTCTCCGAAGGCGTGAATATCGATAAAAATTTCACGTTTGATCACCCTGTTTTTGAAAAAGGCTCTGGTGTTTATGTCGCTTCAGAACCTGAAACCCGTGCACTTTTAGATTTTTTATATCTGAATCAGAATATTTATGCTGTTTTTACTTTTGGAATGCATAACAACCTTTCGGAAGCTCCTAAGTATGATTCGAAAATGGCGAGTAGCAGAATCATTAAAAGTTGGTTAGAAAAAGATGTAAAAACTGGCGAGTTGGTTTCCTCTTTATACACTGAAAAAGCCAAAATAAAGGATGCTCCAAAGTCACCAATGACCAAAGGAAATTTTGCTCAGACAGCTTATTATCATGCCGGAAGACTCAGTTTTTCAACGCCGGGTTGGTGGATTCCGAAAGAGGAGGTAAAAAAAGATTCCTCCCAAGTAAAGTTCGAAAAACCCAAAAAGGACTCTGTTGAACCAAATCAGGAATTAGCCTATTTAAATTGGGCAACCAAAGAAAATCTGACCAATGTGTTTGTAAATTGGACTCCTGTGAAACATCCCGACTTTCCTAATCAAAAAGCTGAAGTGGGCGGTTTTGTGCCTTATGCTTTAAACAATCCACCAGCTAAATATTTAGAGGAAAGCACTACGAAACATAAACTTTTTTTGGAAGAATTTTTAGCAGCCATGCCTAAAATTGAAACTACTACACCGGTTGTGGAAAAAGTTCAAAACGATTTATATCGTGTGACAGTAAAGGTGGTCAACAAAGGCTTATTGCCAACGTACACGGAAATTGGCGATAAAATTCGTTTTGTATCGCGTATGAAAACGGAAGTGGTTCTAACTAAAAATCAGTCCATTGTATCCGGAAGAAAATACTTTTTAAGAAACGCCATGCAAGCCGGAGAATCTGAAGAATATTCATGGCTAATTTCCGGTTCGGGAAAAGTGACTATTCAAACAGGGTGTGCTACAACCGGAGTAAAAGAACTAATCGTTGAATTGAAATAAGTAAAAAGATGAAAAAATACATACTCTATAGTTTATTAAGTTTTTCTTTTTGGAGTGTTTCAGCTCAGAAAAACGATAGTGCTTCACAAGATTTAAATGGGATGCGAGCGATAGGTTCGCCTGCCAATCCGAAGGTTCCCATGTCGTGGGACCGTTACCACGATTATGCTCAAATTACCCAATTCTGTAAAGATTTAGTAAAGTCCTATCCTAACTTAGTTAAAATGGAATCCATCGGGAAGTCCTATGAAAATAGAGATATTTGGGTATTAACGATTTCTGATTTTAAAACAGGGAAAATTGAACACAAACCCGGTTTTTACATCGACGGCGGTATTCATGCCAACGAACTTCAAGGTGTTGAGGTTTCGATGTACACCGCTTGGTATTTGGCAGAAAGTTTTCAAACAGTTAAGTTTATCAACACTTTGTTGAAAGAAAAAGTGTTTTATATAGCAGTGACTATCAGTCCTGATTCCAGAGAAAATTTTATTCACACGCCAAATAATGCCAACACCTCACGTTCCGGTATGCGTGCTTTTGACAATGATGGTGATGATTTGGTTAATGAAGATAAATTAGACGATTTAGACGGAGATGGAAATATCGTCATGATGCGTAGAAAATCGAAAACCGGTCGTTGGAAAGTCGATCCTAAATATCCCAGTCGCATGTATCAAGTTCGCGGCGATGAAAAAGGAGACTATGAAATGTTAGGTTATGAAGGAATTGACAACGACAAAGACGGATTAGTAAATGAAGATAACACCGGAACCTATGACCCTAACCGTGACTGGGCTTGGAATTGGCAACCCAATTATGTTCAAAACGGAGCGTTATTTTATCCGGGAACATTACCTGAAACAAGAGCGGTCAAAGATTTTGTAGTGAATCATCCTAACATTGCCGGAGCTCAAAGTTACCACAATTACGGGGGGATGTTTTTACGAGGTCCCGGTGCTGCCGAAGATGACCCACTGTTTAGCAGACAAGATATTGAAGTATATGACAACATTGGAAAATTAGGTGAGAAGTTGATTCCGGGTTATAACTATTTTATTTTACACAAAGATTTATATACTGTTTATGGAGGAGAAATTGATTTTCTATGTTTGACTCGTGGAATATTTACCTTTAGTAACGAATTAATGACTTCTTATAAATTATTCAATCAAAAAAGTTCATGGAGTAGATGGGATAACGATGAATTCAATGAATTTGATAAATATCTGCTATTTGGAGATGGTTATGTTGAATGGAAAACGTTTGTTCATCCGCAATTTGGCGAGATTGAAGTAGGAGGTTCAAAAAAGAATTACATTCGAAACCATCCGGGATTTATGTTGCAAGAAGATGCCCATCGGAATATGGCATTTACTTTATACCACGCGTATCAAACCCCAAAATTGGAAATAGTAGACATCAAAACCGAAAAGTTATCAGGCGATTTAGTAGCCGTTACTGCAACAATTATGAATACGCGTATTATTCCAACGCATTCAACACATGATGTGAAAAACAAAATCGAGCAACCCAATTATATTACTTTAAAAGGAAGTACTGTGGTTGTAGGAATGACTGTTGAAAACGAAGATCTAAATTTATTTACAGAACAAAAATACCGACCTGAACAAATTGAAGTGCCCAACATCAGCGGTATGGGCAGTGTAAAAGTTCGCTGGATTGTAAAAGGAAATCCATCCAATGCAACGGTTGAAGTTTCAAGTGCTAAAGGCGGATTAGTATCAGAAAAAGTTTCTGAAAAACTTGCTAAATAGTATTTGTAAACAGTAGAAAAATCCGATTATAAATGAAAAAATTGATGCCGATTATTGTATTTGGATTGCTTTCATTTAATTCTTTTTAAAAGCAGGAAGGTCAATTTAGAATGGAACGGATGCCTGTTATGCTTTTGTTAAAGATGGATTAGGGCTCACTTTAATGTTAGAGTCTAAATACGTAATCCAAAAAAATTTAAAAATTGGTTTACGCGTTGCTGGAACAGGTATTATTAGAGATGCGGATTTTTTCATTTTTATCACCTTAAAAACCACTGAAAGGTATGTTTATTCGTTTTTGGTGACTTGTAATTATTATTTTGTTAATGGAAAAATTTTGTTCCATTTTTTGGAGGGGGAATAGGGATTTGCAAGTGCATTAAGTTTGATTAATGAAAATGAAGAAAATGAAGATGTCAGGGAAGTGCAGTTTAAAGGTGGACTTGCTGTTGTTCTTCGTGGCGCTTTTGAATGGGGTAAGTTCAGATTGGGATTAGAGTAAAAATTAGTTCCAAAAACACCATTGTATTTAGTAAGCGGAATTGCCACAACCGACATTTATAATTCTTATTTTGCTCTTACTTTCGGTTTTTTCGTTGGAGGAGGAAAATGTTGTAAATAATAGAGTAAGTTTAAATAAAAAGGCTATCTAAAATAGTTTAGATAGCCTTTTTATTTTACATCACCAATTAAAAGCGGTATCCCACTGAAAGTTGAATGACTCTGTTGGTTACTTCGGCTTCTTTATCAGCCTCGGTTAAACCAAGAACATATCTTGCTTGAACAAGGATATGGTCAGTAAGATTTAATCCTAAACCACCAACTGCGGCAAAGTCAAAACTTTCTGTCTCAAATTGATCCGGAACATCTTCGTTAATTAAAAACGCAAATTGTGGCCCAGCTTCTATGCTTAATTTCTCTGAAATCAAGTAAAATTTTGCCAAAACGGGTACTGTGATGTAGTTATAATTAATATCTTCAAGACCAGCAACATCAACTTTTGCCCCCTGAGACGAGTACAATAACTCGGGTTGTATAGAAAAGTTTTCCAATAACTTAACTTCTAACAAACCTCCAAAATGAAAACTGGTATAGGTGTCTAATGCTTCAATGTTATCTCCTTCGAGACTAGAGAAGTTAACCCCCGCTTTTACACCAAACTTCAATACTTGTGCGTTGCTACTAAAAATTCCAATTGCAAAAAATGCAATAACTAAACTGATTTTTTTCATTTTTATAAATTTTTAAAATTTATCAAATGTATAAAATTTTTTTTATGGAGCAATATTTTTTTTTATTGTTAATGAATCACCTTGTTTGTTGACTAAAATGTTGATAAGTCTAAAAGCATCAAATTTTACTGACATTATGAAAAATATAGCTTTGATACTATTAATATAAAAACGAAGCTATTCATTAAAGATGTGTAAAGAACAGGATAATTTAATTTCTCGAGAATAGATTTTAATAAGTTAAATCAAACGCTTTTAATCGACAATGTTATTAACATTATACTTACAGGATGTTAACAACTTTGTTAACAACTACAAAATGCCTTCATATACAAGTATTTTTAATATTTTAATTTTGCTTTATAAATTTTAAAACAAGTAAAATATGAAGAAAATTATTTTATCGATTTTAGCAGTTGCTTCCTTTGGAATTGCTAACGCTCAAGATGAAGCTACAACATATGGATTCTCTGAGGGAGATATGTTTGTAGAAGGAAGCTTCAGCTTTAGATCAGGAGATGTAGTAGACAGCTGGTCATTTAATCCAAGTATAGGCTATTTGTTAACTGAAAAGTGGGCTATTGGTGGACGATTGAATTTTTCAGGATCAGACAATAATGCACTCGAGGAAAATAAGTTCGGTGTAACTGCATTTGGTCGTTATTACTTTTTGTCTCTTGGCGAAAAAAAGAATTTTCAAGCTTATGGAGAAGTTGGGTTAGGATATTCAAGTGTTAAATCTAACGGTTTTTATGACGCAAATGGGGATTTTAATCCTTTTGGTAAAGATCAAACCAATGGCGATTTGAATGCTAACATTGATTTGGGAATCAATTACTTTTTTACAGGTAATTGGGCAGCTACATTTAAACTAGCTAATATTTTGAGTTACAATAGTACTAATCCTGAAAATGGTGATAACTCAAGTGATTTAAATGTAAATGTAAATTTGTTTAATAACATTTTTGCTCAACCACAGTTTGGATTATTATATAGATGGTAGTCCGTTTTTGTTTAATATCAAAAACCACGCAATCTGTGTGGTTTTTGTTTTAAATACAGAATTTTATTCCTAAATTTGTGTAAATAAAAATAATATAAAGTATGAAAAAAATAATCTTATCAGTTGTAGCCTTGTTAATTTTCGGGTTTACTCAAGCACAACGCGAGGGAGGTTTTCGTGTTGGATTAGATATGGGAATTATTCCTGCTAGTGGGGGATTAGGTATTTCATTTGATATTGAACCAAAATACAATATTAAAGAAAACATGAGCGTTGGTTTACGTATAGGTGGTGCTGCCATTGTACGTGATTTGGAAGAGATTGGTAATACAACATTAGTAACAGCCACAGGAATAGGTTCCTATTTTGGAACTTTTGATTACTATTTTCCATCGGGTAAATCTTTTGTACCCTTTGTTGGTGGTGGTATTGGTTACGCAACTGCTTTGAGCGTTCGTGCTGATGAGGATGTAGAGGTGGATAATTTGGATTCGGATAGTGGCTTTGGAGGAGTTATTAGAGGTGGATTTGAATGGGGAAAATTCAGAATGAATTTAGAGTACAACTTTGTACCTAAAACACCGCTTTATTTAAATGGACCATTAACCACTGAAGATATTTCTAATTCTTATTTTGCTGTAAACCTAGGTTTTTATATAGGTGGAGGAAAATGGAAGAAAAATTAATTTTAAATAATTTACAATTCAAAACCTTTCAATCACTGAAAGGTTTTTTTATTTCCTTAAATCAGATTACATTTGAAACATGAACTGGCAAACGTATATAAAAAGTTTTCAATCCTATTTAAAAATAGAAAGGGGAATGTCGCAAAATACTTTAGCCAATTATACTTTTGATTTAGTGCGGCTGACACAGTTTTTAGAAACTCACGGAATTTCTAAAAATCCAATAAATATTAGTGAAGAAGAAATTCAGCAATTTATTTATGCAGTTTCCAAAGAAGTGAATCCACGTTCGCAAGCCAGAATTATTTCAGGTTTAAAAAGTTTTTTTAACTATTTAATTTTTGAAGATTATCGGACTGATAATCCAATGGAATTGATTGAAACTCCACGATTAGGAAGAAAACTTCCGGATACTTTATCAATTGAAGATATCGATCGATTGATTGCTGCCATTGATTTATCAAAGGAAGAAGGCGAACGCAATAAAGCAATGCTTGAAACTTTGTACGGTTGTGGTCTTCGAGTTTCTGAACTTGTTTCTTTAAAAATTTCTGATTTATTTTTTGACGAAGGTTTTATCAAAATTACCGGTAAAGGAAACAAGCAACGTTTTGTTCCTATTGGTAAGACTACCCAAAAATACATGGAAACGTATAAAAACTTGATACGAACACATATTCCCATTCAAAAAGGCCACGAAGATACTTTGTTTTTAAACAGAAGAGGAAAGCAATTAACGCGGGCGATGGTTTTTACTATCATCAAAGATTTAGCTGTAAAAATCAATTTGAACAAATCGATTAGTCCGCATACCTTCCGCCATTCTTTTGCTACACATTTGTTGGAAAATGGTGCCGATTTGCGTTCGATTCAGTTGATGTTAGGACATGAATCGATTACAACTACTGAAATATATGTGCATTTGGATCGAAAACATCTTACGCAAATTGTCAACAAGTTTCACCCGAGGAAATAGTATACAGTCGCAGTGTATAGTAGAGTTGCTGTTTTAAGTCACAGTTTACAGATTTTTAGTTAAAATAAAAAAAGCAATTCTATTGCAGAAATTGCTTTTTTATTAGTTATGCTTTTTAAATACGGTAACTGAAAACAGGGACTGTCAGCTGAACACTAAATTATTTCGCAATATTCACTGCTCTGGTTTCACGAATCACAGTAATTTTTACCTGTCCGGGATAAGTCATTTCTGTTTGAATTTTTTGAGAAACTTCAAAGGATAGTTTTGCCGCTTGATCGTCGGAAACTTTTTCGCTTTCAACAATTACACGCAACTCACGTCCTGCTTGAATAGCATAAGCACTTTTCACACCATTAAATCCGAAAGCAATGGCTTCCAAATCTTTTAAACGTTGAATGTACGAATCCAATACTTGTCTTCTTGCTCCGGGTCTTGCCCCTGAAATTGCATCACACACTTGAATTATCGGTGAAATTAAATATTTCATTTCAATTTCATCGTGGTGAGCTCCAATAGCGTTACATACTTCTTCTTTTTCGCCGAATTTTTCAGCCCATTGCATCCCTAAGATGGCGTGAGGCAGTTCACTTTCAGCATCTGGCACTTTTCCGATATCATGCAATAATCCGGCACGTTTGGCCAATTTTACATTTAATCCTAATTCAGCGGCCATGATTCCACACAATTTGGCTACTTCTCTAGAGTGTTGTAATAAGTTTTGTCCGTACGAAGAACGGTATTTCATTCGACCAACCACTTTAATCAATTCCGGATGTAAACCGTGAATTCCTAAATCGATTACGGTGCGTTTACCAACTTCAATGATTTCATCGTCAATTTGTTTAGTGGTTTTAGCAACTACTTCCTCAATTCTGGCTGGGTGAATACGACCATCGGTAACTAATTTATGTAATGCTAAACGGGCAATTTCTCTTCGAACAGGATCAAAACAAGAAAGTATAATTGCTTCCGGGGTATCGTCTACGATGATTTCTACTCCGGTTGCAGCCTCTAAAGCACGTATGTTTCGACCTTCACGACCAATGATTCTTCCTTTTACGTCATCTGATTCAATGTTGAAAACAGATACACAATTTTCAACTGCTTCTTCAGTCCCTACGCGTTGAATCGTATTGATGATTACTTTTTTAGCTTCTTGTTGTGCGGTTAATTTGGCTTCTTCCAAAGTGTCTTGAATATGAGCCATTGCTTTTGTTTTAGCCTCTGCTTTTAAGTTTTCAACTAATTGTTCTTTGGCATCTTCAGCTGATAAACCGGAAATAACTTCTAATTGTTGCACCTGACTTTTGTGAAGTTTTTCCAGTTCAATTTGTTTTTTGTCTAAAATTTCAATTCGGTTATTGTAATCTACAATTTTGATTTCAAAATCATCTGCTGATTTCTTTGCTTTAGCTAGTTCACTCGAAACTTGAGATTCTTTATCTCTTGTCCTTTTTTCAACTTCCGCTATTTTTTTGTCTTTGGATAAAATCTCTTTTTCATGTTCTGATTTTAACTCTAAAAATTTTTCTTTCGCTTGAAGGAGTTTGTCTTTTTTGATATTTTCAGCTTCAACTTTTGCATCTTTTAAGATGGAAGCAGCTTCCTTTTTTGCGTTTTTTATAAGGTTGGAAACGTTGCTTTTTTCAATGACTTTTGCGATAGAAAAACCCGCTGTAATTCCAATAATTCCTGCGATAATAAGTAGTAATGTACTGTCCATTTGTTTTTAAGGTTTATATATAAAAAAAGCCTACATTAGGTGATTGTATAAACTCGATAAGACAAGTTTTGAGCTAACTCATTGTTCAAGGATCCCACTACAAGGAGGGCATGCTTTAGTAATGAAGATTTGCTCATTCTAAATTGTTAGTGTTGAGTTTATCAAATAGAAACTAATGTAGGCAGTATCTTAATTAGTGAGTAAGAACGTATTTATTTTTCCAGATAATTGTCTAATAAATCATTTATTTTTTTCAGTCTCTCTAACGATTCCTGATTATCTTCCGTTTTTTCGATTTGTTTTTGCTCTAATTGCGAGGCAAACTGCAAGGCACACATGGCCAAAACATCTTGTTTATCTCTCACAGCATAATTTTGTTCGAATTGCTTAATCATCACATCAATTTTTTTTGAAGCACTTCGCAATCCTTCTTCCTGACTTGGGTCCACCGTTAACGGATAAACGCGGTCAGCAATTGATAATTTAATTTTAAGCTTTTCGTTCATGCTGTATTAATCAGATAACTGTGCAATACAGTAATCAATTTCACGAATTAATGAATTTATTTTAAGCTTCGTATCTCTTTTGTTTTCGTCACTGCCTAATAACGAATTGGCTATTTTGAGTTTTTCATACTGTTTTTTTAAGCTTTCCATCTCACTGGCTTGAATTTGTATGTTTTGGTTTGCCTTGTTTAATTCCTGTTTTAAATCTTGTATAGTTGTCTCTAAACCTTGCATTTTGCTTATCAGTTTGGAGAGTCTATTTTCAAGAGAATCAACAATTTCTACCATTTCACTCATTGGAGCATATATTCATTACACGATTTACAAAGTTAGTATTCCTAAACGATTAACGCAAATAAAAAAAGTAAATTTTATATTCAATTTTTATTTCTCACTAACTGTTGGTAAATCATTGAAATAGTATTTTTTAGCTTTGGTTTGAAATTTGCTATACTTTTTTTAAATTAGCAAAAATCCGAAGCCATGAAATACACTTTATTATTACTTTTTGCCTCAATCAATGCCTTTTCACAGGTGAACTATCCGCAAAATGATTTTATTTCTCCTTTAGATATTCCGCTTTCACTTTCCGGCACTTTCGGTGAGTTGCGTTCTAATCATTTTCATTCCGGTTTAGATTTTAGAACACAATCAAAAACCGGTTTTAATGTTTATGCTACCGGAGATGGGTATATATCCAGAATTAAAATTTCCACTTTTGGTTATGGGAAAGCACTTTATATTATCCATCCAAACGGGTATACTTCGGTTTATGGACATTTGTTGAAGACTTCACCTAAGATTGACGCCTATTTAAAAGAACAACATTACAAAGAACAAAGTTTCGAAGTTGACCTTATTTTGGGCGAAGGCGTTCTGCCTGTAAAACAGGGAGAGATTATTGCTTTGTCCGGAAATTCCGGAGGTTCCGGCGGTCCGCATTTGCATTTTGAATACCGAGATACACAAACTGAAAAAATAATCAATCCGTTGTTTTTTGGATTAAATGCTAAAATAAAAGACACTAAAGTTCCGGTTGTGAATGAAATTGTGGTTTATCCCATCAGTGATGATGCTGTTGTGAATCAATCTCAACAGCCAATTTCTATTCCCATATCATTACAAAAAGACGGAACTTATTTATCCTCAAAAGTTTTAGCTAAAGGGAAAATCGGTATAGGGGTTAATACCTATGACGGATCTGATAATAATTACGGTAAAAACGGAATTTATAAAATGCAAACATATTTAGATGGAAAACCTGCTTTTGACATTGCTTTTAATACATTTAGCTATGAAGAAACCCGTTATATTAATGCGTATATTGATTATTATCGGTATAAAAAGATGAATCAACGGGTTCAGAAATTGTATTATACAAAAAAATATCCCCTCAGTTTAATTTCTTCCAGTTTAACGGATGGGATTATTACAATTCCGCCTAATATTTCTTCAATTTATAAAGTAGAAATTGCTGATTTTCATGGCAATAAAACAGCAATAACTATTCCTATAGAATCTGCTAATCAGGAAGTTAAAATTCCAAAAGTGATTAAAAAAACAAATTATTTTATTAAATCAGAAAACGAATATATTTTTGAAAAAGATAAGATTTCAGTATTTATACCAGAGCAAACTTTTTACTATGATTTTCATTTAAAATTTGACGTAAAAGACAAGGTTTTGTATTTACACGATGATTCAACGCCCGTTCATTCCAATTTTTCTGTCACTTTTGAAGAGGATTCGATTCCTGATGCTGACCGTGATAAGTTTTTCATTGCCACCATTAACGGTAAAAAAACATATTATAATTCAACGAAAATAAAAGAAAAAAAATTTACAACATGGACGCGTAATTTAGGGGAATTTCGATTAATAAAAGATTCTGTTTCGCCTAAAATCACTTCTGTTAACTTTCAGGAAGGTAAATGGTTAAGTAAGCAAAATGATATTCAATTTGCAATAACTGATGATCTTTCAGGGATTAAAACTTATACGGGTTACTTGAACGGAAAATGGATATTATTTGATTATGATTACAAGACCAATAAAATTACACACGATTTTTCAGATAATGTCGTTATAGAAGGACGAAATGAATTAAAAATTGTAGTAACCGATAATGTTGGAAATTCTACTATATTTGAATCACATTTTTTTAGAAGTCAGCAACCTTAAACCTATCTTTTGAAAACAAAACAAATTTTATTGGCTTTCCTGCTTTTTTGTGTCGGATTTGCCTCAAATGCCCAAACCGCCAGAATTAAAGGAATTATATTAGATGAAAACAACAATCCGGTTGAAGGAGTCAGTATTAATTTTCAGGATAAAGGCACCGTTACCAACGAAAATGGGTTTTATATCTTAACTATTCCTGCGAATCAAAGAATCACTTTGGTTTTTACACATATTTCCTTAAAAAGAGCTACTTTACGAATAGAATTAAAAACTAACGAAGATTATGAATATAATTTTCAAATGAGTGATTCGGATGAACTTTTGGGAGAGGTTATCATTTCTTCCGGAAAACAGAAACGAGTAGAAGGGATTACGGCAATCGAACCCGCTATTATTCGCCAAATTCCAGGTGCAAATGCAGGCGTTGAAAATATTTTAAAGACTTTACCCGGCGTAAATTCAAATAACGAATTAAGTACACAATATTCTGTTCGGGGTGGAAATTATGATGAGAACTTAGTTTATGTCAATGAAATTGAAGTTTATCGTCCGTTTTTGATTCGTTCCGGTCAACAGGAAGGATTGAGTTTTACAAATACGGATATGGTGCAGAATGTTGATTTTTCTGCTGGTGGTTTTCAAGCTAAATATGGCGATAAATTATCTTCAGTATTAGATATTACTTATCGAATTCCAACTCATTTTGCAGCGGCTTTAGAAGCCAGTTTATTAGGTGGAAGTTTAACTTTAGAAGGAGTGAGCAAGAATCAAAAGTGGGCTAATATCACCGGAGTTCGCTACAGAGATAATAGTTTATTGGTTAACAGTCAGGAAACAGAGTCAAATTTCAATCCGACTTTTGCAGACATTCAAACGTATTTGACTTATACGCCTAATGCAAGATGGCAATGGGGATTTTTAGGAAATATTTCTCAGAATACCTATAATTATGAGCCTTTGACACGACAGACTAATTTTGGAACAATCGATGAACCGATTGCTTTACAGGTTTTTTATGAAGGTCAGGAAAAAGATAAATACCAAACTTTATTTGGGGCGATAAAAACATCCTTTACTGTAAATGACAACACAACCTTAAAGTTTATCGGTTCAGTTTATCACACACAAGAGCAAGAGTATTTTGATATATTGGCTGCTTATTATTTAGGCGAAGTAGACAGTAATATTGGTTCAGAAACGTTTGGAGATGTAACCTTTAATCGTGGGATTGGTACACAACTTAATCATGGGCGTAACAATTTAGATGCCTTGATTATTAATGCTGAAGTGAAAGGTTTTCACAAAATAGAAACGCACGCCATTGAATGGGGCGTTAAATATACCCGTGAAGACATCAGGGATAGATTAGTGGAATGGGAAGTAATCGATTCTGCAGGATTTTCTATTAATCCGCCTCGCGATTTTCCGGTAAATGATCAGCCTTACAACCCTTATATAGGCCCCTTAGTTCCCTATCAAGATGTTAGGGCAACTAATTTTGTAACTATCGATCGCTTTTCAGGATATGGGCAATGGAGTAAAAAAGCTACTTTAGGTACCAGTGAAGTTTGGTATAATGCCGGTGTACGGATGCAACATTGGCAAGTTTCTGGTGACGGCGTTCAATCTCAAGCACAAACAGTATTTAGTCCGAGAGCACAATTTGCTATTAAACCCGATTGGAATAGTGATATGGTTTTTAGAGTTTCCGGAGGATTTTATTACCAACCTCCATTTTATCGTGAACTGCGGGATTATGACGGGGTGATCCAACCGGATGTTAAAGCTCAACAATCCATTCATTTTATTATGGGTAATGACTACAGTTTCAAAATGTGGAACAGACCATTTAAATTGGTCAGCGAATTATATTATAAAACGCTCGCTGATGTAAATGCTTATACCGTTGATAATGTTCGAATTCGTTACCGAGCTGATAATGAAACGGAAGCCTATGTTTATGGTGCAGATTTTAGAATTAACGGTGAATTTGTTCCCGGAACAGAATCTTGGTTTAGTTTAGGTTATTTAAAAACTGAGGAAAACATTCAGGATAAAGGATATATTGCTAGACCATCGGATCAACGGTTGAAATTTGGCGTACTTTTTCAGGATTATGTTCCGTCTATTCCAAGTTTAAAAATGTACTTAAATTTGGTTTATAATACAGGTCTTCCTGGTGGTTCTCCATCTTATGCTGATCCATATGATTACCAATTGCGTTTGAAAGATTATCGTAGAGCGGATGTTGGTTTTTCCTATGTACTGACAGAAAAAAATGATTTAAGGCCTGAAGGACATTGGTTAAAACATTTTAAAGACCTGTCTGTTGGATTGGAAATATTTAATTTGTTTAATAATCAAAATGCCATAACAAATACATGGGTACGCGATGTGTATACCAAAACTCAATATGGTATACCAAATTATATGACGACCAGAGTTTTTAATGTGAAATTGACTGCACGACTCTAACTAAAGATTAAATTTTATATCTTTGGATAATAACTCATAATCGTATGAAGACTTTTATTAAAGCTGTTTTATTATTGATTTTAGTAGTAACTTTTGGTTGTAAAGAAGGTGAAAAGGAGAAGCCAAAAGTAACCTATAAAGAATCGCCTGCACAAGTGGAAGTGAAAAAAGATACCACTCAAATCAAAATTGCTGATTTACCCATTCACATGGAAGGAACCAGTTTTTTGCTGCATCCAATTGGAGATGTTAGAGTGTATGATGGCAGTTCAAAATCCAGTTATGGTTCATCAAGTACAAGTCGGGTGAGTTATTCTATTTCAAATTATAATCGATTCGAAATAACAGGATACTTGAATAATATCCGTTTTCAACATCTAGATTCAACAGCAACAAGACCATTAACCGATAAAATTGTTATTATACAAACCGCTACTTTTTTAAATACAATTGCGGAAAAAACAAAAAAACAGATTTTAGTTTATTCTATTTCTGATATGGATACTAACAAAGATGGAAAGCTAGATGCTAATGATATCAAATCGCTTTACATCAGTGAAATTTCAGGAAATCATTTTATTAAATTATCACCTGATTTTCAAGAATTAATTGATTGGAATTTAATTGAAACAAAAAACAGACTTTATTTTAGAACAACTGAAGATACCAACAAAAACGGCGATTTTGATAAAGATGATACTGTATTTTATTATTTTGTTGATTTAATGGATAAAGAATGGAAGTTAAACGAATATAAACCGTTTCATTAAATCAGAATATCACTTTCTAAATCAGATTTTTCGATTGAAAAATTAAAACCCAGTTGTTCCATTAACTGAATCACTAAATTTTTATACCAGTTTTCTGATTTCGGATGAATATAAATCTTTTCAATGAGTTGGTGAATATCGACATCAATTTTTAATCCTTCATTTATCAAAATATTATTTTGAGTCACATCAGAAATAATGCGCACCTCTCGTTCGTATTGAAAACTTTTTCGTTTAAATAAAAAGGGAAAAAAAGTGTCATCAAAAGGAATGTATTCTTTTTTATAATCGATATAATTTACTTCCCCAATATATTGAGTTGTTTTAGTTTCCGGTTTCATTGCTTCCTGTAATCTTTTAACGGTAGATTGTATAGCTAATCCTTCGTTGTTTTTGGTGAAAATTTGCCACATAGCAAACGATTCATATTCATTGATGTGCCAACTACTAATCACAATTTTTTCGCGATGGGATTTATAATAATCTAAAAACTCAGGATTATTTTCGGCAATTTTTCGAATTTCTTCGAAGGTTGGCTCGCTAAACGTTCCTTCGTATTGGTCTTCAAATTTATCCGACCTAGACATAAAGAGCTTTTTTGAAAGTAACAAATCCAAAAATTTAGACAAATCCAAGTATTTCCACACAATAGTGTCCGGATCTTCGGGAAGTTTTATGTCGGAATTATGAATATACATTTTATTCCTAATAAGTTAAAAAGTTAAAGGATATAAGCTATTATTTTTAATTTTTATTCGAAACTTTGCATCATTACTAATTTGGAATACATTCCATTTTGAGATAACAATTCATCATGTGTTCCTTGTTCAACAATTTCACCTTTTTGCATCACCACAATTAAATCTGCATTTTGAATGGTAGAAAGACGGTGAGCAATGACTACTGAAGTTCTATTTTGCATTAACTTTTCTAATTCTATCTGAACAATTTTTTCACTTTCGGTATCCAAAGCAGAGGTTCCTTCATCCAAAATCATAATCGGTGGATTTTTCAAAACTGCTCGTGCAATAGAAAGACGTTGCTTTTGACCACCGGATAATTTTCCGCCTGCATCACCAATATTTGTGTTGATTCCGTTCGGTAAATCTTTCACAAATTCATAGGCGTTGGCAATTTTTAAGGCTTCGATGATTTCATCATCTGTAGCATCTTGCTTTCCTAAAAGAATATTGTTTTTGATTGTATCGTTAAATAAAATAGAATCTTGTGTAACTAATCCCATTAAATTTCGCAACGATTCTAACGACATTTCTTTAATGTTTATTCCGTCAATTTTTACACTTCCGTCATTCACATCATAAAAACGGGTGAGCAAATTGGCAATCGTACTTTTTCCACTACCGGATTGTCCAACCAAAGCAACCGTTTTTCCTTTTGGAATTTTTAAAGAGAAATTTTTCAGAATAATTTCATCTTCATATTTAAAGTTAATGTTTTCAATCGTAATATTTTGATCGAATGAATTTTTTTGAATAGCATCAGGATTGTCGGTGATTGTATTTTCTACTTCCAAAACTTCAAAAACACGTTCAGCAGCTGCCAATCCGTTTTTTACAGCATAAGATGCTTTTGAAATTGCTTTTGCAGGTGTTAATATGTTATAGGCTAATCCTAAATAAACGATAAACAACGCACCATTTAAGGATTGTTCTACTAAAACTAAATTACCACCATACCAAAGTAAGATAGCAATCACAACAATTCCCATAAATTCGCTCATCGGAGAAGCCAAATTATTTTTCTTACCGATGCTGTTATTTAATCGGAGTAATTTGTCAATCGAGTTGTTAAAGATATTTTTAAAATAACTTTCAGCGTTATAGCTTTTTACAACTTTTAGCCCGCCTAAACTTTCTTCAACAATTGAGATTAGAAAACCATTTTCTTTTTGTGCATTTTGAGACTTAGATTTTAAACTTTTACCAATTTTAGAAATGATAAATCCTGAAATTGGAATAAAAATAAAAACAAAAAGCGTCAATTTTAAACTGATATTCATCATCGCTATGATGGCAAACAAAATAGTAAGTGGTTCTTTTACAATTAGTTCCAAAATCATAAAAAAGGAGTTTTGAACTTCGTTTACATCACCTAACATTCTGGCCATGATATCACCTTTTCTTTTCTCTGAATAATATGAAATGGGCAGAGCTATGATTTTACTAAACATTTGTTCTCTTAGATCACGAAGCACCCCATTTTTTACTTTTGTTAAATGCTGAGACGCCAAATAATTAAAAAGATTTTTAAATAAAAAAGTAGAAATGACTAAGGCAACCGTTAGTAATAAGGAATATTGTGGCCCTTCTTCTTCCGATAATTTAGTTACATAGTATTGGAGATATTGTTTTCCGTAGGAGCCCAATTCCATAATACCATTGTACTTTGGTAAAGTAATTACACGTTCATTCATTTTAAACAATACTTCCATTAAAGGAAATAAGGCAACAAATGAAAGCGTGCTAAACAAGGCGTACAAAACATTAAAGGTCACATTCCAAAAAATATGTCCTTTAAATTTTTTAGCAAACGGAATTATCTTTTTTAAGTTTTGATCCATTAGTTCAGTTTCATATCAGCAATTACAGCTTTTATTTTTGCATCTAATTCAGCTTCTACAGTAGTGACGTTTTCAATAGCATCCAAAGTAGTGTTCACACTGAAATAAAATTTAATTTTTGGTTCGGTACCACTGGGTCGGGCACAGATTTTTGTACCGTCTTCGGTGTAATAAATCAATACATCTGATTTTGGAATATCTAAAGGTTCTTTTTCATTGGATAGTAGATTTAAAACAGTAGAATTTTGATAATCTTCCACACAAATTACAAGTTGACCGTTGATTTCTTTTAATGGATTGTTGCGTAAATCAATCATCATTTGTTTGATTTCATTGGCACCTTCTATTCCTTTTTTGGTGATAGAAATTAAATGTTCTTTGAAATAGCCGTGATCAACATATAAATTCAGAAGTTCTTGATACAAGGTGCTTTCCGCTGCTTTTGCTTGAGCAGCAATTTCACAAACGAGTAGGGTAGCGGCAATGGCATCTTTATCTCGAACGGCATCGCCTACCATGAATCCGAAGCTTTCTTCGCCTCCTCCCACAAATTTCTGGTTTGGGAAATCTTTTATCATTTTGGCAATCCATTTGAAACCAGTTAATCCTACTTTGCATTCCACGCCATAAGCAGCGGCTAATTCAAGCATCATTGGAGTAGAAACAATGGTTGTACCAATGAATTCATTTCCTTTAAATTTATTGGCTCTTTTCCATTGTTCCAATAAAAAGGCCGTCATGATAACCATTGTTTGGTTACCATTTAATAAAGTCAGCTTTCCTTCCGAGTTACGAACAGCAACTCCTAGTCGGTCGGCATCCGGGTCGGTTCCAATAACAATATCAGCATTTACTTTTTCAGCCAAAGCCAAAGCCATTGTCAACGCCTCGGGTTCTTCGGGATTTGGAGATTTTACGGTTGGAAAATTTCCATCCGGAACTTCTTGTTCCGGTACAATATTCACATTCGTATAGCCCGCCTTTGCTAACATTTCGGGCACTAAAGTAATCGATGTTCCGTGTAAGGAAGTAAATACAATTTTTAAATCTTCTTTTGCCGCTTTTGGAGTATTGAAACTGGCATTTTCAATGGAAGAATTAATAAATGCTTGATCTACATCGGTGTCAATATATTCAATCAAACTTTCGTTTGGAGTGAATTTTATTTCACTGTAATTTAAATCTTCAATGACTTTGATGATTTCTTCGTCTTGTGGTGGCACAATTTGACCACCATCTTGCCAATACACTTTATAACCATTGTATTCCGGTGGGTTGTGAGAAGCAGTCAATACTATTCCTGCATGACAGTTTAAATATTTCAATGCAAATGAAAGAATCGGAGTAGGTCGTAAAGCTGAAAACAGGTACACTTTAATTCCATTTGCGGAAAAAACATCAGCTACTACTTTAGCCAACGTGTCACTGTTGTGACGGCAGTCATAAGCAATCACTATCTTTGTTTGTTCGTTTGGAAATGACTTTAGAATGTAATCTGAAAGTCCTTGTGTATTTTTTCCTAACGTATATTTGTTGATGCGGTTGGTACCAACACCCATAATGCCTCGCATGCCACCTGTGCCAAATTCGAGATTTTTATAAAAACTCTCTTCCAATTCTTTGGGAGACGAAGTCATCATTTCGATAATGGATGCATGGGTAGCTTCATCAAAAGTTGGCGTTAACCATTCATTTACTTTTTCTAGTATAGTCGCTGGAATATGCATAATTGTTATTTTTTGAATCCTATTTTTGTACGTTCTTTCGTTGATGAAAGCGTTTTATCTTTATCCATCAAGAAGTTTAAAATTTTATAAATATCCGGAAATTGTTTTTCAATTTCTGTGATTTTATTATTTAAATCTTTGTAATTCAATGCAAATTGTCTTAGTGAAACAAAAGTTCGCATAACTGCAATATTAATAGCAATGGCTTTTTCGGAATTTAAAACGCTTGAAAGCATTGCCACTCCTTGTTCAGTAAAAGCGAATGGCATGTAACGTAATCCACCTCTTTTTGAGGTCACAAATTGTGACCTCAAACTGTCAAACTCAACTTGACTCAGTTCAAACATAAAATCAGATGGAAACCGATGTAGGTTTCGCCTGACTGCTTGTTTTAAAACTTTTGTTTCAATTTCGTATAAGTCGGCTAAGTGAAAATCGAGCATCACTTTTTGACCTCTTAACTCAATAATTCTATTTTCAATAATTTCTAAATTCATGATTTTGGCGTATATAAATTTTAAATGGCTTTTAGTTTTTTAATTCATATTTAATTCGTTTGAAATTTTATAATTTTCATTTGATTCTTTATTTCTTAGGATTATTTCTCCTAAAAACCCGGCTAAAAATAATTGAGAACCAATAATCATTGTCGTTAAGGCAATGTAAAAGTAGGGGCTATTGGTGACTAAATCGTATGGTAAATCATTATAAAGCCTATATAGTTTTGAAATTCCAATATATCCTGTTGCAGTGAAACCTATCAAAAACATCAAAACACCCCAAGCTCCAAAAAGATGCATAGGTCGTTTACCAAATCTTGATAAAAACCAAATGGTAATCAAGTCTAAAAATCCATTGATAAAACGTTCCATACCAAATTTGGTTTCACCATATTTTCGAGCTTGGTGTTTTACTACTTTTTCACCAATTTTTGAAAAACCGGCATTTTTTGCTAAAACGGGAATATAGCGGTGCATTTCACCGGAGACTTCTATGTTTTTGATGACCTTATTTTTGTAAGCTTTTAATCCGCAATTAAAATCATTTAATTGAACGCCTGAAGTTCTTCGGGCGGCCCAATTAAAAAGTTTAGAAGGTAAATTTTTAGACATGACTGAATCATATCGCTTTTTTTTCCAGCCGGAAACTAAATCAAAATTTTGGGAAGTAATGAGTTCATATAATTCGGGAATTTCTTCCGGATTATCTTGCAAGTCAGCATCCATCGTTATCACTACATCCCCTTGGGCTTTGTTAAATCCTGCATGAAGAGCTTGTGATTTTCCAAAATTTTTGAGAAACCGAATCGCTTTTACATTTGAGTTTTCGTTGGATAATGATTCTATAACTTTCCATGAATTATCCGTACTTCCGTCATCAATAAAAATAATTTCATAAGTAAAACTACTTTTATTCATTACGGAAACAACCCAATCATGAAGCTCACGAAGTGAATCTTCTTCGTTTAAGAGAGGAATAACTATGGATAAATTCATTATTCTTTAGCAGAAGTTGGCGTTTTAAAAATCAGAGCTACGAGCAATCCTAAAACGGCATAAAAAGCAATTTGGAAAAAGTATGATTGGAATTGTGATAAAGGACCAAAATTATCTTTACTTTCAATATCGGCAATTGCCTTATTAATTTCAGCAGTAGGTACATTAAATTTTCCCATCATTTCTTTTGTCATAGTAATGACATTTTCGGTCAGTACATTTTTAGCATCAGGATCTATTACATTAAACAGAATGATGTTGTATAAAATATAAATGGCAATTCCAACAATGATTGGTAAAATGAAACTTAGAAAAGCTTCTTTATAACTCATTTGTCCTTTTAATGCTTTTTTGTTTGATATAGAACAATAAATTGCAATACCGATTATAATTATGAAATTCACTATTCCAACCCACCAATTGGTAAATAAGGATAAATCGACAACATACATGGTTGTGGTAATTAATACTAAAATTACACCCATTATAATGCCTAAAGTAAAACCGTTCTTTTTGATACTATTTTCCATATTATTTGTTTTAATGTACAAATATAACAATATTCCAATTATGGTTCAGAAAATCAAGATTTAAAAGACTTCAAAAAAAAGTAATTAAACATTTGATTATTAAAAAATAGTTGTAAATTTGCACACTTAAAAAAAGTAAAAGATTATAAACAAAAAGTTGTGTGTTATTTACACCTTTTCGTTGAAGAAAAGCTTCGGAACGGCATACAACCATTAATAGAAAAAGATTTACAAAAAATGAAAAAAGGAATTCACCCAGAAAATTACAGATTAGTTGCCTTCAAAGACATGTCGAATGAAGATGTATTTATTACTAAGTCAACTGTTGAAACGAAAGAAACAATTACACACGAAGGAGTTGAATATCCTGTGTTTAAAATGGAGATTTCTAGAACATCTCACCCATTTTATACCGGTAAATCTAAACTTATTGATACAGCAGGTCGTATTGATAAATTCAAAACTAAATATGCTTCAAGAGCAAAATAATTTTTGCCTTAAATTTTATAAAAAAAATCCCGAGCAATCGGGATTTTTTGTTTTCTAAAAGTTTAAATTTTAATTGTTCTTGAATAAATCTTCTAATGGTTTTAATTGCTCCATGTCAATATCTGATTTTAGAAGAGCAGAAAACAAGGTCATAAAATCTTCCGGATTCATTTTATCTCCTAAAATCCTAACAACGGCAAATCCGATTTCTTTTTTATTACCGTATAAAACAAATTCTTCGATGGCATCATCATTTCCAACAAAATAAACAGCAGCACCTTCTTTTCCGGAGCCAAATTTCATTAATTTTTGGTACTTTTCATCTTTTAAAATTTCGGTTACTTTAGTTCGTTCCGTATCAAATTTTGCTTTGTTTTGTTTATTTGCTTTAAATGCTAAAACATTCATTTTTTTGAACGTTTTTAAGGCTTCTTGTTGTTCAGCAGTCAATGCATCCGGTTTTATATTTAAAATACTAGGAGAAACATCCACGGAAATAAAATCACTGGATTCGGTGTTCTCTACGAAATACTTTTGTAAAGATGGATTTTGATCACAAGCTATCAAAATGACTAGCATAAGAGAAGCTATTATTTTTTTCATTTAATTATTTTTTAATGTTTTTAAAATTCGTTCTTCATTTTCAGAAAGAGGCATAGCATTGTTTGTTTCCCAAAAATTTTCCTTGTAATTCATCCCATTCGGATATAAATTTCGCTCTTTAAAAGCAGCGTTTTTGTCCGGAATAATGGTAATGGTATCATCAAAATTAGTCACCATTAAATCACTGATAGACATCATTCGGTCATTCATTTGGCCACCAAATTTGATGTAAACATCCAAAAGTGTTTTTTTATAACTTGGAATATATTTTCCGTTTATATATTTATAGGATTGTTTAATCTGGATGTCATAAAAAGCATATTTAAACAACAACATATTGGTTATTTCAACATTTTTTTTGTGTTTTTCCGACATTTTTATATCTATATCCAGTACAATACGGTTAACAGGGTCGTACGTGATTTTGCCTTCTAATAAAACTTCTTCTACGTTAGGTTTAGGAATTATATAAATTACTTCAATAGCATTTCCGTATTGGTCTTTTTTTGAACGGAGTTCAAAGTCATAATTTGGTTCATTTTTTTTACTTAAGATATTTTTTTCAATATAATCATAACTAAAAAATCCATTTGCTGCTTTTTGAATATCAAAAAAGGAATCCATTTCTGCCAAATCTGCTTTTCCTTTTTTTTCGATTTCATTAGCGCCAATAAGTTGATAAGCTCTGCTTTGATTAACAATAAGTTTTGTTTCCAGTTTATCCTTCTTTTTAGGTTGTAAATAAAAATCAATTAATCCGTCGGCAAATTTTGAATACTTATTATTGATTTTTACAAATTCACGATAATAGGTTTCAAGTTTTACACTTTTGTCTAACAGTGTTTTGGAATGACTGATGATGCCTGATAAAATTGTTGCAATCGGTTTGTTGGTCACAATTACTTCTTCCAAAGCAATTTCATCTATTTCTAAAAATACGGTTGTAAAAGTGGAATCAATTTTTGATACTTCAAATTTTTCAGATTGATAACCTAACGAACTAATTTCAATCGTCGTCACATTTTTTGGAATGTAAAATTTAAAAACACCATCTTCATTTGAAATGACTCCTTGAGCAGTTTGTAAGGCAATAACATTTGCAAATGGAATGGATTCTTTGGTTGTTTTATCCATTATTTTACCTTCAAAAACAGTTGATTGTGCATTAACTGTAAAAAGGGTCAAGTTAAAAAGGGTCAAAAATATTTTTCTCATTTTAATGATAGATAAGGTGTGAACAACATTGTTGAGACAATCCAGAATTATATAAAAAAAAGGCTTTGTCAAATCAATTTTTGACAAAGTCTTGAATTAATTATTTTTTTCCTTTAGTTGAAACTTTTTTCAAATCATCACCACCGGGTAGATTCATTTTTTCGGTTAAAGCCGATATTTCATTTAAATCAAAATTTCCGGTTAACGATAATAAAACGGTTTCTTTATCTTTCGGGCCACCTTCCATAAACATAAATAACTCGCGTACTTCATTGTCGTTCGCACCGGCTTTCATGTAGATTCTAACGTTTTTGCCACCATCAGAAACACGCATTAATTCCTCTAATCCGGCAGTTTTTAAATATTTATCAGCTGTTGAACGCATTTCAGCAGTGATTATTGGATTGGATGTGACAAACACTTTTAAATTATCTAATTTTTTTATTAGGTTCAAATATTGTTGAGCTTCTTTATCAGCAGGATCCATCTTTACTTTACCCATCATTTCAAACATTTTTTTGTTTACGATGATGGTGTTAACTTCTTCCTGACCGTCAAATTTGTCAAAAACAGATTGACCAAACATGATGGTTGAAACTAAAAATACGACTAAGGTTGTTACAAATTTTATCATTTTTTTATTTTTTAAATATTAGTTGTTTTGATTTTTCATACTCATTTAAATAGGCAATACTTTTAACGCCCTCATTCACATTTTCTGAAAGCAAAGCCAAAGCCTTTTGTGTCTCTTGGAAGGCTTCTTCCGGACTGTCAAAACTTCCTAAATCGGAAACTACCTGAGCAGGTGCGGGAGAGGGTTTGTAATTCAGATAAGCAAAAAGCACGCCAAAGAAAACTAAACTTGCCGCAATCGCTATCCAAGCTGCCGAAAACCGTTTTTTTGAAGGTAACGAAAGTTCTTTGTTGAATAGTTCCTTATCATTGACGGTAAGATAATTAAACAACGGTTTGTAATGCTCTAAATGAGCGGCTACTGTTTCAGTTGAAAAGTACTGTTTCAACTGTTTTTCTTCTACAAGTGTTGTTTCTCCTTGAAAGTATTTTTCTATTAATTCTTCTATTCTAGCTAATTCCATATTGATGGGTTTTAGTCATTTTTTCTCTAATTGTTTTTCGGGCTCTTGATAAAGCAACTCGAATAGCTGTTTCATTCATGTCCAGCATTTTTGCCATTTCCTCGAAATCATATTGTTCGATATCCCGCATTTGTATGATTAACTTTTGTTGTTCCGGAAGATCATTAATTA
Source organism: Flavobacterium sp. (assembly GCF_044361015.1). Lineage (GTDB taxonomy): Bacteria > Bacteroidota > Bacteroidia > Flavobacteriales > Flavobacteriaceae > Flavobacterium. The sequence goes on from NZ_JBIKJL010000003.1 coordinate 114,552, forward strand.
TTTTTTCAACCCAACTCCAACTGTCTTGGTCTTCCATTTTTTGGTCTAAGCCTGCTTCTCTGTCTGTAAAATTGGTGTGTACAATTTTCAGGTTTGAAGCTCTTTTCGACTTCAATTGGTCTAAACAATAATTTTTCGTCATGGTCATTGCCAATGCTTCTAGATTGTTATATTGCTCTAATCCATTTTTCTTATCCCATAACTTTACCAAAATATCCTGAGTGGCATCCTGAGCTTCCTCACTACTTACCAGCAAACGCTTAGCTAACCGAAAGAGTTTGTCTTTGAATGGTTCAATGAAGTGTATAAACTCATTTTGATTCATTTATCAGGTTTTAATAGTTGATTATATAAGCAAGACGATTAACCCACTTATTTGTTACAAAGAAAACATTTATTAAACTAAAGTTATTAAATTTACATTTTAAAAAATTAAAAATGCTATGCGATCAGCTTTAAAATTTTCATTAGGCATTATTTTAGCCTTTTTGGTTTTCCAATCTTGTGAAGACTATGATGACAATCCGGTTCCAACTTCTTTAGAAGTAAAAGATTTTATATGGAAAGGACTCAATTTATATTATTTTTGGCAAGCCGATGAGCTAAATTTAGCCGATAATCGTTTTGAAACCCAACGGGATTTGAATGTTTTTTTGGAAGGATATGAAACACCTGAATTGCTGTTTGAAGATTTATTAGTAGCCAGAACGACCGATCGGTTTAGTGTTATTTTTAATGATTATACAGTTTTAGAAGGACTTTTGCAGGGAACGGCAAAAAGTAATGGGGTTGATTATGGTTTGCGATATAAAACAGGGAGTACGACAGAAATTTACGGATGGGTGAGGTATATTTTACCCAATTCTGATGCTTCTTCTAAAAATATACAACGCGGTACTATTTTTTATGCTGTTAACGGAACACCATTAACGAGTAATAATTATCGTGATTTACTGAATTTAGAGGCTTATACTCTTAATTTAGCCGATTATAATGCCGGAAATATCACGCCTAATGGAGAATCCGTTGAATTATCAAAAGTTGCTTATACAGAGAATCCTGTTTTTCAAATCAATGTGGTGGAAATAGAGGATAAAAAAATTGGCTATTTAATGTATAACGGTTTTTATTCCGGTTTTGAAAATCAATTGAATCAGGCTTTTGGTCAGCTAAAATCTCAAGGTATTACGCATTTAGTTTTGGATTTGCGATACAATTCCGGAGGCTCGGTAGATACCGCCACGAGATTAGCTAGCATGATAACAGGTCAGTTTTACTCACAAATTTTTGCCAAGCAACAATGGAATGCCAAAGTGGAAGCCTATTATAACGACACCAATCCCAGTGCATTATTGAATCGTTTTACAGATGTTATTAATAATGGTAATTTAATCAATAGTTTAAATTTAACCAAAGTTTACATTATCAGTTCAGGGAGTACCGCTTCAGCCAGTGAATTAGTTATTAATGGTTTAAAGCCTTATATCAATGTAGTACAAATCGGAACATCAACAGTTGGAAAAAACGTTGGTTCTGTTACATTGTATGACTCGCCAACCTTTGGAAAAGAAGATAAAAATCCCAATCATAAATATGCTATGCAACCCATAGTGTTGAGAATAACCGATAAAAACGGTTTTGGTGATTATGTCAATGGTTTAGATCCTACCATTGAACAAGCAGAGAATTTAGCTAATTTAGGGATAATAGGAGATCAAAATGAGCCACTTTTCAATACAGCCATTAATTACATTTTAGATAACGGACGTATGGGGCAACCATTTACTGAAGACAAACAAGTGTATTTTAAGGATAGCAAATCGATTAGAGAAATTGGCAATGGTATGTATCTAGAAGAATTACCAGAAGGATTTAATTCCTTTTTACTCAAATAAAAAAGAGAATGTTCATTTGAACATCCTCTTTTTGTAGGTATTAATTAAAGTAAAAACCTCCCGGAATGACACCCACTTTTTCTTGGTTTTCCAACGTACCTGTTAAAGAATAAATATAGACTTTCCCATTTGAGTTATAATCGGCAGCATCACCTACATATATTTTATTATTGGCAATTGCAAAACTGTAAACCCCATAAACGCCTTGTTGAGTTGTGCTAAAAATTGGAGTGGAAGGAATTGTATTTGCTTCAATTGTTTTTGAAAACACATTTGAATCTACTGTATAATAAAATTTATTATTATGAAAAATTAAATTTGAAGGATGATCTCTAAGTAAATAAGGTATAGTAGAAGTAACAGTATTTGTGGAAATATTTATTTTAACAAGCGAACCGGAGGTTTCAGGTTCAGCCCAAGAAGGTTTTCCACCACAAAGCACATATAAGTCATTGTTTACAAGTGCCATTGAGTTTGGTACATCCCCAACTACTATAGATGATACGGTATTATTATTCGCTTCAATAACCGAAATGGAATTTCCAAAGCCATAACCACCAATGTGTGCTATATATAATTTGTCATAATGTTCTAAAATTCTTTCCGGACCTTCAGCCACCGGAATAGATGATGTTACGCTGTTTGATGTTAAGTTAATTACAGCTACATAATCGTCTTCTGCGTTACTTGCATCTCCCCAGTTCGTTACATAAGCATTTCCATTTGCAAAGGCAATATATCTAGGATTGGATAATCCGTTAGAAATTGTGGTCAAATGTTCTAAAGTATATCGATTTACTACTTGAATGGTATTTGAAAGGTTTACTACTACATAGGCCTTATCGCCATAAAAACCCAAATCTTGTGCGGTATCACCCAAAGTAACAGATGGATTTACTGAACTAAAAGCATTGAATTCAAAACTTGAAAAATCATTCGACCAAAAGGAAATGGAACTGTTTCCTCCTCCAAAATTCCCTTGATTTAATATAAGTACGCCGTTATCGTAAGCACCTAATGGAGTAGAAATATCATAATCATTTGTACATGCCGTTAAGAATAATCCACTGAGAGTTAATAGAATTCCAATTTTTTTTAAGTTCATGATTATAAATTTAAGGATAGATACAGTTTAAAATTTCTTCCGGGCATTGGTCGGGAAATTACATTTTGATACTTTTCATTTGTAACATTCAATACTTGAAACCCTAGTAAATAGGTCTTTTTTTTGCCAAAATTGTAATCGATTCCAAGGTTTGAAAGTGCATAATCGTCAAGTTTGTAAAAGTTATCAGATGATGTAAATACTTCGCCGGTATATACCCATTGGTAATAGGATGTAAAACTTTTATAATTGTAGGCCAGATTAGCATTTGCTTTGTGATTGGGAACGTAGGTGAGTTGTTTATCGGTTTTATTGTTTTCAGAAACCGTGTATCCATAGCTAGTTGAGAATGAAAACAAATGCATATCAATTGATTTTTTGGTTTCAAACTGTGCTTCTAGTCCATAATTCGTAACACTTTGCGTGTTTTCAGGTTGCCATAGTCCATTTGAATTGGGTGTCCATCGAATCATGTCTTTTAATTGGATAAGAAAACCGGTCAGCACAAACTTTGAATTTTTATAATTCAATTCAGTGCCAATTTCACCTTGAAGTGAATGTTCAGGATTTAGGTCGGGGTTTCCACTGCCTAGCCAGTACAAATCATTGAATGCTGGAATTCGGAAGTTTTTGGAAAGATTGGCTTTGATTGTATAAAAATCGGTTAGTGAAAAAGAAGTTCCTGCTGAGAATAAAAGCGGACTCTCATAAGTGTCGGTCACTTCTTGTCGAATGCCCAATTCATAATCTAACTTATTCGAAAGTTTGTGTTTCCAGTGGATACTTCCGGTTCCAATTATTCGAGTTTTGGTAAGTAAATCACTTCCTTTTGCATCACTTTCTGTAAAATCTAAAAGTGTATTGACTGTAATGGATTTCGATATTGAATAAATAAAATCATGCCTAAAAAAGAGACTGTTTACTTGTCCAAAAGTATAGATGTCTGAATTTATGTTTTCATAATAGTTGTATTTTTCAGTTAGGAACGCTGCTTTTATTTTTGAGGTATACTTATTCTTGAAAAGTATCCACTCTAACATATTTCGGGTGTTGAAATCTAAATATTTGTCATCTGATTTTACCGTTATCGTACCTGAAAAATGCCGTTCTCCATTGAATAAATAACTGTAAAATTTAATAAAATTTGTAACGTTTATTTTGTGCCCAATACTAAAATTATAGCTTTGATTGGCAAATTCTCCATTTTCATTCTTTTTATCATAACCAATGTATTCATATTCGTTATCGGAACTATTTGCTGAAATACTGGCTTGTACGGCCCATTTTTCTTTTCCAATTTCTAATTGATAATTACCACCATACGTTTCAAAACTTCCATAATTCAGTCGGAAAAGGTTAGAGGTTGCCGTATTAAACTTTAATTCGGAATTCAAATGAATGCTCCCGCCAATGGCTCCACTGCCGTAAATCACACTTCCGCCGCCCAGTCTGATGCTAATGTTTGTAAAATCGGTTGGATTAATTATGTTAAAATCAGTTTGACCATTTAATTGCGAATTGATATTGATGCCATTCCAAATCACAGCTGTTTGCTGAGCTGTGGTTCCTCTAAATGAGGCAGAAGAAACCATTCCGGCTCCATTTTCTTTGAAATAAATAGTTGAGTTTGTTGATAAAAGTGAAGTTAGCGAACCTTGATTTTTGTTTAAAATACTGTCGTTTAAAGTATTTACAGCTTGGGATTTCGAAAAGTTTTTTAATTGAGAATCAGAGACAATTACTTCGTTTAATCGAATAATAGAATCATTCTGCCCCCAACTAAATGAGTACAGCAAAAAAAACAGCCAGTAATGTAGATTTTTGCAAGTCATAATTTTCAAAACCTTTCTTCCCGAAGGTTTGATAGTTGTTATGTAATTGGCAGGTCTCCTGGCTTGCGTCTTGTTGTTGAACCTTCCCGGAAACAAATTTCCAGTGGTATAAAAAGTGTAACAACAAGCTTGTTAGCTCACAGTTGCGGGTACAGCTCAGGATTATAATCAACGATTTTTGATTTTTGATTTTTGATTTCAGAATACTTCTTCAATCACAAATCGTTAATCACAAATCAACAATCTTTACCTGATTCCCTTTTAATGTCCTGCTGAAAAAATCAACAGTGCAACCTATATACGAGTGCAAAAGTAGTGGATTTTTGGTTTCGAAATTTAAAAAAGACTTATTTCGCTTTATTATTTGACATTTTTATAACCAGCCAAACGAATCCTACTATAAAGTGAAGTAGAATGATTCCGCCAACGATGAAAATGTATTAGAATCTCTCATGGTTTATTTTTCGCCAAATTTAGAATGCAATTTTAGTATTCACTATAACATTTGTTATAAACAACTACATTTGTAAAAAAATTATCTGATGAAAATTCGTTTGCTTGCATTTTTTTTTACGTTCTGTTTATTTGCCTGTCAAAACACTAAAGAAAAAGAAACGGTTTTTATTTCTTCTGAAAACAGTATTCGTTATGCTACCGGACTTTCTATTCAAAAATTTAATCAGTATTCTGTTATTACCGTTTCTAATCCGTGGCCAACAGCGGAGAAAAATTACACCTATATTTTACATAGAAAAGGAGTAGTGCTTCCTGATAGTTTACAGAAATTTACGAAAATACAAGTTCCTATTCATTCAATTGTAGTAACCTCCACCACTCATATTCCGGCTTTGGAATTGTTAGGTGTTGAAAAATCGTTGATTGGTTTCCCAAATACCGATTATATTTCTTCCCAAAAAACCAGAGCTTTAATTGATGCAAAAAAAGTACGTGAAATCGGAACGAATCAAAGTCTAAATACCGAAGTTTTATTGGACATGCAACCCGATGTTATCATTGGTTTTGGCGTTGATGGTGAAAAGAAAACGTATGATCAATTACAACAAAACGGGTTAAAAATTTTATACAATGGGGATTGGACCGAACAACATCCGCTGGGTCGAGCCGAATGGATTCAACTTTTCGGTGTTTTATTCGGTAAGGAAGAACAAGCAGATTTAGTTTTCAAAATCATTGAAAAAGATTATTTGGAAGCCGTTAAATTAGCTCAAAATGCCTATTCTAAACCAACTATTTTCAGTGGTGCGATTTATCAGGACCAATGGTATTTGCCTCAAGGTAAAAGTTGGGCGGCTCAATTTTTAGAAAATGCTTATGGAAATTATCTTTGGGCCGCTTCCGAAGGAACCGGAAGTTTATCATTATCCTTTGAAACGGTTTTAGAAAAAGCTGAAAAAGCTGATTTTTGGATTGGTCCCGGACAGTTTACTTCATTTGAACAAATTGAAAAAGCCAATCCAAACTACAAACATTTCAGAGCGGTTCAAAATAAAAATGTTTATACTTTCAGTTCCAGAAAAGGAAAAACAGGCGGTGTAATTTATTATGAATTAGCTTCCAGTCGACCGGATTTAGTTTTGAAAGATTTAATTAAAATTCTCCATCCGGAATTAGCACCGGAGTATGAATTGTACTTTTTTGAAAAGTTGAAATAGTATATTTATCACATTTTTAATTATAGTCTTACTATATTTACGCCTCGCTTATTGTCCCTTAATTATTTAATGGTTTAAATCAGTGTTTTCTCAAAAAAATAAAATACTTTTCTTGTTTTTAAGTTTCGCTTTATTCGGAATGTTTCTCTTGAACCTAAGTTTGGGTTCGGTTTCCATTCCAACCGATGCCATTTTTAATTCGGTTATTGGTAATGAGATTAAAAGGTCATGGGAAATTATTCTTTGGAATTTCCGTTTGCCGAAAGCCATAACAGCTATTTTCGTTGGAATGGGATTATCTATTTCCGGTTTGTTGATGCAAACATTGTTCAGAAATCCTTTAGCGGGTCCGTATGTATTGGGATTAAGTTCGGGCTCCAGTTTAGGAGTCGCTTTTGTAATCATGGGAGCCGGTTTTTTACCCACTTTTTTAGTTTCAAATTATGGAATTGTTATAGCATCTTCCTTGGGAAGTTTTTTAGTTTTAATGGCTGTTTTGGTGGTATCACAAAAATTAAGGAATACGATGGCTATTTTGATTGTTGGACTAATGTTTGGCAGTTTCACTAGTGCCATTGTAAGTGTGTTGAGTTATTTCAGCACCGCACAGGAATTGCAAAAATTCACTTTTTGGTCGATGGGAAGTTTAGCTAATTTATCGTGGAACTCCGTATTGATTTTAGTCATTTGTTGTAGTTTCGGATTATTGTTGAGTATTTTGAGCATCAAACCCTTGAATGCATTATTGTTAGGCGAAAACTACGCTAAAAGTTTAGGGTTGAATTTTAAACGAACGCGATTCATCATCATTTTTGCTACCAGTATTTTGGCAGGAAGCATCACTGCATTTGCAGGACCTATTGCATTTGTAGGTTTGGCAGTTCCTCATTTGGCAAAGTTGTTATTTCAAACCAGTAATCATTTTATATTGTTTTGGAGTACTCTTTTATTAGGAGCTATTTTAATGTTGGTTTGTGACAGTATTGCTCAACTTCCCGGAAGTGATTATACGCTACCCATCAACGCTATCACATCGATGGTTGGAGCTCCGGTAGTGGTTTGGTTATTAGTTCGTAAACGTAAAATAATGTTTTAAAAACCTCAGTACCTCAGTACCTTAGCACCTTAGTACCTTTAAAAAATGAACATCCTTCAAACCCAAAACCTAAGCATCGGCTACTCTTCAAAGGCTCAAAAAAAAGTGATTGCCTCGGATGTTTCTATTCAATTGGAACAAGGAAAATTAATTGGATTAGTTGGAGCAAACGGTATTGGAAAATCAACGTTATTGCGAACATTAACCGGTATTCAAAAATCACTTTCTGGCACAGTTTTATTGAACGAAAAACCAATTGAATCGTTTGAATCTTTGGCTTTAGCTCAACAAATTAGTGTGGTTTTGACCGAAAAATTGCCACCGAGTAATTTAACGGTTTATGAATTGATTGCTTTGGGAAGACAACCCTATACGAATTGGCTTGGAAAATTAACAGAAGAAGATAAAATTCAAATTGAAAATGCAATTAGTCTGACCGAAATCGGTCTTTTAATTCATCAAAAATATAACGAGATCAGCGATGGACAATTGCAAAAAGTTTTAGTTGCTAGAGCTCTTGCTCAGGACACACCGTTGATCGTTTTAGATGAACCTGCTACCCATTTGGATTTGTTGCATAAAGTTTCACTTTTTAAATTATTGAAAAAACTAACGGTAGAAACGCAAAAATGTATTCTGTTTTCTACGCATGACATTGATTTAGCCATACAATTAAGTGATGAAATGATTGTAATGACTAAAGAAAAAGTGTTACAAAATCAGCCTTGCAATTTAATTTTAGACGGTACATTTTCCAATTTATTTTCTAGTGAAAATATTCTTTTTGACTCAGAAAAAGGAAAATTTATTATTCGATAAACTTATCTTTTAAGTTTAAAAATCCATTTCTATTTTCTATTTTTACTTTCTTCAAAAATAGAAAATATGACAACTTCTTTTCTTCTTCTACTAACCTTTGTGATTGCTTTATCTATAGGAATATTTATTGGTAAAATGCTTTCTACAGCACAATCGAAATCTGAAAAATCAGCTTTGGATGAACGAATAAATGGACTTTTAATTCAATTAGATCAATCAAAAAATCGTTTTCAGGAAGAGCAAAATCAATTTGTAAAACAAATAGAAAGTGAAAAGAAAGAGAAGGAAGAAATCCGTCGTGAGAAGGATTCTTTCTCATTACAACTCACCAAAAAAGAAGCTGATTTTGAAAATCTTTGGCAACGCAACAAAGAACAAAAGCAAGAAGTAGAAGAGTTGCAGGAAAAATTCACCAAAGAATTTGAAAACTTAGCTAATAAAATTCTCGAAGAAAAAACAGTAAAGTTTACGGAGCAAAACAAAGAAAATCTTAAAAATATTTTATCGCCTTTACAGGAAAAAATTCAGCATTTTGAAAAGAAAGTCGAAGATACCCACAAGGAAAGTATTGATTATCACGCGGCTTTGCGTCAACAGATTGTTGGGTTAAAAGAAATGAATGAACAAATGAGCAAAGAAACACTCAATTTGACTAAAGCCTTGAAAGGTGACAGCAAAATGCAAGGAAATTGGGGTGAATTGATTTTAGAACGCGTTTTGGAAAAATCCGGATTAGAAAAAGGCAGAGAATATGAAGTACAACAAAGTTTTACTACTGAAGAAGGCAATCGTGTGTTTCCAGATGTGGTGATTAACTTGCCTGACGGAAAGAAAATGATTGTCGATTCGAAAGTTTCACTTACGGCCTATGAACGTTATGCCAATGAGGAAGATGATGTGCAAAGAGCAGTATTTTTAAAAGAACACATTAATTCCATCAAACGCCATGTGGAACAATTGAGTGATAAAAATTACCACGATTTGTATCAAATGGAAAGTCCTGATTTTGTGTTGCTGTTCATTCCAATCGAATCCGCTTTTGCAATAGCTTTAAATGAAGATAATTCGTTGTACAACAAAGCTTTTGAGCTTAATATTATTATTGTTACCCCTACAACATTACTAGCTACATTGCGAACAATAGACAGTATGTGGACCAATCAAAAACAACAAGAAAATGCCTTGGAGATTGCTCGTCAAGCGGGAGCATTGTATGATAAATTTGAAGGATTTGTTACTGATTTGGTTAAAATTGGCAAAAAAATGGACGAAGCAAAAGCGGAATATGGTAGTGCCATGGGTAAATTAGTGGAAGGAAAAGGAAATTTGGTGGGAAGTGTCGAGCGGTTGCGAAAAATGGGAGCCAAAGCTAAAAAAGTACTTCCAGAAAATATTCTCAAAAGAGCCGGAGAAGAAATGGAGGAGGAGTGAAAATTGTATAATTTTGAAAATCAATTTAAAGTAAGTTTTTTTTTAAAAATAAGAAAATAAATTTATGCTGTTTCATTTTTACGTTATTAATTCTCTTTTTTGGTATCAAAAAGTCAAAACTAATTCATAAAAAATGTGAATCGTATTGTTTTTTTGTTATTTTTGATGCAAATTCCAAAACAAAAAATGAAAAAAAATTACGCTTACCTTTTATCATTATTTATTGCTGTTACTTGTTTTTTTATGGCAATTTCTTGTTCAAATGATGATGATTATGTACCTGTTGAAGATGTTTTACCTGTTGCTACTGATGATAATGCAACTTATGCCTTAGCGGAAACAGTAGAAATTTCGGTTTTGTTAAATGATACAACTGGTGATGATGTTATTCCAACTACGGTTAGTTTAATTGGTGGAATTGACACGGATTCCAATACAACTTTAGATGAATTGACAATTCCGGGAGAAGGAGTTTGGACTGTTCATGCGTTGACAGGAGTTGTTACTTTTACACCGAATTCTTCCTTTCAAAATAATCCTGCACCCATAAAATATACTGTTGAAGATTTAGAAGAAAATGTTTCAAACCAGGCTACTATTACCATCATAGCAGTACAAACTGCGGATGTTGACTTAACACAAGTTCCATATCAAAAACTTTCTGATTATAAGTTTTTTGCCGGAGAAATGAAAAATCAAATTCCTTCTTTGGGAGTATTACCCTATGAGCCTGCTAGTCAGCTTTTTACTGATTATGCCCATAAAAAACGATTTGTTTGGATGCCAAATGGTGTAAAAGCAACCTATGAAGGCGATGGTAATTTACTAGAACTTCCGGTAGGATCCGCCATTATCAAAAACTTCTATTATGATAACGTTCAACCGGGAAATGTGACCCGAATCATTGAAACAAGAATCATGATTCGTAAAGCGGATGACTGGATTTTTGCAGAATATGTATGGAATACTCAACAAACTGAAGCTTTTTTAGACATGAATGGAAGCAATACCAGTATCACTTGGATTGATGAAAATAATATTACTAAAAGCACGTCATCTTACAGAATACCCTCCGTGGGGCAATGTTTGACTTGTCATAAATCGAATGAATTGGCAGTTCCAATTGGTATCAAACCACAAAATATTAATTTTGACTATACCTATTCAACCGGTTCTAAGAATCAATTGACAAAATGGATTGAACAAGGTTATTTGGAAAATAATTTACCGGGGAATATTGTTTCAACCGTCGATTATAGAGACACTTCAAAACCATTGGAATTAAGAGTACGCTCTTATGTTGATATGAATTGTGCTCATTGTCATCGTAACAATAGCCATTGTGATTACCGACCTATGCGATTTGCCTTTGGTGAAACAACAAACTTAGTAAACATGGGCGTCTGCGTTGATACCCAAGATATGGCTGGTTTTCCTGCTGCTTTAAGTAAAATTGTTACCCCTGGAAATAGCAATCGCTCAATGTTGCATTATAGATTAAATACAGCTGACCCAGCTTATATGATGCCGCTCATTGGAAGATCTATGATACATGAAGAAGGAGCAGCTTTGATTCAGGAATGGATAAATTCATTATCAGGACCTTGTTTATAAAAAACTAAATTAACTAAACTATACTAATATTAACCAAATGAAGAAAATTACTTATTTAATTCTTTTTTGCATAGGAATTCAGCTTTCTAATGCACAAGATACATGTGCTTCGGCAGTAGTTTTGCCAGGAGCAGGGCTTTATGTTGTTGACGCTGTTAATGGTTCAGAGGTTCCAAATCCAGTTTGTACTGAGAATGGTAACATTGCTAACAATGGAAAAGGCGAGTGGTACTCTTACACACCAACACAAAATTATACAATAATCATTACAACGGATATTGCCGCTAATACACCTAGAGTAGACACTCGTTTTCATGTGTATACGGGTTCTTGCGGAGCATTAACTTGTTATGCCGGTGATGATGATAATGGAAGTGGTTACTCTTCCGTGAGTTCTTTCGTTGTTTTAGCTAATATAACATATACTATAGCTTTTGATAATCGATGGACTGCTAATGGGTTTACTTTTCAATTGATTGAAGCTCCATATCAAGAACCAATTATTATTAATCCAGTTACTTTTACTAACCAGGCTATAGAAACAATCAATAGTTCATACAATATTACTGTTGTTGACATGAATGGAGACTATTTAGATGATATTGTGGGTGTTAGTAGTAACAATATTCGTATTCATACTCAAAATGCTGGTGGAACTTTTACTGTTACCAATTATCCAACAACAACTGCCGTAAATATGCCTTCTTGGAGTTTAGCTGCAGCAGATTATAACAAAGACGGTTTAAATGATTTGATGTATGGTGGAGGTAATGGTGTTACTTTTATGAAATCAAATGAAGCTGGAAATGGATATGACCAAAATACTTTTTCAGAATATGTTTTTTGTCAACGGACTAATTTCGTTGATATAAATAATGATGGTCATTTAGATGCTTTTTCTTGTCATGACGTTCAGCCTAATGTTTATTTCCTAAATGATGGTTGGGGAGGTTTTACCTTTTATCAATCAACGGTTACACCCGGAGCTATTCTATTAGGAATCCATCCAAATGGAGGAAATTATGGTTCTATTTGGATTGATTATGATAATGATGGCGACCAGGATTTGTTTATTGCCAAATGTCGTGGAGGTTCAGGAACAGCAAAGTTTAATGAATTACACAGAAATAATGGTGATGGAACCTTTACTGATGTTTCAACTGCCGCTAATATGTATGATCCGGTTCAAACTTGGTCATCAGCATGGGCGGATTATGATAATGATGGTGATATGGACGCACTTATTGGTGCAAGTTCTACCACAGACGGAACTCATAAATACATGAGAAATAATGGGGATGGGACTTTTACAGATATTACAGCCGGTTCAGGATGGGATATAAACACTAGTACTAGTATCGAGCATATTGCTCACGATTTTGATAATGATGGATTTGTTGATGTAATGGGTGGTGGAAATAAAATCATGTACAATAAAGGAGTTGGAACGTTTGCTTCTTCCGGTGTTAGTTTTGGTGTTAGTGCTGTGGGTGATTTAAATAATGATGGTTTCCTTGATTTTCAAACCGGTACTACATTAAGAATTAATAATGGAAATTCTAATAAGTGGCTAAAATTAAATTTACAAGGTATCCAAAGTAACCGTAACGGTATCGGAGCCCGAGTTGAAATTTATGGTGCTTGGGGAAAACAAATTCGTGATGTTCGAAGTGGTGATGGTTTTAAATACATGAGTTCTTTGAATGTACATTTCGGAATTGGTCAAGCAACAGCAATTGATCAGGTGATTATCAGATGGCCATCCGGTCTTGTTGATACCATTGTAAATCCTTCTCCTAACCAAACTTTATTAGTGGTTGAAGGAGCTACTTTAAGTGTTAATCAAAATGCTATTTCTAATTTTGTGTTATATCCAAATCCTGCAAAAGATTTTGTAACCTTGAAAAGTTCAACAACAAGTTCTATAGTTTCTGTTGAAATTTTTGATTTGAACGGACGTAAAGTTTTAACTTCTGATGTGGTAAAAGAAACAATTTCTGTTCAATCTTTATCAGTAGGGACTTACCTGCTTTTGGCGAAAGATAGTGATGGAAATCTTTCTACACAGAAATTTATCAAACATTAAAAAAAAACTCAACCAAACTAAATTTTGAAAAAGCCCTCCATTGTGAGGGCTTTTTTATAACTTTGAATTTCAAAAAATAAGACAAACAACATGAACTACATACTTTTTGATGGACCGGTTCGCATGGCACTTTTACCATTCACATTCACCCGTCCGGTGGCCGATATTCGAATCGGAATTTTAACCATACGCGAAAAATGGGAGAAATATTTAGGCTATACTACCACAACAATTACCGAAGAGTATTTGTCTGAAAAATATCCAATGGTAGAAATGGAAGAAAACATTCTAATTAATGCTTCATTTTTGCCCAATGAAGTATTGGTGGAAATGATTCAAAGTTTGGAAAAAAATCAAGCTATTTTTAAAGGCGAAGAAGTAATTGCTTTTTTTACCAACGATACACAAGAAGAAGTTGATTTTGACACCTACGAAATCATCGATTATGCAGAAGAAGGATTACGCATTGAACACACTTGGGACATTTTTGCAAAAAACGACGCGGCGATTCGTGAAGATTTTGAATTGCTAACTGAAGGACGTACTTCGCAACCCATTCCTAAAAGTGTCAACGTCATCAATCCTGAAAATATATTCATTGAAAAAGGAGCAAAGCTTGAATTTGTTACTTTAAATGCTTCAACCGGACCTATTTATATTGGCTATAATTCCGAAATCATGGAAGGTTCTGTAATTCGCGGACCCTTTGCGTTGTGTGAAGAAGCCCAAGTGAAATTAGCTTCCAAAGTTTACGGAGCAACAACTGTTGGACCTCATTGTAGAATTGGAGGCGAAGTGAACAATTCTGTTCTTTTTGGTTATTCCAATAAAGGACACGACGGTTTTTTAGGTAATTCCGTTCTTGGTGAATGGTGCAACATTGGTGCCGATTCCAACAATTCCAATTTAAAAAACAATTACGAAGCAGTGCGATTGTGGAGTTATGAAACCGAAGGTTTTGCCAAAACCGGCTTGCAGTTTTGCGGACTCATGATGGGCGATCACAGCAAATGCGGTATCAATACTATGTTTAATACGGGAACCGTTGTTGGAGTTTCCACCAATATTTTTGGTAGCGGATTTCCACGAAATTTTGTCCCAAGTTTCAGTTGGGGCGGAGCAACCGGATTTACCACTTACCTCACTAAAAAAGCGTTTGAAACTGCTCGAATTGCTATGTCTCGTCGTCAGGTGGAATTTACTGAAGAAGATGCGAGGATTTTGGAACATGTGTTTGAAGAAACGAAGAAGTGGAGGAAGGAGTAAATTCTTTTTAGTTTCTCGCAAAGACGCCAAGTCGCCAAGCTTTTGACCACGTCTTTGCGACTTTGCGAGAAATATTCTTAACGAACTTTGCGGTTAGGCCATCGCTTCACCTTTTAAAAAATCCCTCAATCCATTTCCAATTGTGGTTGAAAAAATAAAGCACAATAAAAAAAACAATCAGAAACAAAATAACTTTTATAATCAACCTTTTCCGTTCTAATTTCTGTTCCGCAAGCATTTTTTCTCTAATGGATTCCAATAATTCAGGTGTAGCTTGCACGTGATCAATAAATTCTGAAGTTGCGTTGGAAGTGTTTTCCAAACGTTCCAATTTGCTTGTACGATTACGTTTATTATTTCGTAAACTGATTAATGCTTGCAACATCGAACCTTCTCCCGGCATAATTTTTCATTGTTTAGATTATGATAGTCCCTGCGTAATAAAATGTGAGTTTGGCATTTTCTATAAATTCTGATATTTTCATTTCTTTTGTTGCATTTTCATTTCGCAACTCAAAATAACACTCCTGTGGATTTGCAAATCCAATTCTAAATAGCCAAAACAGGAATCTTTTAGTTTTGAAATCAGGATTTAGTTTTTCAAGTTCTACCAAATTTCCAATAGTTAGACTGTCACTTCTCGTCAAATTATAAAAAACTTTTCTCTTAGTTGACATTGTGTCTAATTCACTTTTAGTTAAAATTTTGGACGTTTCTGTTCCAACTATAATTTCAGGGTAAAAAATACCTTTTGAAAATATTGCAACTAATGAAGTGTCATTTGAATAAACCCTCAAAACTTTGTCGTCAAATTTCCATTCATTTTTATTTAAACTTTCTATTACTCCATTATAACTTTCATAATAGGTTTTTTTGTATTTTGTTTTGAAAATTTCTTTTGAAAACTGATATTGCACGCCATTAGTATCTTGTCCAGATACTTGGATTAAACAAAGGAGTAATAAAGCTAATAGTATTTTGTTCATTCTCATTTATATAGTTTACCTTTTGTAAAAGTTTGATGTTAAATCTTCTTAACCCTCTTCAAACTTAACAAATTCAACGGATTAATCCCCAAACCTTCCACATTTTTTCTTGTAAACCTCGCTACTTTGTCATAAAATAATGGAATAATCGGAGCTTCTTCAATGATGATTTTGTCCATTTGTTGGTACAAATCAAATCGCTTCGCATCATCGGTTTCTAAAAATGCTTTTTCATACAACGCATCAAATTTAGCATTGGAGAAATGCGTATAATTCGGTCCGTTTGGAGCAAAGTTTTTACTGTAAAAAAGTGATAAATAATTCTCCGCATCCGGATAATCGGCAATCCAACTTGCTCTGAAAAAGGTGACTTTTCCTGTCGCAATTGCTTGTCGCAAGGTCGATGGCGGATTCACATCAATGGCAACATCTAAACCAATTTTTTGCCATTCTCGTTGCAGGAATTCCGCAATATCAATATAGGTGGCGTTTGTACTTAAAATGATTTTGGGGTTTTTAATGCCGGTTTCTTTGACAAAAGCAGCTACCAACAATTCAGCTTTTTCGGGTTCAAAATCATAGCCTTTTTGATTATTAAAACTTGGCATTCCACTGGGAATGATTCCGCTGGTTGCCGGAATTCCCATATTATTTCGAAGATAGGTAATCATCTTCGCTCGGTCAAAACCATAATTCAAAGCTTGACGAATGCGTTTGTCCAAAATCGTTTGATCCGATCCATCCATTCGAAAACCTAAATATTCGGTGTTGAGGTACGCTCCACTGATTAAATTGACTTCATTAGCATATTTTGGTTGTAATTCGCCTTTTTGCGTCAGAATTTCATCTTTATACGAGGGATCCAAACCGGAGACGAAATCAATTTTTCCTTGAATAAATTCTAAAAATCCACTTTGCTTGTCGGGAAAAAAAGTAATGGCAACGGCTTCTAAGTAAGGTAATTGCTTTCCGCTTTCGTCTTTTTCGAAATAAATCGGATTTCTTCGCAAAACCAATTTGACGTTTTCTTCCCAAAATTTAAATTGAAACGGACCTGTTCCGATGGGTTTTGTTCGGAAATCGTAATTCGGACTTTCAATAATTTCCTGCGGAACAACTGACGCATATTTCATCGATAACAAACCTAAAAATGCAGGAAAAGATTTCGTTAATTTTATTTCGAAAAGGGTATCATTTATCGCTTGAAAACGCTCCACATTTTGCAAAATCCATCCACCGGGAGAAGCCACTTTTTCATCTTTTAATCGTTTCAAACTGTATTCAAAATCTTTTGCTTTTACTGTTCGTGTGGAATCTTTTCCAAACAACTGATGTTTGTGAAAAAAGACATCATTCCGAAGTACAAATTGATACGTTTTTCCGTCTGCAGAAACCGTCCAACTTTTAGCAATATCCGGTTGAATGTGCAAGCTGTCATCCAATTGAACCAATCCGTTAAACAATTGATTGCAAGCCCAAATAATGTTTTGTGATTTTGAAAAAGCGGGGTCAAGAGTGGCAATGTTTGCACTTTCGTTGTATCTAAATACTAAAAGTTCTTTGTTGTTTTCTTTGGAATCATGACAAGAAAGCAACAATAACTGAAGCGATAGAGTTACAAGGAAAAGAATTTTTTTCATTAAGCAATTATTGAATGTAGATAATTGCTGTAAAGTTAGCATAAATTGAAAATTGGAATACTAAAGTTTAAAAAATCTGTGTAAATTTGCAGCCTTAACTTTTTGACAACGATTTCATTAGTTAAGCTATTTTATGGAACATAAAAAGAAAGTAGCATTCTACACTTTAGGATGTAAATTGAATTTTTCAGAAACCTCTACTATTGCTAGAAACTTTCAACACGAAGGTTTTGAACGCGTTGACTTTGAAGAAGTTGCAGATATCTATGTCATCAATACTTGTTCGGTTACAGAGAATGCCGACAAACAATTCAAGCAAATTGTAAAAAAAGCATTGAAAAATAATGACAAAGCTTTTGTGGCTGCTGTAGGATGTTATGCCCAACTGAAGCCCGAAGAATTGGCTGCTGTTGACGGAGTCGATTTAGTTTTGGGAGCCACCGAAAAATTTAAAATCACCGATTATTTGAATGATTTGACCAAAAACGATTTAGGTGAAGTACATTCCTGTGAGATTGAAGAAGCTAATTTTTATGTGGGAAGTTATTCCATTGGCGACCGAACTCGTGCGTTTTTAAAAGTGCAAGACGGTTGCGATTACAAATGTACCTATTGTACGATTCCTTTGGCTCGTGGCATTTCGCGTAGTGATGAATTGCAAAATGTGTTGAAAAATGCCAAAGAAATTTCGCAACAAGGAATTAAAGAGATTGTATTGACCGGTGTAAATATTGGTGATTATGGCAAAGGTGAATTTGGCAATAAAAAACACGAACATACTTTCTTAGAATTGGTACAAGCATTGGATGAATTAGAAGGTATTGAACGTTTGCGAATTTCCTCCATTGAACCCAATTTATTGAAAAACGAAACCATTGATTTTGTATCCAAAAGTCGAACGTTTGTCCCGCACTTTCACATTCCGTTGCAATCGGGAAGTAACGACATTTTAAAGAAAATGAAACGTCGTTATTTGCGGGAATTGTATGTGGACCGTGTGAATAAAATTCGAGAAGTGATGCCTGATGCGTGTATTGGTGTGGATGTAATTGTTGGTTTTCCCGGAGAAACAGAGGAGCATTTTTTGGAAACCTATCATTTTTTGAATGAGTTGAACATTTCTTATTTACATGTGTTTACTTACTCTGAACGTGACAATACGGAGGCAGCTGAAATGGAAGGAATCGTACCCGGAAACGTTCGTTCTAAACGTAGCAAAATGCTTCGTGGATTGTCTGTTAAAAAAAGAAGAGCATTCTACGAAAGCCAAATCGGAACCACGCGAACGGTTTTATTTGAAGCCGAAAACAAAGAAGGTTACATTCACGGTTTTACGGAAAATTATGTCAAAGTAAAAACGCCTTGGAATCCGGAATTGGTGAATACGTTACACAAAATAAAATTGACCAGAATTGATGAAGATGGTTCGGTACGGATGGAGTTCGTGAGGGATATAATTTCTGTTTAAAAAGTTCTATTTTTCAAAAACAATCAACCTCCCGTCAATTTTTACACTTGTAAAACCTATATTTTTCTGAATCCATAAGATAGACTTCTGATGGTAGAAAAAAACGTGTGTGGGGTCGTTTTTATATCCCCAAGAATCGAAGTTTTTTGATTCGGAAAACAAATCAGTTTTGCAATATAATTTTCCGCCCGGTTTTAAAAGATTGAAAAGCAATTCAAATTCTTTTTTTGGAGTGTGAAAATGTTCCATCACTTCGCAACAGGCGATATAATCGTATTTTTTTTCTAGTGCTTCCGGATGATTGGCAAAAAAGTGGTCATATTCTTGCACGTCGTACTCATTGTCGCGAAGCATTTTTGTAATGACCGGTCCGGTGCCCGAACCAAAGTCCAAACCTTTATCCGTTTTTTTAAAATCTTTCAAAATACCATCTACGATAGGGGAAACAAATGTTTGGTAACGCACATCATTGACATCGTTGTTATGCATTTCATAATGTTTTCTCTCCTCTGTTTCTGAAATGTAGTTTTTATCATCTAAGAATACGGAAAAGCATTTGATGCAAAAATAAAATTCACGCGATTTTTGACAATAGAAATGGTTAGAAGGATGATTACAAAGTGGGCATTTCATTGTTATAACTTAATTCCCGGAGGAAGTAATTCCTTATAAGCAGGATTTTTTTTGAAAAAATGAGCCAATTTAGGGTGAGTTGGAACCACTTTAAACTTTCGTTCTACTGCAATGGAAAGTACTTCTATGATAAAATCTTCAATGTATTCATTTGGTAAGTTTTCAGGTTGATTGAGTTTTGTCAAAAATATTTTTCGTTCCTGAATAGCATATTCCATTACCAATAATCCAAATTCTGTTGGTGTTTCAAAATGTCTTAAGAGTAGATTGTCTTTAATTTCCATGGTATTTCAATTTTAATCGATAAAACATTTAGAAAAGATACATGTCGAATAAAAATGCATTACAAATGTACGGTTTTTAATTTTTTAGGGATTAGCAATGCCGGTAAATCTCAAACATTTAACATTTAAGGACTATTATTTAATACTAATTTATACTGATTTTTAGAGATTAGCCTTAATTTTAAACCCATTAATTGAATTCACCAATGGAAAAAATTCCTGTTTATTTTATGCCTGGTTTAGCGGCCAGTACAACAATTTTTGAACGGATACATTTGCCTGAGGATATTTTTGAAATCTTTTTTTTGGAGTGGGTAATTCCAACTAAGAATGAAACTTTGGTAATGTACGCCCGCCGATTAGCAAAGGAAATTGTTCATGAAAATTCCGTATTAATTGGCGTATCTTTTGGGGGTGTTTTAGTTCAGGAAATAGCAAAAATTATTCCCGTTCGAAAAACGATTATTATTTCCAGTGTCAAATCGAATCAGGAATTTCCAAGGCGAATGAAAATTGCGAAAGCCACTAAAGCATATAAATTGTTACCCACTGGATTAGTTCACAATGTTGAAGGATTGGCAAAGTTTGCTTTTGGTGATAGTATAAATCAAAGGCTTAAATTATATGAGAAATATTTGAGTGTGAGAGATAAATCCTATTTTGATTGGGCTTTGGAATCAATAATTTTGTGGGATAGAGCCATTGAAGATAAGAATGTTGTGCATATTCACGGTGATGCGGATGATGTTTTTCCGATAAAATATATTTCCCATTGTCACGTTGTCAAAGGAGGATCTCATATTATGATATTGAGTAAATACAAATGGTTGAATGAAAATTTGCCAAAAATTATTTTAAATGAATGATGAGTTGGATTGATTTTTGTAGTTTTACAATGACCAATAAAAAAAAGAAAATGAAAAGGATTAATCAAATTATAATTGTGCTCGTTTTATTCGGACTGAGTGGAATATTTATTTATTCAACTTCCAAGAAAACAATGGTTACGGATAAAGTTGAAGCGTATGCTTTACCTAATCAAATCGATTTTGCAGGTGAATCCACCCCTTTAAATTTAGTAGACGTTCGTGAGCGATTGGATCGAGAAATGTTGGTTAATACTAATTTACATTCCACTACTACACTAATATTGAAAAGGGCAAATAGAGTATTTCCTGTTATTGAACCAATTCTGAAAAAATATGGTGTTCCGGATGATTTTAAGTATTTAGCTGTAATTGAAAGTGGCTTAGTAAATGTGGTTTCCCCTGCTGGAGCAAGAGGTGTTTGGCAGTTTATGCCTGAAACGGCGAAAGAAAAAGGCATGGAAGTAAACGACTTGGTTGATGAACGATATCATTTAGAAAAATCAACTGAAGCAGCGTGTCGCTATTTATTAGATGCGAAAAATAAATTTGGAAGTTGGACATTAGCTGCAGCTGCTTATAATGGGGGGATGGGCGGCATTAATAAACAAATGGAAAGCCAACAAGTTGGTAATTACTATGATTTGTTATTAACAGAAGAGACTTCCCGTTATGTTTTTCGGATTTTGGCTTTAAAAGAAATTATGAAAAATCCTGTAAAATATGGTTTTGATATTCCAAATGAGCAACTGTATTTTCCAATTGAAATGAAAAAAGTTCAAGTTGATAGTTCTATTACAAATTTGACTTCTTTCGCTAAGAATATGGGAATAAATTATAAAATTTTAAAACTACACAATCCGTGGTTACGAGATAAAAAATTAGATAATAAATCTAGAAAAGTCTACACATTGGAAATTCCTACAGAAGGTTATTAATTATTTGACAAGATGAAAATGACTACAACAACCCTTATTCTATTGCTTTTTATTGGACTTTTAGCCGGTGTTTTAAGTGGGTTAATTGGTATAGGTGGTGGCATTATTATGATTCCTTTGTTATTACTTTTAGGATTATCACAACACCAAGCACAAGGCACGAGTTTGGCGGTTTTGGCTGTTCCTGTGACTGCTTTAGCGGCTTTTAATTATTACAAGGAAGGCTATGTCGATTGGAAATATGCTGCTTTAATAGCTGTTTTTTTTGTTATTGGAGGTTATATTGGCAGTAAATTTGCCCTTCAAATAGATGAAAAGGTGCTGAAAAAAATATTTGGTTTTGTACTCTTATTAGTAGCCGGAAAATTAATTTTCGAAAAATAAGATTATTGATTTACTAAAAATTCCTTTATGTTTTAGATACTTATTAATTGAGTAATGCGCTCTTTAAATAAAGCATAATTCATTTCATACGCTTTTTTATTTGGTGTTTTTAAAGGAACCGAAGCAGCACCTCTTTTAATATCAATTATTTGTAAATTGGAATCAATTAAATAACACGTAGGAAATCCTAGTGTTTCCTTCATGTTTTCAACTATTTCATTATCATTTTTATAGTTTTTGTGGGCGTAACAAATTTCAATTTGACCGCTTATTTTTTTGGAAAACTTTTTAACTTCTTGTTTTTTACCCCAAACAATGACCACAAATTCTATTTCTTTATGATATTCTTTAGCCAGTTTATTAAAAGCTAAAATTTCTCCTTTTCCCGGAACACACCAAGCAGCATAAGTAACCAAAAAAATTGGTTTTTTAACTTTACTCATTTTAAGTTTTCTGTCAGAAACCCTTTTTAAAGTAAAATCATTGAATTTGGAACCTATTAATTGATTTTGAACTAAACTGTCAAATAAAAATTGTCCTCTTTCAAAATCACCGGATTTGTATGCTTTATTGCTTTGTTGTTTAAATTTTGAAAAGTTTGCCCGGATTGCATCTGAGAAGAGTCGCTCATTTTCTTGACCGAAAAGAGGGAAGAATTGACTTAAAAAAAATAATATGACTAATAAATTTTTCATCTGATTAGTATATTAACAAACCAAATATATGAAAACTTTTTAACAAATCCATATTTTTTGTAAATATCTTATTGATAATTAGAGTAATGCCAAAGATTTGTCTTTAATTAAGTTTTGAGTTTAACTATTTTTAATTACAAAAATGACAACTCAACACTTTTTTTCATGATCATACTTTAAATTATCACTAAAATTTTCGAAAAAATAAATTTAGTATATAATTGATATCATTTAATTATATTAAAGAAAAATTGTTACTATATCAAAAAATTCATTGAAAAAGGGATATGTGTCTAATTAAATTTTCGAAATCGAGTAATTTAAGTCCTCAAAAAACTATACATTACCACATCAAAAGTATAAAATTTATGTAATGAATAAATTATTTTTCAATTTTTGAATTTCATTAATTTCTATTTATAATTTGAGGTTAATTTATATATACAAGTTGCTAATCATAACTTACCCTTTTTGTAAATCAACTAAATAAATTACTAATTGACTCTTATCTTTTGTGTTTAAACTTTATTTAGTTCGAAAACTTTAGACATCAATATTTTGCCTAAAGCAAGATTTTGCTTCTGTTTAATTTTCAAAATTGTAAAATCTATTGAATTTTAGAATTAAAAATGAACCTTTCAATGATTTTTAGACAGTGTATATTTTTTGTTGAGGTTGTTTTGAGAATTATTTAATAATTCATTACTATTTTTATAGAATCAAAAATATAACTAATAACTTTTTACATATTTCATTAAACATCTTAACTCACAAAACCAAATGAAAAAAATTATTCTCTTAGTAATTTTTTGTTGTTATTCTTCTTCTATTTTTTCTCAAACAGAAAAAGTTTACCTAGAAACGAATAATGCAGAAATGAAACTCAAAATCAATGGAAAAGATTTTATTGTTAACGGAATGAATTGGGATTATTTCCCTATTGGAACTAATTTCAATTATAGTTTATGGAAACAAACGGATAATATTATTCAAAAAGCGTTGGATGATGAAATGGGCTTGTTAAAGAATATGGGCGTAAATACCATTAGAGTCTATTCAGGTATGCCAAAAAAATGGATTGAATATGTTTACACTAATTATGGCATTTACACGATGCTTAATCATTCTTTTGGTCGTTACGGCTTGACCTTAAATGGAGCTTGGGTTGCTAATACAGAATATTCCAATGCCAGTACTCGAACACTTCTTTTACAAGAGGCTAAGCAAATGGCTATGGATTATAAAGACACTAAAGGGTTACTTTTATATTTATTGGGTAATGAAAATAATTATGGGTTATTCTGGGATGGTGCAGAAACTGAAGATATACCAGTAGAAGACAGAAAATCTACAGCCCGTGCTTACGATATGTATAAATTATTTAATGAGGCTACATTGGCTATGAAAGAAATTGATAATTCTCATCCTGTTGCAATTTGTAACGGTGATTTACTTTTTCTTGATTTGATAGCAAAAGAATGTCCAGCTGTTGATATTTTAGGTATAAATGTTTACCGAGGAATTTCTTTTGGCGACATGTTTGAACGAGTGAAAAAAGAGTATGGAAAACCGGTATTACTAACTGAATTTGGTTCAGATGCTTTTAATGCCCTAACAAATGAAGAAGATCAAAATGCTCAAGCTAAAATTCTTAAAGGTAATTGGAAAGAAATTTATGAAAATGCAGCCGGTTTGGGTAAAAGTGGAAATAGTTTAGGTGGATTTACCTTTCAATTTAGCGACGGTTGGTGGAAATTCGGGCAAACAAAAAATTTAGATATTCACGACACAAATGCTTCTTGGTCTAATGGTGGTTATCCTTTTGACTATGTAAATGGAGAAAATAATATGAATGAAGAATGGTTTGGAATTTGTGCAAAGGGACCAACAAGTATCAATGGAACCTATCAATTATATCCTCGTTCATCATATTATGTTTTAAAAGATGTGCATCAACTAAACCCATTTACAAATGGAAAATCATTGGTTGACATTCAAAATCATTTTGATAAGATTCAAATTTTAGATGCATCACTAAGAGCTAGAGGAGATAAAGCTGCTTTAGAAGGACAGAAAAGTGGAAAAATAAGAGTCTCTAGACTATCAGCAGAATTTACTAACTTCAGTACGGGAGGAGATTTAATATCAACACCTGATGAACCAGTACCAAATGGTACAACCTATCCAGATCAACTCGGTTTTGATAATATGCAATCTTTTTATATTGGAATAGAAGGTAACCCTACCTCTAACATGACAGTAAACGTGGAATTCAATGTTTTAGGAAATGTTGCACTTAATCCTATAGATGAAATATTTTATGAAAACAGAGGGCGTCCTGTAGAATTGGACGGTACTGATGGAACAGTTACGATAGGAGATAATAATCGAGTAGAATTATACAAAGCCAGTTATAGATGGGATGAAAAACTGTTTAAATTAGATGGATTTTATAGAACTGGACATTATCATTGGGGTTATGAAGGTGATTTCTTTGGTTTATATCCTGAAGCTAATTACGGACCCAATTTAGATATTTATAACGGTAAAGCTCCTTTTGGATTAGAAATTGAAGGAAAGAAAATGTTTAAAGGATTTAAATTGGCCATGGGACCTGAACTTTGGTGGGGTGCCAATCCTGCCATCTTACTTAAATATTCTAAAACAATTGGAAAATTTGATTTTACCGGTATTTTTCATGAAGATCTAACTCAACGTACTAATACACAAACTTCCCTTGCTATTCCACAACCTAAAACCAGACGTTTCACGGCACATATAAATAGAAAATTTGGTAAAATAGGAGTTGATTTAGGAGGTATTTGGGCTGGACAACCGCTAGAAGGCAGAGAATATCAAGTAGTAAGAAATAACCAAGTTTATGTAAATCAAATTGAAAGCAAAGATAATATAGGTGGAAAAATGAAATTAACCTACACCGGTGGACAATTCAATTGGTACGGTCAAGCTGCTGCTCAAGGATTAGTTTCCAGTGGAGGAGCAGATCTTACGCAAACTTTTACAGGTTGGCGATTAAAAGACAGTGGAAGCGGAAATCAATACAACTTTTTAACGGGAATGACCTATACTATTGGAAAATTACAAATAGCTCCTAACTTTTTATGGCAAAAACCTCTAGAAGGACCAATCACAACTGATGTGCCTGCACCGGGAAGACCGAGAAATATATTAGATGATCCTTTTGTCGTGAGAGCGAATAGAGAACAAGTTGCCGGAGAATTATTACTTACTTATGATCCTACTCCCGGAACTTGGATGTATGATTGGGACAATGACAGATCAGAAGATTCAAAGTTTGCTGTTAGTGCAGGATTTGTATTTCGTCATTTGCCTACTACACAAGATGCGGCTATCGGGTTTTTAGATACCAGAACCGCCTTTGCTTTCGAAGGGGCACCGCCAGCTAAAGACTTATGGGAATCTTATGCTAGAATTGTATCTAAACTTAACGCAGATTTTGGTTTTATTGCTAATATTTATGGTGGACCTGCACAAGCCAATGGTAGTGATGCAAGAACTATTGATCGTTACGGATTAGATTTAAAAATGATTTATAATAGAATCAAAGTTGCTTCATTTGTTAAAGTTAATGATTGGGGCCCTTTCGATTATCACAGAGATTTTAACTTGACTTATCCTATACAGTTAATGGCAGATATATCTTTTGGAATTGGAAAACCTGAATGGTTTATACTTCCCGGAACAAGAATTGGATTAAGAGGAACATGGCGTTCTTTAGATCAATATTCACCAAGATATAATCCAACTCAAATTTTAGACTCAGCAGGGAATTGGGTTCCGGATCCTACTGCCGTTGGATATTCAAACGGAAATGAATGGGAAATTAGAACATATGTTCACATAAATATTGGTAATTAAAAAAAAAGAAAACTATGAAAACAAATTTTAATAATCGTGTCTTAAAGCATTTGTCCTTATGGATGATTGTTTTGGTATTTTTTGGATGTGAAAATGATTCAAATGACTTTGAAGAAGCAAGCTACTCTAAAGATCCTAATGTTTTTATTGATGGCTTTAGCTCGGGCTTAAATTATGCTGCTTTTAGTAATACAGTAATCTTGGCCTTTCAGGTTGACAATGATGTAACTTATAATAATTCCAGTGCATCCATGCGTTTTGACGTTCCTAATGAGAACGATGCTGATGGAGCCTACGCCGGTGGAGCTTTCTTTACCTCGGTTGGAAGAGATTTATCAGGATATGATGCGTTGACTTTCTGGGCTAAAAGTTCAAAAGCTGCTACTTTGGATGTAGTAGGTTTTGGTATTGATTTAGGTGAAAACAAATACCCGGCTTCAATTTCAGGAACTAGACTTTCTACAACTTGGAAAAAATATATAATTCCAATTCCTGACCCTTCAAAATTAAAAATAGAAAAAGGAATGTTCTATTTTTCAGAAGGTCCGGAAAATGGTGATGGCTATACCTTTTGGATAGATGAGGTTAAATTTGAAAAGTTGGGAACCATAGCACACGGGCAAGCATCAATTATGAATGGTGCTAATGTTTCACAAACAACTTTTGTTGGAGTTAATTCAAAAATAGATGGTGTTGTTGCAACATTTAATTTGCCAACAGGCGTGAATCAAACGGTATCATTAAGTACCTCTTATTTAGAATTTACTTCTTCTAATCCTAGTGTGGCAAGTGTTGATTCTAATGGTCTAATTACTTCCTTGAGCCCAGGTACAGCAGTAATTACTGCCAATTTTGGGGATACAGTAGCAACGGGTAGTTTAACTATTAATTGTGTAGGAACTTTTGTTCATGCACCAACACCAACCAAAAATGCTGCAAATGTAATTTCAATTTTTTCTGATACCTATACCAATGTGCCAGTAAACTATTATAACGGATATTGGCAGCCATGGCAAACAACTGTTTCTAATGATTTTAGTGTTCAAGGGGATAACATTTTGAATTATAACATTTTCAATTTTGTAGGGATTGAATTTAGTAGTCCGACAATCAATGCTAATGCTATGACTCATGTTCATTTAGATGTATTTATTCCCGGACCTATTGCTCCTGGAAGACAACTCCGTGTTCTAGTAGTTGATTTTGGTGCAGATGGCGTATACAGTGGAGGCGATGACACAAGACATTCTACTACTTTTACCGCTCCGACTTTGGTTTCACAACAATGGATATCTATAGATATTGCTTTTGCTTCTATGACAACTTTAGCCAGTAGATCACATTTGGCACAACTTATTTTAGAAGGAGGTGATGGTTCAGTTTTATATGTTGATAATATCTATTTTTATAATTAATAAGTTTTCTATATAACTTTTTTAAAAAATTCAAAATGACTATAAAAATTAAATTAATTAAAAAAAGCATTCTTTTTGTAAGCACCTTTTTTTTGCTTGTGAGTTGTTCTTCTGATGATAAGCAAACTGTTATTACAAAAACACAATTGGTAATGCAAGATGAATTTGACACCAACGGTTCACTAGATCAAAGTTTGTGGGGTTATAATATTGGTACAGGAACAAATGGATGGGGAAATAATGAGCTGCAATATTATACTGATAGACCTGAAAACATTATCGTTGAAAATGGAATGCTTAAGATAACAGCTCGTGAAGAATTGTTTTTAGGAGCTTCTTATACTTCTGCTCGTATATTAACTAAAGGAAAGTATGAAAAAAAATATGGGCGAATTGAAGCTCGTATAAAGTTGCCTTGGGGAAAAGGGTTATGGCCAGCTTTTTGGATGATAGGAGCAAATTCTGATACTGTCATCTGGCCTCAATGCGGTGAAATTGATATCATGGAGTACTTAGGTAATCAACCAACAAAAGTTTTTGGGTCTGTTCACGGACCAGGCTATTCAGGAGGTAATTCTGTTAGTCAAACTTTTACACTTCAAAGTGATCGCTTCGATACAGATTTTCACATTTTTGGTGTTGAATGGGGAGAAAATTACATTAACTATTATGTAGATGATGTATTGTACAATCAAATTACACCGGCTGATGTCACCGGAGAATGGGTGTTTAATCAACCTTTTTATATCATCTTGAACGTTGCTGTTGGAGGTAATTTACCGGGTTCACCGAATAATGATACTGTCTTCCCACAAACTATGTTGGTCGATTACATTAGAGTTTATGAATAAAAGCAAAATATAAAATTCATAAATACAATAGAATTTAAAAAATTATGAGCCAAAGCCAGACTGTTATGAACAATGATGATACTAAGATTGAATATAAAACTGTTTCTATGGAAATGGTTACAATCGATGGAGATAACTTTTATAAAATAGAAAACCACGACAAAATGCGTCCCTTTTTTATGAGCATTGTAAGTGATTCTAATCATTGGCTATTTATTTCGAGTAATGGTGGACTTACAGCTGGCAGAAAAAATGCGGAATATGCTCTATTTCCTTATTATACCGACGATAAAATTACTGAGTTTGCAGACATAACGGGAAGCAAATCTATTTTTCAAATACAATTAGAAAACCAGTGTTACATTTGGGAACCTTTCTCTGAACGATTTAACGATAAGTACAAAATAAGTAGAAATCTATACAAAAATACCTACGGAAATACAATCATTTTTGAAGAAATCCTTCACGATTTCCAGCTTGTTTTTAGATATCAATGGTCAAATAGCAATGCGTATGGTTTTGTAAAAAAGTCAGAATTATTTAATAATTCAGAAAAAAACTATTCAATAACTCTTTTAGATGGGATACAAAACATTTTACCTCAAGGTGTTAGTAGTGACCTGCAAGCAACAACTAGCAATCTAGTTGATGCTTACAAAAGAAGCGAGCTACACGCTCAAAGTGGCGTGGGTATTTTTGCATTAAGTGCCATTATCGTAGACAAAGCCGAACCTAGTGAAGCCTTAAAAGCCAATATTGCCTGGTCAATAGGAATTGAAAACCCAACTTATTTGGTTTCTTCAAAACAATTAGGTGCTTTCAGAAATCAACAAAAAATTACACAAGAAAAAGATATCAAAGGTGAAAAAGGTGCCTATTTTGTTTCAACCGATTTAATTTTAGAAAAAAAATCCTCTAAAAGTTGGAAAATCATTGCTAATGTCAATCAAAATCAAGCACAAGTAATTGAATTGGCTGAGGCTATTTGTCATGATAAAACGCTGGAAAATAAAGTAAATGAAGATGTAACTCTCGGAACTAAAAACCTCATTGCATTAAATGCTGCAGCTGATGGCCTGCAGTTTACCGCAGATTCCAGAAAAGATTCTCGTCATTTTTCAAATGTGTTGTTCAACATCATGCGTGGGGGTATTTTTGACAACAATTATCAAATAGAGAAAAAAGATTTTTCCAAATATCTTTCAAAAGCTAATAAGCTGATTTTCGAAAAAAACAGTGCATTTATTAGCACTTTACCAGAAAATTTTGACTACTCACATCTTCAAGCAATTGCAAATAAAATCAACGATGCCGATTTAATAAGACTTTGTACAGAATATTTGCCTTTAAAATTCAGCAGAAGACACGGCGACCCGAGTCGTCCATGGAATAAGTTTTCCATCAATACCCGCAGTGAAATTGATGGTTCAAAAATATTAGATTACGAAGGAAACTGGCGTGATATTTTCCAAAATTGGGAAGCTCTAGCTTATTCATTTCCTGAATTCATTGATGGAATGATTCATAAGTTTTTGAATGCTTCCACTTTTGATGGTTATAACCCCTATCGGGTTACTAAAGATGGTTTTGATTGGGAAACTATCGAACCAGACAATCCGTGGTCATATATTGGATATTGGGGCGATCATCAGATTATCTACTTACTGAAATTTTTAGAATTCATCGAAAAATACCAACCCGGTAAGTTGAATTCCTATTTTGACAAAGATTATTTTGTGTATGCCGCGGTGCCTTACACCATAAAATCCTATCAAGAGATTTTACAAAATCCAAAAGATACCATTCTATTTAATCACGAATGGGATACTAAAATCAATAAACGCAGAAATGTAAATGGTGCTGATGGTGCATTATTGCGAGACAATAACGATGAAATATATCATGTTAATTTAATCGAAAAAATTCTCGCCACCGTTTTGGCAAAAATGTCCAACTTTATTCCCGAAGCCGGTATTTGGATGAACACACAACGTCCGGAATGGAACGATGCCAACAATGCCTTAGTTGGTAACGGAGTTTCAATGGTTACTCTATATTACTTAAGAAGATTTTTAAAGTTTTTTGAACAATTACTAGAAAATTCTAATCAGGAAACCATCAAAATCTCCAATGAAATGGTTGAATTTTATCATGCAATAAGAGAAAACCTTACTGCTTTTCAACCATTACTTTCGCAACCTATTAACAATCAAGACAGAAAAAAAATACTCGATGCATTGGGCAAAGCCGCTTCAGATTATCGTATTCAGATTTACAATAGTGGATTTTGGGGCAAAAAACGTACCCATTCCATGGCAGGTTTAAAACAATTTGTAGCTGTTAGCTTAAATTTCATTGAACATTCCATTAAAGCCAATCAAAGAACAGATAAATTGTACCACGCGTACAATTTAATGTCGGTTGAAAAGGATGGCGTCACCATTTCTTATTTACCCGAAATGCTTGAAGGTCAAGTAGCCGTTTTAAGTTCCGGATTTATAAACGGACAAAAATCACTGGAGGTTTTAGATGCGTTGAGAAAAAGTGCTCTTTACAGACCGGATCAAAACAGTTATATTCTCTATCCTAACAAAGAACTTCCTAAATTTTTAGAAAAAAATACAATCCCAAAAGATAAAGTTGAAAAATCTGATTTGCTCAACAAACTTTTACAAAACCATAATTTTCAATTAGTCAACAAGGACATCAAAGGAGGTTATCATTTTAATGGTAATTTCCACAATGCAAATGATGTTCAAAATACCTTG
>NZ_JBIKJL010000049.1:0-17654 GCF_044361015.1 Flavobacterium sp.
CAGCATTTTTATCGGCACTTTTTTCTGTAATTAATGGGAAATATGCAAAAATGTACGATTCAACGGTTATTTCATTTTATGAGTTAACCGGAGGTGTTTTGTGTTTTTCCGTCTATTTATTATTGTCCAATAGTTTTTCAAAAGAATTTTTTATTCTTCAACCTTCAGATTGGATTTATTTGTTGATTTTGAGCTCGATTTGCACTGCTTATGCTTTTATTGCTTCGGTGAAAGTAATGAAGTTTATAAGTCCTTATACTGTAATGCTTACCATAAATTTAGAACCTGTTTATGGAATCATATTAGCGTTATTAATTTTTAAAGACAAAGAAAAAATGAGTTCTGAATTTTATTTTGGAGCCATTTTGATATTAATCACAATCATTTTAAATGGAGTAATTAAATATAAACTTAGAAATAGAAATAGTTCCTAGTGATTTCTATTTCCAATTTTCTAGAAATGTTTAAAAGTTAACATTAAGAATAGCTTCTCTTAATAAGATAAAATTCTATCTTTGCTTTTCAAACAAACTTAAATTTATCAAAACCTATGGAATATTTAGATTTTGAACTTCCCATAAAAGAGTTGGAAGATCAGTTAGACAAATGCCAAATTATTGGTGAAGAATCTAATGTTGATGTAGCCTCTACTTGCAAACAAATTGAGAAAAAATTAGAAGAAACTAAAAAAAAAATATACAAAAATCTTACTGCTTGGCAACGGGTTCAGCTTTCCCGTCATCCAAGTCGTCCTTATACGATGGATCATGTAAGAGCTTTGTGCGGGAATACTTTTCTAGAACTTTTTGGGGATAGAAATTTTAAAGATGACAAAGCAATGATTGGTGGATTAGGAAAAATTGGTGGTCAATCTTTTATGATTGTTGGTCAACAAAAAGGCTTCAATACCAAAACTCGTCAGTTCAGAAATTTTGGAATGGCCAATCCCGAAGGGTATCGAAAAGCTCTTCGTTTGATGAAAATGGCTGAAAAATTCAGTATCCCTGTTGTTACTTTAATCGACACTCCGGGAGCTTATCCAGGTTTAGAAGCAGAAGAGCGGGGACAAGGAGAAGCTATTGCAAGAAATATTTTGGAAATGATTCGTCTTAAAACACCCATCATTACGGTAATTGTGGGTGAAGGTGCTTCAGGTGGAGCATTAGGAATTGGGGTAGGAGATAAAGTGTATATGTTAGAAAACACTTGGTATTCAGTAATTTCACCGGAATCTTGTTCCTCTATTTTGTGGAGAAGTTGGGAATACAAAGAACAAGCAGCCGAAGCACTTAAATTGACTTCCTATGATATGAAAAGACAAAAGTTAATTGATGAAATTGTACCAGAACCTTTGGGAGGAGCTCATTATGACAGAGAAACAACTTTTAAAACAGTTGAACAATATATTATTAAAGGATATAATGAATTAAAAGATTTATCAACAACTGAATTAGTTGCACAAAGGATGGACAAATACAGTAAGATGGGTGAATTTAAAGAATAATTCTTACATTATAAATTTTAAATCCGAAGCCTTGAAACTTCGGATTTTTTTTTGGTTATCAACAATAATATTTAGTTGTTAACAGTTATTTATTGACAACTACATAGTGCATTTTTTTATATTATTGTTACTTTAGCACAATGGAAAATTTACGAAATATTAACCCGATTAAAGTCGATAAAACTACCATTATCAATCTTGAAAAAGGGAAATTACCACCCCAAGCATTAGACTTGGAAGAAGCCGTTTTGGGTGCAATGATGATTGATAAAAAGGGGGTTGATGAAGTGATAGATATTTTGCAACCTGATGCATTTTACAAAGAAGCTCACAAAAATATTTTTGAAGCAATTGTTCAACTATTTACAGATACTCAACCTATTGACTTATTAACCGTTTCGGCTCAATTAAAAAAGAATGCTAAATTGGATTTAGTTGGTGGTGATTTTTACCTCATTCAATTGACACAAAAAATTTCTTCATCTGCTCATATTGAATTTCATTCCAGAATTATTCTACAGAAATTTATTCAGCGTAGTTTGATTAAAATTTCGTCTGAAATTATCGAAGAATCGTATGATGAAACCACCGATGTTTTTGATTTGTTAGACAAAGCTGAATCAAAATTATATGAAGTTACACAAGGAAATATTAAACGAAGTTCAGAAACGGCACAAAGTTTAGTTATTCAAGCAAAAAAACGGATCGAAGAAATAGCCAACAAAGAGGGATTGAGCGGCATAGCTACCGGATTTGATAAATTAGACAAAGTAACTTCCGGTTGGCAACCTAGTGATTTGATTATTATTGCTGCTCGTCCGGGTATGGGAAAAACAGCCTTTGTGTTATCTATGGCAAGAAATATGGCTATTGATTATAACCATCCTGTAGCTGTTTTTTCTTTGGAAATGTCTTCCGTTCAGTTAATTACTCGTTTAATATCTTCAGAAACGGGCTTGTCTTCAGAGAAATTACGTACCGGAAAACTTGAAAAACATGAGTGGGAACAATTAAGTGTGAAAGTAAAAAACCTAGAAAAAGCTCCGTTATATATTGATGATACCCCTTCACTTTCCATTTTTGATTTACGGGCAAAAGCCAGACGTTTATCTTCTCAACACGGTATCAAATTAATTATTGTCGATTACCTTCAACTAATGACGGCCGGAGGTGGTGGAAAAGGAGGAGGAAATCGGGAACAAGAAATTTCAACCATTTCACGTAACTTGAAAGCATTAGCCAAAGAATTAAGCGTTCCTGTGATTGCTTTGTCACAGCTTTCCCGTGCTGTTGAAACACGTGGTTCAAGCAAAAGACCTTTACTTTCCGACCTTCGTGAATCTGGTGCAATTGAGCAAGATGCCGATATTGTGTCGTTTATTTATCGTCCGGAATATTATAAAATTGACGAATGGGATGACGATGAACACTCGCCAACAGAAGGTCAAGCGGAGTTTATAATTGCTAAACACCGAAACGGAAGTTTAGAAAATATCCGATTAAAATTCATCGGAAACCTTGGTAAATTTGATAATTTAGATGATTATTCCTCCGGTTTCAATGATTTACCATCAAGAATGAATGCCGAAGAAACTACCTTTATTACGAAAAATCTTCCTTCTGTAAACGATGCTTTTGGAAGTAATATGAATACAGAAGAAGAAGATTCAGACGTACCCTTTTAAAATTTAGTATTAACCATATTATTCAAACAAGCAGGCAATGAATCTTATTTGACAAATATGGTTAATAATTTTTTATCATTTTCTTCACATAAAATCGTTTATCTTTGGCTTTACAACTTATTTTGATGATCTAAAATATTGAAGACTTTGAAAAAATCGATTCTATATTATTTACTCTTTTTATTTTCCTTTTCGGTAAAAGCCAGTTTTATTCTAATACCAATGGATGAAAATACTCAGCAAAATCATTTAAAAGCATATGGTATTACTTATTGGGCTTTAGAAAAAGATTTCAAAGCCAGTTGGTTGCTTAATTATCGAGGAGGTTCTTTTTTGCTTCCAGATGCAGCAGAAATAAGGAAAGAATGTCAAATTCGTGGCGTAAGTTTTGAAATTCTTTCTGATGGACAAGCAAATCAAATTTTAGATGAAATCAGTAGTCCATCGCAAAATATGGAATCGGTTGTTTTGGAAAAAGCACCTAAAATTGCCGTTTATACTCCAAAAGGAAAACAACCTTGGGATGATGCTGTAACGTTGGTTTTAACGTATGCTGAAATTCCGTTTAAGGCAGTTTATGATGAAGAAGTTTTAACGGATCAACTTCTCTTGTATGATTGGTTGCACTTGCATCATGAAGATTTTTCAGGGCAATACGGTAAGTTTTTTGGAGCTTATCGAAATGCACCTTGGTATATTGAACAGAAAAAAGAAGCAGAAGCCTTAGCTGCAAAATTAGGATATTCTAAAGTTTCTGAAGAGAAATTAGCTGTGGTCAAAAAGATAAGAGATTTTGTGATTGGAGGTGGTTTTATGTTTGCGATGTGTTCTGCAACAGATAGTTTTGATATTGCCTTGTCATCTGAAGGGGTTGATATTTGTGAGCCTATGTTTGATGGTGATGAAAGTGAGGCCAACTATCAATCTAAAATTGATTATTCAAGAACATTCGCTTTTAAAGATTATATTTTAGAAAGATCGCCAACCGTGTATGAGTTTTCGGATATTGATATGACTACCAAACGCAAAATGCCGATGGAAAAAGATTATTTTACCTTGATGGAATATTCTGCTAAATGGGATCCAATTCCAAGTATGTTGTGTCAAAATCATACACAATTAGTCAAAGGTTTTATGGGTCAAACCACTGCTTTTGATAGTGAACGAATTAAATCACATGTGTTGGTCATGGGAGAAAACAGATTTAATGGTGAAGCTCGTTACATTCACGGAACAAAAGGAAAAGGAATGTTTACTTATTTTGGCGGACATGATCCGGAAGATTATCAGCATTTGGTTGGCGATGCACCTACTGTATTAGATTTACATCCTAATTCACCGGGTTATCGATTGATTTTAAATAATGTACTTTTTCCTGCCGCTAAGAAAAAGAAACAGAAAACATAATGTAAACTTATATAAAGTGTTGTCTTAACTAAAAAAACCGAAAGTGATTTTTCTTTCGGTTTTTTTTAATTCATTATGATTTTAACTCAAGTTCTCTTCATTTTCCTTATCTAAATATTCTTGAACAATACCAATAGCGTTGGTAACCACATCACTTAAGGCAGTGATAAAAGTGCCTTCATCTGCAATATTGATGGCATGTTTAATAGCTTCAATTTCCTTTGGAATAATTTCGTAGGTAACTTCTCTATTTGCCAATTGAATTCCTTCTAAAATCAAATTAATAATTTCTTGTTCAGTTCGACCTCTTAAATGTTTTTCTTGTCGAATAATGATATGGTCAAACATTCGAGCCGCAATTTCAGCACAATCTCGAATATCTTCATCTCTTCTATCACCAACACCGGCAATGATTCCGATTTTTCGGGTGGCATCAATATTACTCAATAAATCTTCAATAGCTGAATAACCGGCCGGATTATGAGCAAAATCAATCATGACTTTAAATCGTTTGAATTCAAAAATATTCATTCGACCTGGCGTTTGTGCTACACTAGGAATAAATGTTTGAAGTGATAAACTAATGTCATCGGTTTTAAAACCATACAAGTAACTGGCCAGTGTGGCTGCTAAAACATTTTGAATCATGAATTTTGCTTTTCCGCCTAAAGTCAATGGAATATGCAATACTTTTTCAATTCTAATTTTCCAATCTCCCTTTTTAATGGTTACAAAACCATTTTCATAAACAGCAACAATTTTACCTTCTTTGCTTAATTTTTTTGCTACCGGATGTTCTTCATCCATAGAGAAATAAGCAATGTTGCAATTCAAATCGTTGGCAATTTTCATACACTGATCATCTTCGGCATTTAAAATGGCCCAACCATCTTTTTTCACACTTCGAACAACTACACTTTTTACACGAGCCAAATCGTCTAGCGTATCAATGTCATTTAATCCCAAATGGTCTTCGCGAATGTTTGTTATAATTGCAATGTCACATCGACTAAAGCCTAAACCGGCTCTTAAAATTCCACCTCGAGCAGTTTCTAAAACGGCAAATTCTACGGTTGGATCTTTCAAAATATATTCAGCACTCAAAGGTCCAGTTGTGTCACCTTTTTCCAACATGTGATTTTGAATATAAATTCCATCTGAAGTGGTGAAACCTACTCGGAAGCCATTATTTTTAACAATATGAGCTAGCAATCGGGTAGTCGTTGTTTTTCCGTTTGTTCCGGTAACGGCAATAATTGGAATACGACTAGGTTTTCCCGGAGGATAAAGCATGTCAATTACCGGAGCAGCTACATTTCTTGCTAAACCTTCAGAAGGGTCCAAGTGCATTCTGAAACCGGGAGCAGCATTCACTTCTAAAATAACTCCGCCATTTTCTTTTAAAGGTTGGGTCAAATTTTCAGCCATAATATCAATTCCACAAACGTCTAAGCCAATTACTCGAGAAATTCTTTCGGCTAAAAAGATATTTTCCGGATGCATCATATCTGTTACATCTACTGAAGTTCCACCGGTGCTTAAATTAGCTGTTGATTTTAAATAAACCGTTTCTCCATTATTTGGTATGGTTTCTAATGTGTAACCCATTTTTCCTAATAAATCAGTAGTATCGCGGTCCACAGTTATTTCGGTTAATACATTTTCATGTCCATAACCTCTTTTTGGGTCGAGGTTGGTAATGTCAATCAACTCCTGAATAGTATTTTTTCCATCACCCACCACATGTGCAGGAACTCTTTTAGCGGCAGCAACCAATTTATTATCAATGACCAAAACCCGAAAATCAAATCCGGTAACAAATTTTTCAACAATAACACGGCGACTGTATTTCTTAGCGTATTCTAAACCTTTTTTGGCATCTTCCCAAGTTACCACATTAATAGAAGCCCCTTTCCCATGATTGCCATCTAATGGTTTTATTACAATTGGATAGCCAATTTTTTTTATAGTAAGTTCTAAATCTTCTTCATCTACACAAATCGAACCACTTGCCACCGGAATGGAAGCTAATTCTAACATTCGTTTTGTTTCTTCTTTATTACAAGCAATATCAACTGCGATGTTACTAGTTTTACAAGTAATTGTTGCTTGAAAACGCATTTGATTTACTCCGTAACCTAATTGGACTAAGGAGTTTGTACCCAATCGAATCCAAGGAATATCTCTCGAAACGGCTTCTTCTACAATGCTTCCGGTAGAAGGACCAAGACGAACACGTTCCCGAATTTCTTTCATTTTTTTAATGTCCGCTTCTAAATCATAATCCGTGCCGGCAATTAAAGCTTCGGCAATCCTCACTGAACTTTCAGCGGCAAACATTCCGACGTTTTCTTCCGTGTAACTAAAAACCACATTATAAACTCCGGGAGTTTTAGTCTCTCTGGTTCTTCCAAAACCGGTTTCCATTCCGGCAAGGGTTTGAATTTCTAAAGCTATGTGTTCAATGACATGACCCATCCACGTTCCTTTTTCAATTCGCATAAAAAAACCACCTCGGACACCTTCTGAACAACGGTGTTCTATCATGGTAGGAAACATTGCTTCAACTCTTTCTCTAAAACCGTCTATTTTATTGGTTGGTTTTTTTTCCATTTCTTCTAAATCCAAACGCATTTGAATTAATTTTTTGCGTTGAATACTCCATAAATTTGGACCACGAAGTGCTTGTACTTTTAATATTTTCATAAAACTTGAAATTGATTGGAAAAATTAGTTTTTGTTTTGTGAATGATTTTGTTAAAAATATGAAATATTTACTTTGCTACTGTATTTTTTTTGCATGTTATGCCAAAATTTATTTGAATTGATATGGAAAATTTATGGTGTCATTCAAAGGGAGTTATTATTTACTTCATAAATAAAGCATTAAGTATATTTTTTGTGATTTGATTTAGTTGGATTGTCGGTTTTATTTTGCCTTAAAATACCTCAAAAATAGTGTTGCCTATATAGATTTTACTATTTTTACAAAATGAATAGCAGAGGAAAATTAATTATCATTGGTGGAGCTGTTGATAAAGGCAGTTTTACTGAATCGAGTTTTGACCAAGATGTTTCTAAAAACATGAATTTCTTTGAAAAAGGAATTTTAAAACGAATCATAGACGAATCAAAATATAAAGAAAAATCAAGAATTGAAATCATCACGACAGCTTCAAAGATTCCGAGAGAAGTTGGACCGGAATATGCCAAAGCATTTCAATATTTAAATGCAACCAACGTTGATGTTTTGCATATTGAACGACGTGAACAAGCTAGTGAACAAGAAAATATAGAACGTTTAAAAGCAGCTGACATTGTTATGTTTACCGGTGGAGACCAATTGAGATTGTCTTCTATTTTAGGAGGTACAAAATTTCACGATATTTTATTGGATAAATATAAAAATGAACTTTTTATTTATGCCGGAACTTCGGCAGGAGCTGCAGCAGCCTCTAATAATATGATATATCAGGGAAGTAGTCATGAAGCACTTTTAAAAGGAGAAGTAAAAATCACCAGTGGTTTAGGGTTAATTGATGATGTGATTATTGATACACATTTTGTGCAGAGAGGTCGTATTGGACGTTTATTTCAAGCGGTTGTTGGAAACCCAAAAGTGTTAGGAATAGGCTTGGGAGAAGACACCGGACTTTTGATTACACACAATTCTAAAATGGAAGCCATAGGTTCCGGATTAGTTATTTTAGTTGATGGGCGAGAAATTAAAGATACCAATTTAACACAAGTAGAATTAGGTCAGCCAATTTCAATCAATCATTTGGTTACGCATGTCATGAGTATGCATGATACATTTGATTTAGAAACCTACAAAATGCACATTCATTCGTCACAATACGTATAATTTTAATTTTGAAATATTTTTGAAACACAGATTATAGAAATTATATAAATTTTTAAAATTTCTCTAATCTGTGTCCATTTTTAATTTACAGTTATGGCTAAAATAATTATCCACGGAGGTTTTTTCTCGGAATCTTCCACTAATCTAGAAACTAAAATTGCAAAGCAAGAGGCTTTATTGCGAATTGTTAAGGATTCTTATGAATACCTTACTTCACATTCGGCTTTAGAAACTGTTGTCTATGCTGTATCATTATTAGAAGATGACGAATTGTTCAATGCAGGTATTGGTTCACAAATTCAAAACGATGGAAAAATCAGAATGAGTGCCGCAATAATGGATGGAACTTCTTTGAAAATGAGTGGTGTAATCAATATTGAAAAAGTGAAAAACCCAATTCAAGTAGCCGAAGTTTTGTTGAATGTTGACGATAGAGTTTTGGGTGGGAAAGGAGCAACCAGTTTTGCCAGAA
Organism: Flavobacterium sp.; assembly: GCF_044361015.1. GTDB lineage: Bacteria > Bacteroidota > Bacteroidia > Flavobacteriales > Flavobacteriaceae > Flavobacterium. The sequence continues at coordinate 8,934 of NZ_JBIKJL010000049.1, forward strand.
AGCACGGATTTGAACCTTTTTCAACAGAAATTCCACAAAGAAGAGCAGAGTATGAAGCTAAATTAGAAGCTACGGGAATAGGAACTGTGGGTTGCGTTGCATTAGATTCTAATAGAAAAATAGCAGTAGCTACTTCAACTGGCGGAAAAGGCTTTGAGATTCCGGGCAGAATTTCGGATTCAGCAACCGTTGCCGGAAATTATGCCAATGAATTTTGTGGTGTAAGTTTGACCGGAATAGGAGAAGATATTGTAAGTGGGGCTGTTGCTACAAAAATTGTTACACGAGTAACCGATGGATTCACTTTAGAAGCTGCATTTGAAAAAACCTTCAACGAACTCAAACACTTTGATGGTTTTGCAGGAGCAATTGCTATTGATAGAGAAGGAACTATTTTTCATATGGATTCTCATCCGAGTATGGTCTATGCTAGTTTTGATGGAGAAAAGGCCGAGGTTTTCAAGTAAATAAAACAGGTATAAAAAAATCCCAACCTTTCGATTGGGATTTTCTATGTAAGTAAGTTAAAATCGGATTGTTAAAACGTTTATTTTACTTTATTCAAAATTGCTTTAAAAGCTTCCGGATGATTCATTGCTAAATCAGCAAGCACTTTACGGTTCAATTCGATACCGTTAGCTTTTACTTTTCCGATAAATTGAGAATAACTCATTCCTTCCAAACGAGCACCAGCGTTAATACGCATGATCCATAAAGAACGGAAGTTTCTTTTGTTTTGTTTTCTATCACGGTAAGCATAAACCATGGCTTTTTCAACCGCGTTTTTAGCAACCGTCCAAACGTTTTTACGTCTACCAAAGAAACCTTTGGCTTGCTTTAATACTTTTTTTCTTCGTGCTCTTTTAGCAACAGAATTTACTGATCTTGGCATAATTTTCTTGTTTTTTGTAGAAGGCGTCCCGAATTTAATCAAGGGAACTTATTGGCCATACTCCAAGGTTATTAAAATTTTTTTAACCTAAAGAATTTTTAAAAAAGTGTTCAGTTTTCAGATTTTTAGTATTCAGTTCTAAAACTGCTTCCTAAGTACTGATCACTGCAAACTAAATTAGATGATCCTTAATTGTTGTTTAATACTTTTCTCATCGGTTTTGTGAACCAAAGTCGAATGAGTTAAAGCTAACTTACGCTTTTTAGATTTTTTAGTCAAAATATGACTTTTAAAAGCGTGTTTTCTCTTAATTTTTCCAGAGCCAGTTAATTTAAATCGCTTCTTAGCACTGGATTTTGTTTTCATTTTAGGCATAATTTCCCAAATTTATTTGTGATTCAACTTACTTACTATTTTTTAGTTTCTAAGTAGCTAAGAAGCTAAGTAACGGAGTATAATCTCAGCAACTCAGAACCTCAGTTGCTCAGCAACTTACTTTTTCTTCTTAGGAGCAAGATACATAATCATTCGCTTCCCTTCTAATACCGGTAAAGCTTCTACTTTTCCCAATTCTTCTAAATCTTGAGCTAAACGTAGTAAAAGAATTTGACCTTGTTCTTTGTATATAATGGAACGCCCTTTAAAGAAAACGAATGCTTTTAATTTAGCACCCTCTTTTAAGAATTTTTCGGCATTTTTCTTTTTAAACTCATAATCATGTTCGTCAGTTTGTGGTCCGAAACGAATTTCTTTCACCACAATTTGAGTCGATTTGGCTTTGAGCATTTTTTCTCTTTTTTTCTGCTCGTAGATAAACTTCCCATAGTCCATTAATTTACATACTGGCGGCTCCGCATTTGGAGAAATTTCTACTAAATCCACCTCGAATTCTTCAGCTAATCGTAAAGCTTCAGAAATTTTGTAAACCCCCGGCTCGATGTTTTCACCTACCAATCGTACTTCGGGAACACGAATTAAATTATTAATTCTATGTGCTACCTTCTTTTCTACTCTGGGTTGATATCCCCTGTTGTTTCTAATTGCTATGACTTTTTATTTTTTTAAGTTAAACTTCAAATGTTTTTAATGTTTTGCTAATTTCATCATTCACAATTTTAGCAAATTCTTCAATGGTAACAATACTGTTACCTCTTCCTTCTTGACCATGTCTTCTAATTGAAATGGTTTCGTTTTTCTCTTCTTCTTCACCAACAACAATCATAAACGGAATTTTCTTTACTTCGGCATCCCTGATTTTCTTCCCAATAGTTTCACTGCGGTTGTCAATCAGACCGCGAATTTCGTGATTTTCTAGCAAATTAAAAACTTTTTGAGCATAATTTTCATATTTCTCACTCAAAGACAAGATTATAGCCTGTTCAGGCATTAACCAAAGTGGGAAGTTTCCTGCTGTATGTTCTAATAAAATGGCTATAAATCGTTCCATTGATCCAAAGGGTGCACGATGAATCATAACAGGTCTATGCATTTCGTTATCAGCTCCTTTATAACTCAATTCAAAACGTTCCGGCAAGTTGTAATCCACTTGAATAGTTCCTAATTGCCATTGTCTTCCTAAGGCATCTTTTACCATGAAATCCAATTTCGGACCGTAGAATGCAGCTTCGCCATATTCTACAACGGTATTTAAACCTTTGTCTCTGGCAGCATAGATAATGGCATTTTCTGCTTTTTCCCAATTTTCATCAGAACCTATGTATTTTTCTCTGTTTTCCTGATCACGTAAGGATATTTGAGCTGTGAAGTTTTCAAATCCTAATGAATTGAAAACATATAAAACCAAATCGATTACTTTTTTAAATTCACTATCCAATTGGTCCGGAGTACAAAAAATATGTGCATCGTCCTGAGTAAAACCTCTCACACGTGTTAAGCCATGCAATTCTCCACTTTGTTCATAACGGTAAACGGTTCCAAATTCAGCATAACGTTTCGGTAAATCTTTATAACTCCAAGGTCTTGTATTATAAATTTCACAGTGATGAGGACAATTCATTGGTTTTAACAAAAACTCTTCACCTTCTGCCGGCGTATGAATCGGTTGAAAACTATCGGCACCATATTTTGCATAATGTCCCGACGTTACATATAATTCTTTCTGACCAATATGTGGAGTAACCACTTGTTCGTAGCCAGCTTTTTTCTGAGCTTTTTTCAAAAATTGTTCTAAACGGTCACGTAAAGCAGCTCCTTTTGGTAACCACAATGGTAAACCTTGCCCAACTTTTTGAGAAAAAGCAAATAAATCTAATTCTTTTCCTAATTTTCTATGGTCTCTGCGTTTGGCTTCTTCCAGCAATTCTAAATATTCCGACAAATCTTTCTGCTTCGGAAACGAAATTCCGTAAACACGCGTTAATTGCTTATTTTTCTCATCACCTCTCCAATAAGCACCGGCAACACTCATGATTTTAATTGCTTTGATAATTCCGGTATTAGGAATATGGCCACCACGACATAAATCAAAGAAATTAGAATGGTCACAAAAGGTTATAGTTCCGTCTTCTAAATTTGAAATTAATTCTGTTTTGTATTCATTATTTTTATAAACCGATAATGCTTCAGCTTTAGAAACCGGTCTCATTCTGAATTCGTGTTTCTCTCTGGCAATTTCTAAAATTCGGTCTTCAATCGCTTTAAATTCTGCTTCAACAATTTTTTTTTCTCCAAAATCAACATCATAATAAAAACCATTCTCAATTGCCGGACCTAATGTCAATTTAATACCAGGATATAATTCTTCTAATACTTGAGCCATAACATGGGAAGTAGAATGCCAAAAAGCTTTTTTACCTTCTTTGTCATTCCATGTAAATAAAACAAGTGCTCCATCCGTGGTCAAAGAAGTTTCAGTTTCAATAGTTGTATCATTGAAAGAAGCAGAAATTACATTTCTGGCTAAACCTTCACTAATGCTTTTAGCAACATCCATTGGCGTTACACCTGAGCTAAATTCTTTTACCGAATCATCCGGCAGCGTAATCTTTATCATTCCTTCTGTTTTTTAATGGAATGCAAATATATAAGTTTACCAAATCACATACAATATATATGTTGCTTATACTCATAAGTATTTTATGTTTTTTATTATTTTGTTTTTTTAATATCAATTTTAGTTTAAAAGTATCCAACATGATTATAGCAAAAACCTGATTTCACTTAAGTTAACAACACTTAAACTAATGCTAATTAATATTGATTTTTAGGACTTAAACGTAACTTTGTATAAAAATTGATTATGAAAATATTAATTACAGGTGCAACAGGAATGGTTGGTAAAGAACTGGTTTCCCTATTATTACAAAATGGAATAACGGTCCATTACTTAACAACTTCAAAAGACAAAATAATAAATAAACCAAATTATTATGGTTTCTATTGGAATCCTCAAGAAGGTTATATCGATGAAAATTGTTTAATGGGCGTAGAATCAATTATTCATTTAGCCGGAGCAACGGTTTCGAAACGATGGACGAACAATTATAAACAAGAAATAATAGAGAGTCGGATTATTTCCTCTTCATTATTGTATAATTGCATAAAAAATCATCCTAATCAAGTGAAGCAATTAGTTTCTGCTTCTGCCATAGGAATATATCCAAGTAGTTTGACTCAAGTTTATACCGAAGATAACACAACTTCAGACGATAGTTTTCTTGGGAATGTAGTGGTAAAATGGGAGAAAAGTGTTGATGTTTTTAAAGTACTCAATATAAAAGTTTGTAAGCTCCGTATAGGCCTTGTTTTATCAAATAAAGGAGGAGCTTTATTAGAAATGCTAAAGCCAATTCAAATAGGATTGGGGTCGACATTTGGTTCAGGAAAGCAAGTTCAATCGTGGATTCACGTGGTAGATTTAGCTAACATGTTTTTTTATGCTGTTCAAAACCAATGGTATGGAACGTATAATGCTGTAGCTCCTAATCCTGTAACCAATTCAGAATTAATTAAAACTATTGCTAAAACGGTTAATAAACCCTTGTTTATGCCAAATATTCCAAAATTTGTGATGTCATTAGTTTTAGGCGAAATGCACCAATTGCTTTTTTCCAGTCAATATGTTAGCTCTCGAAAAGCTGAAAATAATGGTTTTAAATTTCGATACCGTGATTTAGCCAAGACATTACACAATTTGTTGTCATAAAAAAAAGCTCTTCAATTGAGGAGCTTTTTATAAAGTTTAAGATAAAATAATAATTAATTTGTTGCAGTAATGCTAACTTTTAATTCGATTTCGTCATCTACGAATTTATCTTTTAAGTTGTCAAACACAGATTTTGAAGCATAATTTACATTCCAATGTGTTCTGTCAATTTTGAATGTCTCACTATTTAATGTCACTGTATTTCCATCTACTAAAATCATAGCAGGGAAAGAAACTGGTTTAGTAATTCCTTTTAGAGTTAAATTACCGGAAACAGTGGTAACGGCATCAACCGTTGCAACAGCAGTAATTTCAAAAGATCCCTCGGGGAATTTTTTAGTGTTGAAAAAATGATCGGCATCTTCTTCTTTTCCTAATCCTTTCAAGTGACCTTCTAAGTCTTCTTTTCCGTCACCGGCTTTTAAATCCAAAACAGTGATACTGTTCATGTCAATAGTGAATTTACCGCTTTCCACTTTTCCATTATTTAAAGCCAATTCTCCGTTTGAAAGAGCAATGGTTCCGTTATGTTTTCCGGCTGGCTTAGAGCCAACCCACTCGATGGTAGATTTGGTAGCATCTACTTTGAAAGTAGTTGCGGTTTCTGTTGCAACAGCCGCGTCAGCAGAATCAGTAGTTTCCGCTTTTTCATTTTTACAAGAGGTTAAAGAAAGTGTAGTTAAGACTACTAAGCATAAAATGATTTTTTTCATAGTTTTTTAGATTTAAGTTTGAACAAAAATAGAAAACCAACACTCATATTTTTCATAAAGAAATATTAAATTTTGGCAAATTGATTTTGAATAAAATCGATTAAAAAAATTATTTACGCTGACAATTTGACATTTTTAAACAATTGGCAGTACTTTTGCAATCCAAGACAAAAAGATAAATGTTCAAAAAATTTTTTAAGCATATGAATCAAGAGAATACTGAAAATATTGAAAAGGAAATATTTGAAGACGAATCAACTTCAGAACAAAGTCAGGAAAATATTGAAATTCCTGTTGTTGAATTGACAAATGAAGAAAAATTACAGGAAGACTTAGCTAAAGAAAAAGATAAATTTTTACGCCTTTTCGCAGAATTTGAAAATTTCAAAAAAAGAACTGTTAAAGAGCGAATAGATTTGTTTAAAACTGCTAACCAAGAAGTTTTGGTTGCAATGTTGCCAGTAATGGATGATTTTGATAGAGCAATGGTTCAAATTTCTACAACAGAGGATGAATTATTGTTGAAAGGTGTTGAATTGATTCATGAAAAATTAAAGTCTACTTTAGTTTCTAAAGGATTAGAACAAGTGGAAATTAGTGTTGGAGATGTTTTCAATGCTGATTTTGCCGAAGCCATTACTCAAATTCCTGCTCCATCGGATGATTTGAAGGGTAAAATTGTTGATGTCGTTGAAAAAGGATATAAATTGGGTGATAAAATAATTCGTTTTCCTAAAGTTGTTATCGGTCAATAGAGACAGTTCGCGACCTATCCGTAAGAAGTAATTAAAATAGGAAAATGAACTGAATAAATTTTGGTATTTTAAAACATGAAAAAAGATTTTTACGAAATATTAGGCATTACAAAAAGTGCATCAGCTGAGGAAATTAAGAAGGCTTATCGCAAGAAAGCAATTGAGTTTCACCCTGATAAAAATCCGGGAAATAAACAAGCGGAAGAAAATTTCAAAAAAGCAGCGGAAGCCTACGAGGTTTTGAGCGACCCCAATAAAAAAGCTAAATACGATCAATACGGTCATGCGGCATTCGACGGAAACGGCGGATTTGGTGGCGGAGGCGGCATGAATATGGATGACATATTCAGTCAGTTCGGCGATATATTCGGAAGTGCTTTTGGCGGTGGATTCAGTGGCGGTTTTGGAGGAGGCGGTCAGCGTCGCATGAAAGGAAGCAATCTTCGCATCAAAGTAAAATTAACGCTGGAGGAAATTGCCAACGGAGTTGAGAAAAAAGTAAAAGTTAAACGCAAAGTGCAGGCTCCAGGAGTTTCTTATAAAACATGTGGTACTTGTAATGGTTCGGGACAGGTTTTACGAGTGACCAACACCATTTTAGGAAGAATGCAAACCGCGACTACTTGTCCTACTTGTGGAGGTACCGGTCAATCAATCAGTTCTAAACCGGCTAATGCTGATGCCCAAGGAATGATTTTGGAAGACGAAACAGTTTCTATCAAAATTCCGGCAGGTGTAGTCAATGAAATGCAATTGAAAGTTTCAGGCAAAGGAAACGATGCTCCGGGTAACGGAATTCCCGGTGATTTAATTGTTGCCATTGAAGAAGTAGAACACGAGTTTTTAAAACGTGAAGGTGAAAACCTTCATTACGATTTATATATCAGTGTAGCCGAGGCTGCTTTAGGTGTTTCCAAAGAGATTGAAGCAGTGGGTGGAAAAGTTCGAATCAAGCTAGAAGAAGGCATCCAATCCGGCAAGATTTTGCGTTTAAAAGGCAAAGGAATTCCAAGTTTGAATTCCTATGGAAATGGTGATTTGTTGGTGCATATTAATGTTTGGACACCACGGACATTAAACAAGGAGCAACGACAGTTTTTTGAGAAAATGTTGACCGACGAAAACTTTATTCCCAACCCTGAAAAAACAGATAAATCTTTTTTTGAAAAAGTTAAAGATATGTTTTCATAATTTGAAAAAATTATTTACATTTGAACTTTACTAGGAAACTAGTAGATTCTTTTTCATAGCAATTTTTCCCATCCTTGTGTCACAATAAGGGTGGGTTTTTTTTGGTTTTTAGTTTTTGGATTTTTTTGCTTTGATAAGAAGAGTTGAAGGAAGGAGGTTTCTGTAAAAAATTAAAAATAGTTAGTTACAATTTTATTTTTACAATTTTATTATCTTGTATAATCACAAGTTCGCTTTTACGTTCTTTTTTAAAAACAAGCATCTTCTCATAAGCTTTTTCAAGACCTTTTATAATTTTGTTTCGGCGTTCTATTTTAGCTTCTGGTGTCATAAATAGTTTTTAATTCGTTAAACTTTTGTTCATCAAGAATATTCAATTCTTCATTGCTTGATTTTTCAGCTAGTAATTGATGTTGACCTTCTGAATTATCAAAGATAAGAACTTGATCTGAAATTGGAATGTAAATTTCAAACAAGTTTATAATTCCTCTAGCATATCTTCGTTCAATAACATCTTCAGGGATATTGTGACCGCCTTCTAAAACTCTCGTTTTTACTCTTTCTTTGGCTAACTCAGGATTTTTTAACCAAAAAAATAATAATGTTACATTATAATTTTTGTTTTTCGCTGCAAGAACTTTGTTTTTGTAGCTTTTTGTTGAAAGAGTGGTTTCGAAAGCAAAATTTTCTTTCTGATAAAGAAGTTCATCAATTCGATGAAGCATAATCCTTCCTGCTTCAAAGGCTACCTTTTCAGGTTGGAAAGGCGAAAGACCTTTCGCAATTTCATCAGCATTTACAAATTCTTTACAATCTAAAATATCAGGTAAGATTGTAAAAGAAGCCGTTGTTTTTCCGGCTCCATTGCATCCAGCAATTATATATAAATATCTTTCTTCCACAATGGCAAATATACTATAAAATACAAAAACGATTCGATTTGATATTGTACGTAGTTGATTCGATAAAGCAAAGTTAATTTTGATTAGTTTTTGTTGCAATGTT
>NZ_JBIKJL010000060.1:0-12128 GCF_044361015.1 Flavobacterium sp.
TATATATAAATATCTTTCTTCCACAATGGCAAATATACTATAAAATACAAAAACGATTCGATTTGATATTGTACGTAGTTGATTCGATAAAGCAAAGTTAATTTTGATTAGTTTTTGTTGCAATGTTGGATTTTTTGTGATGAGTAAAGTAAATTCTAACTCGTCAACACTTTAATCATTCCATCAACACCTCTTTTTCCAAATAGACCAACACTTTTTTGTTTTGGAATAATTTGGATGTCTTTAATGGTTAATTTTTCAAGTGTTTCTAAAAGTGTATTTTCTGAATAATTAGTTATGACATAGTCAACTTCTAAAAGCGGATTTTCACCCATTTCATTTTGCATTATTTTTTCTTCAATAAAAAGTTTTACGTTATATTTTTTTTCTCCTTTTTTATTGATGGTGTAATGATTACTTTCTATAATTTTAAAATCATTTTCTCGAATGATTTTCCAGAATTTTTCAGCCCAAGTTCCTTTATCCCAAATTTCTTTTTTATTGTTTAAAGTATTTTCAATTATTGATTTTTCAGTTTTTTGATCAATTAGTATTTCTAAAAGAAAAATCATTTCAATTGCCGATTCAACTGTTTCAAATCTCTTTAAAAAGGTTGAATTAAAATCTTTTAAATCTATTTCGCTTTCTTTTGCGTTCTTAATAAAGTTCCACAATTCTAATGATTCTAAATTTTGAATACTATCGTTAAAAGCTCTTTCAAATTCTGCTTTAGGAAGTTTTTTCATTTTCTCAATACTTTCATTTTGAGAAAAAGCAACGAGAGGAATTAATAAAAGAAATAGTATTTTCATATGGTTTTTAATCCTTTTTAATTCTACGTATAACGATGTAATTAAATTTTTGTTGTTTTGCACCTAAGTTGGGACTTTGAAAACTAGTAGATTCTTTTTCATAGCAATTTTTCCCATCCTTGTGTCACAATAAGGGTGGTTTTTTTTTGTAACAAATACCACTAAAAATATTCTAATTCCGTATATTTACCAAAACTCAAAAAGGTATGAGCAACATTCTGGAAGTACGCCAAGTGGTTAAAAAATATGGCGAATTTACCGCATTAAATAGCGTTTCGCTGACCGTTCCCAAAGGTAGTATTTATGGTTTATTAGGGCCAAATGGAGCCGGAAAAACCTCTTTAATTCGCATCATTAACCAAATTACCATGCCCGACAGCGGTACAATTTTACTTGACGGTGAATTGTTGCAACCCCATCACATTCAACATATTGGGTATCTTCCTGAAGAACGAGGATTGTATAAATCGATGAAAGTAGGCGAGCAATGTTTGTATTTGGCTCAACTCAAAGGATTAACTAAACAAGACGCCAAAAAGCAATTGGATTATTGGTTTGATAAACTGGAAATCAAAGGATGGTGGGATAAAAAAATTGAAGAATTATCGAAAGGGATGGCACAAAAAGTGCAATTTGTAGTGACGGTTTTGCACCGACCTAAGTTGCTTATTTTTGATGAACCTTTTTCCGGTTTCGATCCTGTCAATGCGAACATTATCAAAGATGAAATTCTGGAGTTGAAAAAAAATGGAGCCACTATTATTTTTTCGACGCATCGCATGGAAAGTGTAGAAGAATTATGTGACGATATTGCTTTGATTCATAAATCAAATAAGCTGATCGAAGGAAAACTGACCGATGTAAAACGACAACATCGAACCAATAGTTTTGAAGTAGGGATTTTAACCAACAACATCGAAGGTTTGATGTACGATTTAACTCAAAAGTTCACGGTTGATCAAGCTCAATTTAAATCATTGAATGATGATTTAAAGCTTGAAATCGCTATTGGGACTTCCACACCAAATGAGTTGCTCCAAATTTTGACTGAAAGAGGTCAAGTGACGCATTTTGTCGAAAAGATACCCACAGCCAATGATATATTTATAAAAACCGTAAGCCAATCGTAATGAGTGTATTAACCTTAATTATTAAACGAGAGTTTATTGCGAAAGTTCGTAACAAATCATTCATTGTTATGACTTTCTTGAGTCCGCTTTTATTTGTAGGAATTGCAGTTTTTGTAGGCTATTTAGCCTCGATGAAAGCCGATTTGAAACGAATTGCCATTCACGATGCAAGCGGTTATTTTGTGAATGAATTTAAAAATGATGCTGAATTTTCTTATCACGATTTGTCAAAAATGGATGTGAATTTTGTGAAGGATAGTATCATCAGCGAACGATATGAAGGATTGATTTATTTTCCAAAAGTGGATAGTTTAGCACAAGTTCAGAAAAACGTGCAATATATTTCAAATGATAGTCCGTCAATAGATTACATTATTGACATTGAAGAAATTATCGCTAAAAAATTAACCCAAGCCAATTACGAAAAAATAGGTTTGGATACATTAAAAATCAACAATGCAAAAGCAGAAGTAGACATTGTCTTAAAAAAGTCAACAGGAGAAGATACGGTTAAAGGTCTCAATGAAATCAAGTTGTTTTTAGGTGGTATTTTCGGTTATTTAATCATGATGTTTATTGTGATTTATGGCAATTTTGTCATGCGAAGTGTCATTGAAGAAAAAACTAATCGTATTATAGAGATCATTATTTCTTCGGTGAAGCCGTTTCAATTGATGATGGGAAAAATCATTGGAAATTCATTGGCAGGAATTTTACAATTTTTAATTTGGACCATCTTGGGATTGGTCTTGTTTTTTGTTTTTTCCTCTTTGTTTGGAATGCAAATGGGAGCTCCAGCTACTGTTACACCCGAAATGGTTGCTTCGGCGAATTCAAGTAGTTTTGCAGAAAAACTACCGTTATATATTAATGAGTTCAAAGAGCTGCCATTAGCAACGTTGCTAATTTCATTTGTGATTTATTTCATCGGTGGCTTCTTTTTGTACAGTTCGTTTTACGCAGCAATTGGAGCTGCAGTTGATAATGAAACCGATTCGCAACAGTTTTTATTGCCGATTATTTTACCGTTAATTTTAGGAGTTTATATTGGTTTTTTCACAGTTTTAAATGATCCGCACGGAACTGTAGCGACCGTATTTTCAATTATACCATTAACGTCGCCCATTGTAATGCTGATGCGAATTCCGTTTGGTGTACCTTGGTGGCAATTAGTCATTTCCATGGTTTTATTGTATGCAACCTTTTTATTTGTGGTTTGGTTTGCAGCAAAAATTTACCGGGTCGGAATTTTAATGTACGGCAAAAAACCAAGTTGGAAAGAACTTTATAAATGGTTGAAGTATTAATAACATTTTTCAAATTTAGATTATTAGTAATAATTGCTTCTATGTACTTTTGTACCTTAGTACCTTAGAACCTTAGCACCTTAGCACCTTAGTACCTCAAAAAAATGCCCAAAATATTAATCATAGAAGACGAAGCTGCCATCCGAAGAGTATTAACTAAAATACTCTCCGAGGAAAGTGACACCTATAAAGTGGAAGAAGCTGAAGACGGCCTTTCCGGAATTGAAAAAATAAAAAACGAAGACTATGATTTAGTGCTTTGTGACATCAAAATGCCCAAAATGGATGGTGTGGAAGTCTTGGAAGCAATCAAAAAAATCAAACCGGAGATTCCTGTTGTCATGATTTCAGGACATGGTGATTTGGAAACAGCTGTGAATACTATGCGTATAGGAGCTTTTGATTACATTTCAAAACCACCCGATTTGAATCGGTTGTTAAACACCGTTCGAAATGCTTTAGACCGCAAACAATTGGTGGTTGAAAACAAAATACTGAAAAAGAAGGTCAGTAAAAATTATGAAATGATTGGTGCTTCAGAACCCATCAATTACATTAAAGAGATGATTGAAAAAGTGGCTCCAACCGATGCACGTGTTCTAATTACGGGGCCAAACGGCACCGGAAAAGAACTGGTTGCCCATCAATTGCACGAAAAAAGCGAACGAGCATCGTTTCCAATTATTGAGGTAAATTGTGCTGCGATTCCTTCTGAATTAATTGAAAGTGAATTATTTGGTCACGTGAAAGGAGCTTTTACATCTGCCGTAAAAGACCGAGCCGGAAAATTTGAAGCTGCCGACGGAGGGACGATTTTTCTGGACGAAATTGGCGATATGAGTTTAGCCGCACAAGCAAAAGTACTTCGAGCTCTACAAGAAAGTTTGGTGCAACGTGTCGGTGCTGATAAAGACATTAAAGTGAATGTTCGCGTGGTTGCTGCCACCAATAAAGATTTAAAAAAAGAAATAGCCGAAGGACGTTTTCGCGAAGATTTGTACCATCGATTAGCTGTAATTTTAATTAAGGTGCCAGCGTTGAATGAACGTAGGGATGATATTCCTTTGTTAATTGAGCATTTTGCAACCAAAATTGCTGAGGAACAAGGTAACGTTGCGAAAAGTTTTTCTCCCGCAGCAATTAAATTACTGCAAGAATATGATTGGACGGGAAATATTCGCGAACTTCGCAACGTGGTAGAACGCTTGATTATTCTGGGAGGAACTGAAATTTCTGAGAATGATGTGAAGCTTTTTGCTAGTAAATAATAGTGATTAGTTGCTAATTACTATTCAATAATCACTCAAAAAAATGCAATTAAAAAAAATAAATCCCAAGCTTCAACAAGCTCTTGTGGAGAATGAGTTAACGGAAGCTAATGAACTACAGCAAGAAACTTTTTCCACAATAAAAAGTGGGGTAGATGCTGTTATTCAATCACCACATGGTAGTGGGAAAACAACAACGATTGTTTTAAACGTGATTCAACGGATGGAAAAAGCGGTGGGAGAAAGCACCCGTGCCTTGGTACTGGTGGAAGATAAAGAAAAAGTATTGGCAACTGTTGAACTTTTCAAACAATATGCCAATTACACCGATTTACGTGTGTTTGGAGCTCACGAAAAAGGCGACATCGATTACGATAAAAACCAAATTTCGTTGGGTTGTGACATCTTGGTAGGAACGCCAATCAAGATAAATGATATGTTTGCTTCTGCCGGATTTAATATGAATACCATCAAAATGTTTGTGGTTGATGATATTGATGAGATGCTTCGAAAAAGATTGGATACCACTATTTTGCGACTTTCGAATAGTGTGGAAAAAACACAGCGATTGTTTTTCTGTACCACAATCACCGAAAAAGTGGAAATTTTGGCTGAAAAAATCATGATTGAACCGCTTTTCTTTAAAGCGGAATAGGTAAATAACCTATAAATCCTTCATACTAAAAACTAAAGACTAATTACTAAGGACTAATTACTAAACACTAAGGACTATAAAAATGGGCATGATCAAAATATTTTCAGGAAGCGACATTTTAGCTTCCCGATTAAAAGAAAAAATAGAAGCTATTGGCGTCGATGTTTTAAAAAAAGACAACATTCAATCAGCGAGTTTGGGTGGTTTTGGAAATTCCGATTTAGCCGTTGAGTTGTTTATTGACGAACGTTATTATGGCAAAGTCAATGATGTAATTGAAGAGTTTAGGATGAGTATTTAAGTTTGTCCCTTAATAAAAGATGGCCTCTTTACCTTATTCGGTTATCTTTGCACCTTGAAAAAAATAAGTAGTTGAAAGCTTCCGGCTTCCATCTTCTAACTTCCAACTTTGTAAAAATGATTACAGTTAACGATATTGCCGTTCATTTTGGCGGAACCACTTTGTTTAGCGATGTTTCTTTCGCTATTAATGAAAATGATAAAATTGCCTTGATGGGTAAAAATGGTGCTGGTAAATCGACACTTTTGAAAATTATCGCCGGAGAAGCAAAGGCTTCTTCAGGGAATATTTCCGCTCCAAAAGATGCCGTAATTGCCTATTTACCGCAGCATTTATTAACGAAAGATGATGCGACGGTGATGGAAGAAGCTTCAAAAGCTTTTGCAGAAATCTTTAACATGAAAAATGAAATCGATCATCTCAACGAACAATTAACTATTCGAACAGATTATGAAAGTGACGATTATATGAAATTAATCGAACGCGTTTCGGAGTTGAGTGAGAAATTTTATTCGATTGAAGAAGTAAATTATGAAGCTGAAGTAGAAAAAGTATTAAAAGGTTTGGGATTTGAACGCGAAGATTTTAACCGACCCACCTCTGAATTTTCCGGTGGCTGGCGAATGCGAATTGAATTGGCAAAAATCCTTTTGAAAAAACCCGATTTAATTTTATTGGATGAGCCTACCAATCATATGGATATTGAAAGTATCCAATGGTTGGAAGATTTTTTAATCAATTCGGCCAAAGCGGTGATGGTCATTTCGCACGATAGAGCTTTTGTAGATAATATCACCAATCGCACGATTGAAGTGACCATGGGTCGTATTTACGATTACAAAGCCAAGTATTCGCATTATTTGGAATTGCGAAAAGACCGTAGAGTGCATCAACAAAAAGCCTATGACGAGCAGCAAAAAATGATTGCAGATAACATGGAGTTTATCGAGCGTTTCAAGGGAACCTATTCCAAAACGTTGCAAGTGCAATCGCGAGTAAAGATGTTAGAAAAATTGGTTCCTGTTGAAATAGACGAAATTGATAATTCGGCGTTAAAATTAAAATTTCCACCTTCCATTCGTTCAGGGCAATATCCAGTGGTAGTTAAAGATTTGGAGAAATCCTATGGCGATCATTTGATTTTTAAAGATGCCAATATCGTGATTGAACGCGGTGATAAAGTAGCTTTTGTAGGTAAAAATGGTGAAGGAAAATCGACCATGATTAAAGCCATCATGAAAGAAATTGAAATCAATGGCGGAAGTGTTGAGATTGGTCACAATGCACAAATAGGTTATTTTGCTCAAAACCAAGCTTCGATGTTGGATGAAAATGCCACCATTTTTGAAACGATTGATAATATTGCGGTTGGCGAGGTCCGTACACAAATAAAAAATATTTTAGGAGCATTTATGTTTCAAGGAGATGATATCACCAAGAAAGTAAAAGTGTTATCCGGTGGAGAAAAAACGCGTTTGGCAATGATTAAACTATTGTTGGAACCGGTGAATTTATTGATTTTGGATGAGCCTTCGAATCACTTGGACATGAAAACCAAAGACATCATCAAAGATGCGTTGCGTGATTTTGACGGGACATTAATTCTAGTCTCCCACGACCGTGATTTCTTAGACGGTTTGGCTACCAAAGTCTTTGAATTTGGTCACAAACGTGTGAAAGAACATTTTGAAGACATCAAAGGATTCTTAGCTATGAAAAAAATGGAGAGTTTAAGGGAAATTGAAAAATAGGAAATAGTTTATTATTGTTCTAAAATAAAAATATCCCGATAAAAATTAACGGGATATTTTTTTAAAATGAATTAACAACAGTATTATAAATCAGTAATAATGAATTGACTTCTTCTGTTTAATTGGTGTTCAGCTTCAGAGCATTCTACATTATCAGCACATTTGTTTACCAATTGGGTTTCTCCATAACCTTTTGCTGTTAAACGTTCCGCAGCTATTCCGTGTTTGATTAACCAATCTCTAGTTGATTTTGCTCTACGTTCTGATAATACTTCATTGTATTTATGAGTTTGACGACTATCTGTGTGTGAGCGAATATCAATTTTCATCGTAGGATATTGGTTTAATACATCTAAAATTTTAGCAATATCAATCGCAGCATCCGGTCTTATGTTCCATTTGTCTAAATCAAAATAGATGAGGTTTATTCCAAATACGTCAGCTAAATCACCTCCTACAGGAATTGCTTTAACAGCACTGTCTAATTCAATTGGTAATTCCGTTATACCGCTTTCTTTAGCAATTATTACCGGAACTTCTTTTGTTGTGTAAGTTTCTTTTTCAGCTCTTACATAATATTTTTTTTCACAATCAATAATTCCAAAATCATAACGACCATCAAGGCCTGAAATAGTATCTCTTAACTTAGTGAATTTTTCATCAAATAATGTCAGTTTTGTGTTTGGAAGAATTGCATCTGTATTTGCATCAGTAACAATACCTACTAGTGATTGTTCACAATCCCAATCAATTTCACGAGTTTCTAAGAATTTATAGATATCGTCATTTCCAACACCCGGTCTGTTTGAAGTTAAAAATCCTCTTTTTGAAGTTTTATTGATAATCAGGGCAAAATCATCATATTGACTATTTGCAGATTCTCCAACATTATGAACTTGTTTAAACGAACCGTCTTTTTCTAATTTAGTTATGAAAATGTCTAATCCACCTAATCCGGGATGACCATCAGAAGCAAAATACAATTCATTGTCCGAAGTAATAAACGGGAATGTTTCACGACCTTCTGTGTTGATGTCAGAGCCCAAATTTACAGGCGTTCCGAAAGAACCATCTTCTTTGATGTCTACTTTATAAAGATCAGATAAGCCTTTTGTTCCAGGCATATCAGAGGCAAAATATAATGTTTTTTCATCAGCACTTAACGTTGGATGAGCAACTTGATAGCTATCGCTATTAAAAGGTAAAGCAGTGATATTTATCCATTTATCTTCTTCAAGAGTAGCTTTATATATCTTTAATAAAGTAACCTTGTTTGCATCTTTTCCTTTTTTACCATCTAAGAAATTATTACGGGTAAAATAAACTGTCTTACCATCTTTAGTATAGGCAGGAGTTGATTCGTGGAATTTAGTATTTAATTTCTTTCCATATTTTCCTGCAGAAGATAAAACTCCTTCAGTAGTCATATCTGCTGAATATAGATTTGAAAAATATTGGTCAGTCCAACTGTGTTTTCTTTTCGAAAAATTTCCGGTATCACGAGTGGATGTAAAAATAACCTTGTCTAGATAAAATGCAGTACCATAATCTGAATATTCCGAATTGATTCCGGCATCTTCAATTTTATATCGACCTGAATTTTTCTTGATTTCTTCGCGGTAATCTTTTTTAGTTTTCGCTATTAAACCTCTTGAGTCATTTCCGCTTTTTAAATTAAATTTTGCCATCATTTCATCAGCTTTAGCGTAATTGCCAACTCCTTTTAATGATTGTGCGTAACGGAAAAAATATTCAGGTTCAACTTCTTCGGTCATTGCAAAAAGTTCACTATACCATTTTTCAGCGTTCACCAAATCGGCATTGTAATAGTAGGCATTTCCAATTTTTTGCAACATATCAGGCGTTTTAAAGCCTTTTTCTGCCACTCGCTCATAGGTTTTAATAGCATCTATGTAGGCGAATTTATCATAGTTCTTATCCGCCTTTTTTACTCCCGCTTTTTGAGCTGAGACATTCAAAGCGATACAACTTAATAAAGTAATGTATATAAATTTTATTTTCATGACTATTGCTTATTAGAAGAATCTTGGTGAAACAATTTTGTTATGTCTTTGGAACAATTCAAATCGTAAAAATACTTCATGTGAACCTGAATTGAAGTTTTTTAATTCTGTTGTTTCCATATCATAGCCATATCCTATGTATAATCCGTCGGAAACTTGAAATCCTGCCATTGCACTAACGGCAGCATCCCATCTCCAAGCAGCACCTAACACAAATTTATCCATTATTAGGAAATTAGCGGATAAGTCTACTTGTAATGGAGCACCTTCAGTAGCTTTAGTCATTAAGGCAGGTTTAA
Organism: Flavobacterium sp.; assembly: GCF_044361015.1. Lineage (GTDB taxonomy): Bacteria > Bacteroidota > Bacteroidia > Flavobacteriales > Flavobacteriaceae > Flavobacterium. The sequence continues at coordinate 9,548 of NZ_JBIKJL010000060.1, forward strand.
ACTTAAGATTATAACTTAAATCGAAAACATGACCTGCAATAAAATAAAAACTCATTTTTTCTTTATTGATTGCAACAGAGTTGTCATCATAACGGGTAGTCTCAAAAAAGCTAGGAACAGAAAGACCAAAGTATGTTTTGTCAGAATGGAAATAAACACCTGCTCCAATATTAGGAGTAAACTTATTTTCTAAATCTGCAAACTGTGGATCTCCTTGATCAGCTGGATTTAACTTATTTACATCCAAGTTAAATAAATTTGCCGATGCTTTAATACCAAACGAAAGTTTGTAGGTTTCAGAGGTATTAATGGAGTAAGATAAATCAGCTGAAATAGTATTCTCGTTTGTTGGACCTATTCGATCATTTACAAAGGATAAACCTAAACCTAGATTACTCTCATTTATTGGTGTGTTAATAGAGGCAGTATTCGTTACCGGTGCACCATCTAATCCAACCCATTGGGTTCTGTGCAGTCCGAAAATACTCATTACTCCTCTCGATCCGGCATAAGCAGGATTGACATTTATTGTGTTATACATGTATTGCGTATACTGAGCATCTTGCTGAGCGAATCCAGCAAAACCTGTTAACATCAAAGCAAAAAATAAAAATTTTGTTCTCATTTAGTTTCTTTTTTTAGAAACCCGAGGGTCGTTAAACCCTCAGGAGTTTATTTTATCTTGTTAGGTACAAATATCCAGATTTATTTACAACATCTCCATCAGATGTAGTATACTGAATGATATAGAAATAGGTTCCGATTGGTAATTCAGCAGACTTATTAACTGTCGCTCTACCTTCAGAAACACCTCGGAATGCTTTGGAACTATTATCATAGTTCTGAACATCATACACTAACACGCCCCAACGGTTATAGATTTCAACTGAATTACTCAAATAGCATTCAGTATTTTCAATGTTTTCAATATTGAAAAATTCATTCAAGCCATCTCCATTTGGAGACATCGCATTATAAATATTAATAGCATTACAAGGGAATGGAATACAATCATCATTTACATTCATAGTAACTGCATATATTCTTGGACAAGAACCTTCAGTAATTTCATATCTAAAGATGTAATTTCCAATAGCCGTTACTAGAGTTGGTGTAAAGATATTATTATTTAATGCACCAGTATTATTTACATCAATCCAAGTTCCACCTGTAGTTCCTGTTGGTAATAATGTATTAAGATCAATAGGAGTACTATCTCCAATACAAGATACACTAGAAATTGGTGTAAAACTATCTTGAATTGTTACATTAATAGTTTGTGTAAAGGTTGATAAATTACCACAACTATCATAAGCTTCCCAAGTTCTTACAATTGTATAAAAAGTAGCTGATTCATTTACTATTTCCTCACTGAATGTTACTCCACCTACTGTAGAGCAAGCATCTGTAAAGGTTAAATCAGGACTTAGAGGAATAGCATCACAAGTAACATTAATGTTTTCATCAAAAGTTGAGGATATTGGTCCTGTTGTATCTTGAACAATAATTATTTGTTCGTGTGACACGCTATTTCCACATAAATCTGTTGCTGTCCATGTTCTTGTGATAACAAAATCTCCGGTACACTCACCTTGAACAATTGCTTCTGTAAAAGTAACTGTTTCATCTCCACAACTATCTGTTGCAGTTAATGTTGCTGCAACTGGGATATTGCTACATTCAACTGAGGTATCCTGAGGTAATGTTTCTACAAAAGTAGGAACCGTAGTATCCTGAACAGTGATAGTTTGAACATGAGTTGTTACGTTGTTACAAGGGTCAGTAGCTGTCCAAGTTCTAGTTATCGTATAAGCACCAGGACAAGTACCTTGAGTGATTGATTCAGCGAAAGTTACAGCAGCAGTACCACAATTATCAGTAGCTGTTAAAGTAACGGCTGTTGGTACAGCATCACATTGAACAGTTGAGTCTGTTGGAATAGCTTCTACAAAAGTAGGAGCAATAGTATCATTAACAGTAATGATTTGAGAAACTGCAGATGAATTATTACAAGGGTCAGTAAAAGTCCAGGTTCTGGTGATAACAAAAGAGTTCGGACATTGACCAGCAGCGATAGTATCAACACCAGTAGCGGTGATTTCACCAGCACAATTATCAGTAGCTGTTAAAGAAACAGCTGCAGGAACTTCAGAAGCACAAGCAAGCGTTAGAGCAGCAGGAGCTTCAGGAGTGACAGGATCAGTTATGTCTTGAAGAGTAAATGTTGCAGAAGAAGAAGCTGTATTTCCACAAGCATCGGTAGCAGTAAAAATAACAGTAATAGCAGCAGAACAGTCATTGCTTAATGCATCAAAGTCATTAGACCAAGTTACATCGGAACAATTGTCGGTTGCAACCGCACCACCATTAGAAGCTAACCATGCCTGAACAGCACCTTGATTACCTGAGCCATTACACTCAACAACAATACTTGAAGCTTGAGTAGTAATTACCGGAACCGTAGTATCCTGAACAGTGATAGTTTGAACATGAGTTGTTACGTTGTTACAAGGGTCAGTAGCTGTCCAAGTTCTAGTTATCGTATAAGCACCAGGACAAGTACCTTGAGTGATTGATTCAG
>NZ_JBIKJL010000097.1:0-4302 GCF_044361015.1 Flavobacterium sp.
ATTTTTTTATAAAAGCACTGTAGGAGTAAGGTATTGGTGTGTTTTTAATTCGTTCACAAGCTCCACAAATTTCTGTAAATGATTGAACTTCACCATTTAAAATAATCAATTGATCTCCGGTTATTTTCTTTTGATCATACAAATCATTTATTTTTTGAAAAAGCATTTTGGCCAATTGATTGGGTTTGTGTTTCTGGTGATCAATTTCCAAATCAGCATCATCATAAAGTTGTTTGCTCGTTTCCACATTAGTAAGATGCTTACTCAAAATAGAAGCATAACCGGGAATAAGTTTTCTAAAATAGGATCTGTCATTTTCCTCGTGCAACATCACACGAAGCTTTATAGCCAAGTTTCTACTGTTGTTGACCAATGCTCCCCATAATTTTCGTCCTTCCCACCAACGATCATAAGCTGTGTTTGTTCTAAAAACCAACAATAACGAAATCACAAAACCTAACATATTATGCATAATTGTGATATTACTCAAATGACTTTTTTCAGACATTTTCCAGTAAACAATCTCCAAATAACCAACGCCAAACGTATAAACCCCGATAAAAATCATCATCGGAATCAATTTTCTGAATGTATCTGATTTGTGAAATCTGAAAATAAAGGTAATCCAGTCTTTTGGGTTGTATTGAACCATTTTTTAGGGTGATGGGTTAAGGGTAATGGGTGATTGGTTTGAAAACGTAAATGTAGAGAAGAAATTTTAATTTTAGAGGTTACTTTTATCAAAGTGGTTAAAAAAAATCCCCTTTGACACAAGGGGATAAAATCTTAATTTTTAATAATCTTAGATTGAATGGTTCCCAAATTAGTTTTAAGTTTGATTAAATAAATACCTGAACTAAAGTTGGATAAATTAATATTTTCTAAGTTTTGTTTTATGGATAGTAGTTCTCTTCCTTGTAGATTTATCAATTTAACTTCCTCCACAATCAAATTATCTTTCACTTTAATATTTAAAACATTATTTGTGGGATTTGGGTAAATGGAGACTAAATTGTTCAAGCTAAATTCATTAACATTTAATTGATCAACAATTTCTGTTTCAACAGCATTAGTGATTATCGGCAAATTAAAATCAAAAAAAATAGATGCTTCGTTTCCTGTAATGAAATCACCTACAGTGAGTCCATCGATGGGTTTTATTTTATAAGCAACAAAACCATTACTTCCTTCTTCATCTGCTGCTTCATGAGGTAAATTGATGTAATTAAAAATGAATGCTAATTGATTATTTTCGGTAATTTCAGCTCTAAAATCATGACTGGAACTTACCATTTGCAATGTATTCCAATTCAAACTTTCATGTAAAACATCTTCAACTCTAACATTTATAGCACTCGCAGTTCCAGTATTTTGAAAACGGATTAAATAATGCAAATACTCTCCCGCTTGCTCAATAAGAATTTCATCGCCTTGCAAAACTTGCTTGTCATTCGGGTCGTAAGCATTAACTACAATTTGATTTAGTTCAAATGTATTGTCATTTGGAGTGTAATCGTTTGTATTGGGTGTAACTATAGCAGTAAAGTTCAAGACATCATCACTATTTACGGTAGGAGGAGTAAAGGTCTGCATAGTAAAGTTGATAATATTACTCCCGAAAGGTTGTAAACTTGTAATTTCAAAAAGCAGTTGATTGAAAGTTGTAGAGCTTGGACTTGGAACAGCACTCACAAAGCTTTGCATCGTATTATCGAAATTTACGTTAACCAATATATTATTAACCGTTTGCGTTCCAATATTTTGTATATTCAATTGATAAGCTGCTTCAAAACCGGGACGTGCTTGGGTTACTGGAATTATAGTAATATTTAAATCTTCAATAGTTTCATTTGCAGTCATACACAGATTAAGCTCTTCATAATTTCCAGAATCAGTAAAGTTAAAAATAGTATTATTTGGAGTTACAGTAAAATAATCAGGAACATTTAGTAAACTAATAGTATAAGTGTCTTCAAAAAGAGTTAGGAGGTATTCTCCATTGTTTGGTAAGGTCGAGTAATAAGGCGTTCCATTGTTAGCATTTACAAAAAAGTTACTCATTTTAATATCATTGGCATCGCAGCCATCAAGATTTTGATCAAGAAAAACATTCCCATAAACTATATTGTGATTACAGTCTTCTGCCAAACTATCACCCGTAATTGTCCAACCTAAATCGTTTATTAAATAACTTCTAACTAAGGGATTACAGTATTTTATTTCAAATGCTCCAAGTCGTTTATTTTGTAATTCCAAGGTCACGAATCTTTGTAGTAATAAATCATAGTTAATACTGTCTATTCCGGAATAACTGATAAATCCTGATGATGAATCAGTATTTAGTCCGAATAAATTAATCGGAGCATTAGGATTAAAATTCCAATTATTTAAAGACTGATTGAAAGAAGAAGCATTATAAAACATATTAACCATAAAAGTTACATTCGATACATTCCAGTTACTTAGAGGTTGGTTAAAAGCAATTGCTCCCTTAAACATATTTGTCATATCAATCACGTTAGACACATCCCAATTATTTAAAGGTTGGTTGAAAGAACTCGCACCTTCAAAGGTACCATACAAGTTGGTCACATTTGACACATTCCAATTGTTTAATGTCTTGTTAAAAGATGAAGCTCCTTTAAACATGTTGCCCATTTGTATTACATTTGATACATTCCAGCTATTTATGTCTTGATTAAAAGAAACAGCATCACGAAATAAACCGGCCATTTGTGTTACATTTGATACATTCCAACTATTTAAGGATTGGTTAAATGACGAAGCACCATTAAACGTACCTGTCATGTCTCCAACATTTGAGACATCCCAGTTATTAATGGGTTGGTTAAAAGATGAAGCACCACTAAACATACCAGATAAACTTCCAACACTCGATATATCCCAGTTTTCAAGGGGCTGATTAAACGAAGAAGCACCTCTAAACATTAATGACATATTTATGACATTTGAGACATTCCAATTATTCAAAGTTCTATTAAATGAATTTGCAAAAAAAAACATTGATGACATATTTGTAACATTGGAAACATTCCAATTGTTTATAGGTTGATTAAAAGAATTGGCACCATAGAACATTGATTGCATATTTATAACACTCGACACATTCCAATTGTTTATAGAACCGTTAAAAGTAGTTGCCCCCCAAAACATTTGCAACATACTTGTAACGTTTGACACATCCCAATTATCTAAAGATTGATTAAACGACGAAGCGTTAGAAAACATATTTGCCATATTTGTCACATTCGATACATCCCAATTATTTAGAGGTTGGTTAAAGTTAGTGGCATTACTAAACAAACCATTCATATCTGTTACATTTGATACATTCCAATTATTTAACGGTTGATTTAATGATGAAGCAGCCATAAACATACTAGCCATATTTGTAACTTGACTTAAATCAGGAACGTCAGTTGCATTTATAATTAGATTTGAACACCCCATAAAAGCCAACTGCATACTTGACCATTGGTTTGTACCCCACTGCTCAATTGTTTTCAATTTTATTTTATAGCTGTCCGCAAGATCAATAAATCTAATATGACCAAAAGTTTCTGTTAATGACACAGTGTAAACACCCGCTGTATTATAGGTATGAGATACGTTTCCTGATTGATTTGTAAGAATTACACTATCACCAAAATCAATGGTGTAATTGTTTTGGTTATCTTGAACTATTGGAATAATTATATCTAAATTTTGATTCGTAACCTCAAATGTCATTATAAAAGCATCCGGATTTTGAGCATTCGAAAATGATATCAAAAAAAATAAAGAAAATAGCGTGTAAAGATTTTTCATAAGTTTTACAGATCAGTGATACTACAAATATATTTAATTTTTTTGGTTTTCTTACAATAACTTCAAACTGTTGCTTAAAAAAAACAATTTAAGTATTTTGTCTTCAACCCATTACCCATCACCAATAACCCTTCACCTAACTAATATAATTCCAAATATTCTTCTTCTTACTCATTTCCATAAAAATCATTCGCAAGGTTTGGTGTTCCGGTAATGTCATTGAAGCATCTTTTTTCAAGAGTTTGATGGCTTCGTGGCGAGCAAGTTGTAAAATATCTCGGTCGCGAACCAAATCGGCGATTTGTAAATTCAGTACGCCGCTTTGTTGTGTTCCCATAATGTCACCGGGTCCGCGGAGTTTTAAATCTACTTCAGCGATTTCAAAACCGTCGTTGGTTTTACACATCGTTTCTAATCTTGTTTTACTGTCATCACTCAATTTATGACTCGTCATTAAAATGCAATAACTCTGTT
>NZ_JBIKJL010000017.1:0-44248 GCF_044361015.1 Flavobacterium sp.
ACGATAAGAAATACTAATTTATTAAATTTAAATGAATTGTCTATTTATGATTCCATGGGAAAGAGAGTGGCTAATCAAACAATGGATGGTTTAGAATTAACTAATGTATCCATTGATAACCTTACTCCCGGTTTGTATTTTGTTTCGGTAGAATCGTTGAATGGGGCTAGTTTTAAGAGTAAGTTGGTGGTGAAATAATTATTAAAACATTAAAGAATAAGCTTGTTTTTAATGAAACTTATTCTTTACTGTTTTAAAATTTATCTCTTAATTTAAAAAAATCAAGGTGCCGGATTTGGAATCATTTCCTGTATCACGTTAATTTCTTTCAAAATCGCTTCAGAAAGAACAATGTTGTGAGAATCGATATTTTCTTTTAATTGTTCCAACGAAGTTGCTCCAACAATTGTGCTGGTAACAAACGATTGATGTTGCACAAAAGCCAATGCCATTTCGGTTAAAGTCAGGTCATTGTCAAAAGCTAATTCCTGATATAATCGGGTTGCTCTTGTTGAATTTTCTGAAGTATACCGTGTAAATTGAGGAAACAATCCTATTCTGGAATTAGGTTGGATTTCCGCCAAATGTTTTCCGGATAAAATACCAAATCCAAGCGGAGAATAGGCCAGTAATCCCACTCGTTCTCGCAAACAAACTTCTGCTAAACCTACTTCAAACAAACGATTTAATAGTGAATACGGATTTTGAATCGTTGCAATACGCGGTAAATTGTGTTTTTCGCTTTCGCTGATAAACTTCATCACTGCCCAAGGTGCTTCATTGGAAACGCCAATGTACCGAATTTTCCCTTCTTGAATCAGTGCTTCATAAGCGGTTAAAACTTCCGCAAAATTTTCCTGCCAATTGGTGTCAATTTTTGTTAATCCGCGTTGTCCGAACATATTCATTACCCGCTCCGGCCAGTGCATTTGATACAAATCGATGTAGTCGGTTTGCAGGTTTTTTAAACTCAACTCAACAGCTTCACGAATACTTTTAGATGAAAAATCCAAAGGCTGACGAATATACTCCATCCCGCGATTGGGACCTGCAATTTTTGTAGCAATAATCAAATCGTCTCTTTTGCCACGGTTTTTCAACCAAGAACCTATGTATCGTTCAGTGCTTCCCAATGTTGCTTCACGAGCTGCAATAGGATACATTTCCGCTGTATCTATAAAATTTATTCCGCTGGAAACAGCATAATCTAATTGTTGATGAGCCTCAATTTCGGAATTTTGTTCTCCGAAAGTCATGGTTCCTAAACAAATTTTACTGATTTTAAGAGAGGTATTGGGAATGGTGATGGTTTTCATTTTTATTTTTTGAGGTACTAAGGGACTAAGGTTCTAAGGGACTGAGGTAATAACCTTTGTGACTTAGAACCTTAGTGCCTCAGAACCTATTCTACAACTCATTCAACATTTTAGAAATCTCGTCTAATTTTGGTGTTAAAATAATTTCAATTCGTCGGTTTTTGGCTTTTCCTTCCGGAGAGTCATTTGACATTAATGGAGCAAATTCTCCTCTTCCGGCTGCCGTTAAATTTTGTTTATTTATGCCTTTATTTTCAGCTAAAATATTCACAATAGCAGTAGCTCTTTTCGTTGAGAGATCCCAGTTATTTTCAATTCCTCCACCTATTGAACCTACTATTTTGTCATTGTCGGTATGCCCTTCAATTAAAACAGAAATATCAGGGTTTTGAGCTAATACTTTTCCAACTTCTACAACGGCTCTTTTCCCTTCAGTTCCTACGGCCCAACTTCCGGTTTGAAATAGTAATTTATTTTCCATGGAAACATACACTTTTCCGTTTTTTTGTTCCACAGTAAGCCCTTTCCCTTCAAAACTATTCAAGGCTTTAGAAAGTGTTTCTTTCAATTTTCGCATGCTTTCCTCTTTCGAAGAAATTAGGTTTTCTAAATCAGTTACCCGTTGCGAACGCTCCTTTAAATCAGCTTGTAACTTGTTTAAGCGTTCTTGTTCTGCTAACAATGCTTTTTCTTTTGCGTCTAATTGTGCCAATAATTCTCTGTTTTTCTGCATGTTATCTTGCAAAGCTTTATCAGAATTTTTCTCCAAGGCGGTATAAGAAGCGGTCAATGTTTTTAAATTAGTAGATGCTGTTGCTAATTCATTTTGCAATTTGTCTCTTTCCGCTTTTATTCGGGCTAACTCATCCTGATTTGCTTTTAAATCAACTTCTAATTTATTTTTGGTCTTTTCTAAATCATGGTTTTTATCAGAAAGTTGACGTTGCTCTTTTTTCAAAGCCGCAAATTTGCTCTCTAATTCATTATACACTTTTTTGGACACGCAAGAAGTAGCCAAGGCGGCAACTAAAACTAGTAATGAAACTTTTTTAATCATTATTTAAAGTATTTGAGGTTTTTATTAATAAAATTATTGACTTATTCTATTTCTAATAGAATCGGACAATGGTCAGAATGTTTTGCTTCCGGAAGAATAACCGCTCTTTTTAATCGATTACGCATTGGTTCGCTCACTAAATGATAATCTATTCGCCAACCTTTGTTATTGTTTCTGGCATTGGCTCGGTAACTCCACCAAGAATATTGATGCGGTTCTTTATTAAAATGACGAAAACTGTCTATAAAACCACTTTTCATAAAACCATCTAACCAACGTCGTTCTTCAGGCAAAAAACCTGAAACTGTTGCATTCCGTATCGGGTCGTGGATGTCAATTGCTTGATGACAAATATTATAATCACCACCAATAATCAAATTGGGAATTTCGACTTTCAGTGCATTAATATACTGTTGAAATTCATCCATATAATTAAATTTATAATCCAACCGGTCAATATTGGTTCCTGAGGGTAAATATAAACTCATTACAGAAAAATCATCAAAATCAGCTCTAACATTTCGCCCTTCAAAGTCCATCGAGGCAATTCCTGTTCCGAAAACTACATTTTTTGGTTGAATTTTAGATAGAATAGCAACCCCACTATATCCTTTTTTTTGAGCCGGAAAATAATATTGATAAGGATAACCCGCTTTGGCTATTTCCACTGTAGGAATCTGTTCCTCAGTAGCTTTAATTTCCTGTAAACAAATCACATCCGGATTTGCCTGCTGAAGCCAATCTAAAAAACCTTTGGTAATGGCTGCTCGTAGACCATTTACATTATAAGAAATAATACGCATTTGGAATTTTCAGTAAAGTTTTTCAAAAATAGATAAAAACCTTGAGTATCAAAACAGACTGGTGGAATTATAATAAATGTTTAACAAGATGCTTGTAATTCGCTGCTTTTTAAATTTTACTTTCTCTATAATTACTATATTTGTTACTTCCATAAAAATAAACAACAAAACAAGTATGGGTTTAGTAACCGCTAAAGAAGTTGCAAAAGCAATAAATGTTGACAAATACGGTTTCGTTGGAACTTTCATTGGCTGGATTATTATGAAAGTGCTTAAAATATCTACACTTAATGATATTTATAACCGAAACAAACATTTAGCTGATGTGCCTTTTTTGAATGCTATTTTAGATGAATTTGAAATAAAGTTTGATATTCCAGAAGAAGATTTAAAACGTCTTCCGAAAGAAGGTCCGTATATCACCGTTTCCAATCATCCACTTGGAGGAATTGATGGTATTTTGTTATTAAAATTAATGTTGGAACGGGAACCGAATTTTAAAATCATTGCGAATTTTCTATTGCACCGCATTGAACCCATGAAACCTTATATAATGCCGGTCAATCCATTTGAAAATCACAAAGATGCTAAATCAAGTGTTTTGGGAATCAAAGAAACATTGCGTCATTTAAGCGATGGGAAACCGTTGGGAATGTTTCCGGCCGGTGAAGTCTCCACCTATAAAGACGACATATTAGTGGTTGACAAACCTTGGGAAGAAGGAGCAATTAAAGTGATACGTAAAGCACAAGTCCCGGTTGTTCCAATTTATTTTCATGCAAAAAACAGTAGATTATTTTATTTTTTATCTAAAATAAACGATACTTTACGAACAGCTAAATTGCCCTCTGAATTGTTAACTCAGAAAAAAAGAGTAATTAAAGTTCGCATTGGAAAAACTATTTCTGTTGCTGAACAAAATGAATATGAAAGCTTAGAATCCTATTCTGATTTTCTTCGCAAAAAAACATATATGTTGGCCAATGCTTTTGAAAAAGGAAATAAATTATTGGCTGCTCCTAATTTAAAATTCCCTAAAAGTCCTAAAGAAATCGCTAAACCGGCCAATCACGACAAAATTTTGGAGGAAATGGCTATGTTGAAAGAAAACAGTGATTATCGTTTGTTACAAAGTAAAAATTATCAGGTTTACTTGGTAACTGCTGATAAAATTCCTAATATTTTGCATGAAATAGGGAGATTACGTGAAATTACATTCCGTGCCATTGGGGAAGGAACGAATGAATCACTGGATTTAGATCAATATGATAAATATTATCACCACATGTTTTTATGGGATGACAATGCTCAAATGATTGCCGGCGCTTACCGCATGGGATTAGGATCAGAAATTTATGCTAAATATGGTATTGATGGTTTTTATTTACATGAGCTCTTTCGTTTTGAACCGGAATTATATGATATGATGAGCAAATCCATTGAAATGGGTCGGGCTTTTATTATCGAAGAATACCAACAAAAACCAATGCCTTTGTTCTTGCTTTGGAAAGGAATTGTTCATACGACACTTCGTTATCCGGAACATAAATTTTTAATTGGTGGGGTGAGCATCAGTAATCAATTTTCTGATTTTTCAAAATCGTTGATGATTGAATTTATGAAATCACATTATTATGACCCTTATGTGGCTCAATATATCCATCCAAAAAAAGAATATAAAGTTAAACTGAAAGATGCCGATAAAGATTTCGTATTTAACGAAACGGAAGCTGATTTAAATAAATTTGACAAAATCATAGACGAAGTAGAACCGGGCAATTTACGGTTACCGGTTTTAATTAAAAAATACATCAAGCAAAATGCTCGGGTAATAGCTTTTAATGTCGATCCGTTGTTTAATAATGCTGTTGATGGTTTAATGTACATTCGAATTTCCGACTTACCCGAAAGTACGGTAAAACCCGTGATGGAAGAATTTCAAGCGGAATTAGAGAAAAAAGAGAAAAATTAAAATAAAAAAAGTCCCAGTGAAGGGACTTTTTTTATAATTAAAACCAGGCTTTTTTATTGGCTTGATAGGTATTGTAAAATTCTTCATCTGTCTTTGTAAGATAAATTATTCCTTCTATAAATGGAATAATTCCTCCAATACCGCACGTTACGATAGAAATTACAATTTGAATAATTCCTTCATTAGTATATCCTAAAATAAATTTATGAACTCCTATTCCTCCTAATAATAAGGCTAAAACTCCTGCTAGGATTTTTTTGTTTTCTTGATTAGGCATTTCTGAACTTGGTGTATTCCAATCTTCTTTTGGTTTTGATGTTTCCATTTGGTTAGTGATTTGATTAAAACTATTTTATAAAAATATAAAATTTATTGAAATGCTTTATCAATTGGTTCCCAAAGTTCAATTTTATTTCCTTCCGGGTCTAAAATCCAAGCAAATTTTCCATAGTCATAAGTCTCCATATCACCTAGAATTGTTACACCTTCATTCTTTAATTCATCTAATAGATGCAATAAATTTTCTACTCTAAAATTTTGCATAAACTGTTTTTCAGAAGGCAAAAAATAAGTGGTATCGGCAGCAAAAGGGGACCATTGGGTTGAACAATCATTTCCCTCTTTATCTTTCCACCAAAAGGTAGAGCCGTATTGATCCGTTTTTAGTCCTAATTTTTCACTATACCAATCCAGTAATTTTTTGTAATCTTTAGCTTTAAAAAAGAATCCACCTATTCCGGTTACTTTCGTGAATTCTTGTTTCTCTTCTTTCGGAAGATAAATTGCTTTTATTTTGTCAACGATAACCTGAGCTAATTTTTCATGACTTTCAAAAGTCCAACCGGCAATATGTGGCGTGAGTAAAACATTCTCTGCTTTCAATAAATAGTCAAAGGCAGCCGGTTTATCACTTTCAAATAGCGTTTCAAAGGATAGTTTTTCATATTCCAGCACATCTAATCCGGCTCCTAAAATCTTTCCGGTTTGTAAAGCTTCAACTAAATCAGCTGTTACAACAGATTTTCCTCTGGCAGTATTCAAAAACCAAAACGGTTTTGCAAAGGCATTTATAAATCCTCGATTAACCATTTTATTTGTCTCGGATGTCCAAGGGGTGTGTAATGAAAGTATATCCGCTTTTTGTTGTAATTCTTTCAAAGAAACTTGTTTTGCATTTTGATTGCCAATGTTTGGAAGAATATCATAACAAATCACCTCAACATCAAATCCTTGCAATTTTTTAGCAAACGATTTTCCCATGTTGCCATATCCAATAATACCAACGGTTTTTCCTTCTAACTCATAACCGCGATGTCCTTCTCGAATCCAATGTCCGTCACGAACTGATAGATTCGCCTGATTTAAATTGTTCATCAAGGAAAGTAACATGCCCAAGGTATGCTCACCCACGGCATTTCTATTACCTTCCGGTGCAGCTATTAAATGAATCCCTTTTTCTTTGGCATAATCAAACTCTATACTTTCTAAACCCGCTCCAACCCGAGCAATAAATTGAAGATTTATCGCTTTATCTAAAAAAGTTTTGTCAATTTTAAAGCGGCTACGAATGACAATTCCTTGGTAGTGTTGGATTTTATTTTCTATTTCTTCTTTCGATGATTGATAATCTTGGTGATTGTTAAAACCGGCTTGTTCTAACTGATTCCACAACAAAGGATGGTTTGAATCAATATGAAGGATATTTACAGAAGCAGTTTTCAATTTGGTTTGAATTAGTAACTATTAATACCTTTTTAGAATCCTAAAATCATTTTAGCAATGGAAAAATAAATTAAAATTCCAAAAATATCATTGCTTGTAGTAATAAATGGTCCTGTTGCCAAAGCAGGGTCAATACCATATTTATTTAAAGTGATGGGCACAAATGTCCCAATAAGAGAAGCGATAACAATAACCGTAATTAACGATATGGAAACCGTAATTCCGATTATATATTCAACTCCAAGCAAAAAATGACTCCCTAATAAAAGAATTATGGATAAAATAAAACCATTAAACAAACTCAATTTCATTTCTTTAAACAAGCGTTGCCAAATGGTTCCTCCCAAGGTATTATTAGCTAAACCCTGAACTATAATTGCTGAAGATTGTACCCCTACATTTCCGGCCATCGCAGCAATTAAAGGTGTAAAAAAGAACAATACACCAAAATCTTTCATGGCTCCTTCAAATTGTCCGGAAATTTTCACGGCTATAAATCCTCCTAATAAGGCTAAGACTAACCAAGGTAACCGTGCTTTAGTAAGTTGGAGAATACTGTCATCCGCTTCAACATCCTGAGAAATACCGGCAGCTAGCTGATAATCCTTATCGGCTTCTTCTTTAATAACATCTATAATATCGTCAATCGTGATTCGTCCAACCAATCGCCCTAATTCATCAACAACCGGAATGGCTTCCAAGTCATATTTTTGCATGATACGGGCAACTTCAACATCCTTCGTATCTACTTTTACATAATCTACTTTTGGAATATAAATATCGCTAATGGGTGTTTTAGTCGATGTGGTTAATAAATCTTTCAAAGACAATCGTCCTTTTAACCTATTCTCATCATCAACAACATAAATAGAATGAACACGGGAGACATTTTCTGCTTGAATCCGCATTTCTTTCACGCAAGTAAGTACGGTCCAGTTTTCATTTACTTTCACCAACTCTTTTCCCATCAAACCACCGGCAGAATCTTCATCATATCGCAATAAATCGACAATATCTTTGGCGTGTTCAACGTCTTCTAATTCAGAAATTACTTGTTCTTTTCTTGCTTGTGGAAGTTCTGCAATAATATCTGCCGCATCATCCGTGGAAAGTTCATCTAATTCTTCGGCAATTTCTTTCGGTGATAAATCCCTTAATATTTTCTCGCGAACTTCTTCATCAAGTTCTAATAAAACTTCTGAAGTTGTTTCGCTGTCAAGAATTTTAAAAATATAACTTGCTTCTACATGGTCAAGTTCTTCCATGATTTCAGCAATATCAGCATAATGGATTTCATGGAGCAAATCGTGTAATTCCTGCTCCTTGTTCCCTTCAATTAATTGCTCAATTTGCGTGAGAAATTCTCTGCTGATTTTAAACTCCATCTGCGGCTATTTTTTGAGTGAGTTCAATAAATTGTTTGACTGAAAGTTGTTCCGGTCTGAGGTCAAAGATACTATCTTCTTTTAAATTATCACTCAATTGGTATGTTTTTAAACTGTTACGAAGTGTTTTTCTTCGTTGGTTAAAGGCGGTTTTCACGACGGAAAAAAACATTTTTTCGTCACACGGTAATTGATAATTTTCTTTTCTACGCAATCGCAATACCCCTGATTTTACTTTTGGGGGTGGAATAAAAACATGTTCAGAAACCGTAAAAAGGTATTCGGCTTCATAAAAAGCTTGGGTTAAAACAGATAGAATTCCGTAGATCTTTGTTCCTTTTTTTTCGCAAATTCGTTCAGCCACTTCTTTTTGAAACATCCCTGAAAATTCAGGAATTTGATGCCGAAGTTCTAATGTTTTAAAAACAATCTGGGTAGAAATGTTGTAAGGAAAATTTCCGATAATGGCAAAAGGTTCCGTTCCAAATACTTCTGAAAGGTTATATTTTAAAAAATCTTTAGCTATAATTTTTCCATCAAGTTTAGGAAAATGATTCTGTAAATAGGTTACTGATTCTGTATCGATTTCGATGACAAAAGTTGTAATTGGTTTTTCCAGTAAATATTTGGTCAGCACGCCCATTCCCGGTCCAATTTCCAAGACAGTTTGATACCCAACCAAAGTCAATGAATCGGCTATTTTTTGAGCAATATTTTCATTATTCAAAAAATGTTGCCCAAGGTGTTTTTTTGCTTTTACTTTTTCCATTTTTATTGGCGGAGTTGCTGAATTATCTTTGAATGTTATTTTACTGCAATGCAGATTTTGGAAAATGTTCACTCATCACTTGCAATTCCGTTCGGAAAGCTAACATTTTATCCGCAAATAGAGCAAGGCCTTCTTGTCTTAAACGAGGAGCGTCTTCTTGATAATAGCGTTCCAATTTTTCTTTACTCTCGGTTGTATATTGAATAGAATAGGTAACGCTTCCTTTGTCTTCTACCAATACTTTAACCATTCGGGCCGAGGTGAATTTTCCGGTTGCTAAAACATCATTAATGTGTTTTGTTTGCATCCATTTCATCCATTGGTCATGAACGCTTAAATCGATGTTGATGGTTACGTTGTATAAAATCATAATTATTTTTTATCAGCACCAATCATAGCAGAATGGAGCAAAATTGGACTAAAAATTTTATTTTTTGAATTACAAATTAGAGTCACCACGAAGTTGACGAAATTTCTTTCGAGCTTCAACATAATAAATACTGTCTTGGTGATTAAAAAGTACGGCTTCGTATAATGTTTTGGCTTTTTCAGGTTGATTGAGCTGTTTGTTATATAGTTCCGCTGAAAAAAACAATGCTTCATCTCTATAAATACTTTCCGGGAAATTATCAATGATTTGTTGGTAAAACGACAAAGCAGTGTTGAAATCGGCTAATTGTTCATAGGTTTTACCTATTCGTAACAAAGTAACATCTTCAATAACATCTCCTTTGTGTTCTTTTACTATTTGTTGAAATTGAACTAATGCTTCCTGATTTTTATTTTGAAATAATAAAAAATCAGCCTTTGCGAACTTCTTCAGTGCAATTTGGGTAGAATCGGCCACCGTATTATCATTTATCAACAAAAATAATTCTAAGGCATCATTCGCTATAAGTTGAGTGGATGCTGATTTCAATACTTTTAGTTGTGTCAAAGCCCAATTAAAGTCGGCTTTATAATAACTTGTTTTTGCTGCTTTTAAACTGGCTCCATGACCAAGTACGTCATTTTTTAAATCTTCCTCTATTTGAGTGTAATACAATAATGCTTGATTAAATTTTTCTTCATACAACAAAATATCCGCTAATTCCATTTTAGCTTCCGCTACTTGGAATTTATTCAATGGTAATTCCATCGCCTTTTGCAAAACTGCTTTACCGGCATCAGGCATTTTCAACTTGAAAGCGAGAAATTCTGCTTGCAGTCTTTGCAATGAAAGGGTATTTGGATTGACACCATATTGTTTCAATAAATTTTCAAGCTCAGCATTGATTGCAGCATAATCTGTATTTTTAGCTTTACTAATTTGTATACTCATTAAATAGTGGTGAGCATATATTTGCAAATCTAAATCCTGGGAGTTTTCTATTATAAAAGTCAGAATTTCTGAAGCAACTTCATTTTCGTTTTCTTCAATGGCCAACTCAGCAAGATTTACAATATTAGAAAAAGATTCAGGTTCTCTTTTATAAATTGCTTTTTCCTGAATAAATGCTTTACCATATTCTTTTTGTTGAACAAAAAACCAACTCAACATTTGATTCCAAAAAATATCCTGGTTTTTTTGCACTTGAACCAATAATGCTTTTCGTAGCATAGCATTAAACGATTCATCTGCATCCTCATTCATAAACCGCGACAACTGATTTTGAACCATTACAGTGTTTTGTGGGTTCTCATACATTTCCTCGAGGTATTTTTCAATCATTAAATCCGGTTTTCCCATTTGTCCGTACAACAATGCCATTTGATAATTGAATTTATTTCTAGGGTCTAAGGAAATGGCCAATTGATAGGATTGCAATGCATAATCTAACAATACTTTCTTTTCAAAAGCACCGGCGACACTATAAACATTTGATGTATTTTCCTTAATTTTTTCAATTGCTTCTTTGTAATTCAACTCGGCTTTTACTTGATTTTTTTGAAGTTGAAAATTATAGCCTAATTCTACATACATATTGGCCATTCTGTATTTGTCAATACGTTCTTGAATAGCCTTTTCTGCTTTATCAAATTGAAGTAGTTGTTGATGGCAATCTATAATCCGTTGAAAATAAATACTGTTTCCTTGTTGTACTTTGAGCAACTCCTCGTAACTCAACAATGCTTTTTCAAATTCCCCTCGGTCATAATAGTTTTGTGCCAACTGATCATTTTGAGATAAAACAATCGTTGAATATAAAAAAACCAAAAAGAGGATAATTTTCTGCATAGGACATAAAAAACAATGTACTAAAATAGCTTTTTTTTCGCTAATTAGTACATTGTTTGTATAAAGATTAACTTTTTTAGTTGATGATGTCAAATCCGGTGAAGGGACGCAACACTTCCGGAATAACAATTCCTTCTGGTGTTTGATAATTTTCAAGAATTCCGGCCAATACTCTTGGTAAAGCCAAAGAACTTCCATTCAAGGTATGGGCTAATTGGTTTTTACCCTCTTTATCTTTAAAACGCAATTTCAAACGATTGGCTTGGAATGTCTCAAAATTAGAAACAGAACTGATTTCCAACCAACGCTCCTGAGCGGTTGAAAAAACCTCAAAATCATAGGTCAGAGCAGATGCAAAACCCA
Organism: Flavobacterium sp.; assembly: GCF_044361015.1. Taxonomy (GTDB): domain Bacteria; phylum Bacteroidota; class Bacteroidia; order Flavobacteriales; family Flavobacteriaceae; genus Flavobacterium. The sequence continues at coordinate 11,606 of NZ_JBIKJL010000017.1, forward strand.
TATCTCCACCACACAAACGCAAAATTCGATAGGGTAATTTCAATTCCTGTAATAAAGTTTTCACATGTTCTACCATGCCATCTATGGCTTCATATGATTTATCTGGATGTTCGATGCGGACAATTTCTACTTTATCAAATTGGTGTAAACGATTTAAACCACGAACATGAGCACCATAAGAACCGGCTTCTCTTCTAAAACAAGGCGTGTAACCGGTACATTTAATTGGCAACTCATTTTCGTTTAAAATCACATCCCGAAAAATATTAGTTAACGGAACCTCAGCGGTTGGAATCAAATATAAATTATCGGTTGCGTCGTGATACATTTGCCCTTCTTTGTCAGGTAATTGTCCAGTTCCGAAACCGGAAGTTTCGTTTACTAAATGAGGCACTTGGTATTCCAAATAACCGGCTTCTGTGTTTTTATCTAAAAAATAGGTAATTAATGCCCGTTGGAGTTTTGCACCTTTCCCTTTGTAAACCGGAAAACCGGCACCGGTGATTTTTACTCCTAATTCAAAATCGATAATGTCATATTTTTTTACCAATTCCCAATGTGGTAATGCTCCTTCGTGTAAAGTTGGAATAGCACCTTCCTGATGAACCGTTAAGTTATCTTCGGGTGTTTTACCTTCCGGAACAATATCGGCAGGAGTATTTGGTATTTTATATAATTCTTCTGCAAGTGAAGCAGTATAAAACTCTAGTTTTTCTGATAATTCTTTGCTTTTTTCTTTTAACTGAACTGTTTTTTGTTTGACAATTTCGGCTTTTGCTTTTTCGCCCGATTTCATCATTTCGCCAATTTCTTTCGAAAGCAAATTGGACTCAGCCAAGATATTATCTAATTCTACTTGTGTAGTTCTTCTTTTTTCGTCTAAATCTAAGACATTATTAACCATACTTTGGGCATCTAAATTTCTTTTAGCCAAAGCTTTGATTACTTTTTCTTTATTCTCTCGAATGACTGTCAGTTGTAACATAATATGCTTTTTTTGCGAGCACAAATGTACGGAAATGTTTTGTAACGGTAAATGCTGATTTTAAAAATGATAAACACTAAAACAAGGTTTAAAAAAATGCTAAAAAAATCATCAAAAAATTATAAATCAATAAATTTTTCTACATTTGGTCTACAATTTCCAAACAAAATGAAAAAATACCTACTCATTACACTTTTAATATGCATCAATCCTTTATTCGCTCAAGACTTTTTAAAGGAAGTAGATGAAATTGCCGAAGCGGAATTAAAATCTTCTTCACAACTAGTTAATTTTCAAGCAAATCCAAATACTGCAAACTATGATGTTACGTATCAAAAATTAGAATTCACCATTGACCCGGCTGTTTATTTTATTAGTGGCAATGTGACGACCCAATTTTTGGCCCTAGAAAACATGAATACGATTACATTTGATTTAAGCAGCATAACTTCTACTTCAAATCAATATTATGCCAATAGAATAACGGTTGGTTCTGTGATGATGAATAACCAATCCGTAGCTTTTACTCACAATGTATTAACTAAAGAGTTGATAATCACGTTTCCATCAACGGTTAGTGCCGGAACATTACAAAGTGTAGCTGTTAGTTATGCCGGTGCTCCTGATACCACCGAACAAGGTTTTACTAAAAGTTCACATAATGGAACTCCTATTATTTGGACGCTCTCTGAGCCTTTTGGAGCAAGAGATTGGTGGCCATGTAAGCAAGATTTAAATGATAAAATTGATAGTTTAGATGTTTATATTACTGCACCTTCAGAATATATAAGCGTTACAAATGGTCTTGAAATGGGAATTGTCGACAATGGAAATGGCACAAAAACAACCCATTTTCAACACAATTATCCCATTCCGGCTTATCTAGTTGCACTTGCGATTACGAATTACAGTGTTTTTACACAACAATCAGGGACAGCACCTAATGAATTTCCTATTGTAAATTATATTTATCCTGAGAATTTGACTTCTGCACAAAATAGTTTAGCGGTTACCTTATCCATAATGGAATTGTTTGAAAATCTTTTTGAAACCTATCCGTTTTCTAATGAAAAATATGGTCATGCACAATTTGGTTGGGGCGGCGGAATGGAACATACGACCGTTTCTTTTATGGGGAGTTTCGGCAGAAATTTAATTGCACACGAATTGGCTCATCAATGGTTTGGCAATAAAGTTACTTGTGGAACATGGAAAGATATTTGGTTAAACGAAGGCTTTGCAACTTATCTTTCAGGATTAGTAGTAGAAGGCTTAGATGATGAAGCTTCTTTTGTGAATTGGAAAAATTCGATGATACAAAATATTACTTCTCAAAATGGTGGTGCAGTCTATTTAACCGATAGTGAAGCCTTAAATGTGAGCAGAATTTTCAGCAGCCGATTAAGTTATAATAAAGGAGCGATGGTGGTTCACATGCTTCGTTGGAAATTAGGTGATGCTATTTTCTTTCAAGCCTTAAAAAATTATTTAGCTGACCCTAGTTTGGCTTACGGATATGCAATTACCGAGGATTTACAATATCATTTAGAAAATGCGTCAGGAATTAATTTGACTGAATTTTTTAATGATTGGGTTTACAATCAAGGTTATCCTTCTTATACCTTAACCGTTGCAAACAACGCTGTGAATCAAGCCTTAATTACGGTAAATCAAACACAATCTAATTCAAGTGTTAGTTTCTTTGAAATGCCAATTCAGGTACGACTGAATGGTGCCGGGGGACAAACTTTTGACGTCGTTTTAAATCACACTTCAAACGGACAACAATTTATAGTTAATGTGCCGTTCCAAGTCACCAGTGCAACTTTTGATCCAAACAAACATATAATTTCTAAAAACAATTCAACTACATTAGGAATTAAAACAATAGATTGGTCAAATGTTATTCAATTACTTCCTAACCCGACTTCAAATTATTTAACCATTGAGGTTCCGGAAACCATGCAGATTGAAAACATTACCGTTTTCAACAATTTAGGACAAGTCGTTTCTTCATTCAACGAAAAAGTACTTATGGTTTCAAGCCTTTCAGATGGCGTTTATTATGTGAATTTAACTACCTCGGAAGGAACTTTTTATAAAAAATTTATAAAAAATTAATCCCATTCGTTTAAACCTTACTCATTTGTAAAGGGAAAACCTTACTTTTGTAATCGCTTTTGAATTTTAAAACACATCAATGGAAATACTCATTCAAATAGCACAATTAATTTTGTGCTTATCTCTTTTAGTGATACTACACGAATTAGGTCACTTTTTACCCGCTAAATATTTTAAAACACGTATTGAAAAATTCTATTTATTTTTCAACCCTTGGTTCTCTTTAGTAAAAAAGAAAATTGGTGAAACTGAATACGGAATTGGGTGGCTTCCGATGGGTGGTTATGTAAAAATAGCCGGTATGATTGATGAGAGTATGGACAAAGAACAACTCAAACAAGAGCCACAACCATGGGAATATAGAAGTAAACCGGCCTGGCAACGATTAATCATCATCATGGGCGGTGTAATTGTTAACTTTTTTCTGGCATGGATAATTTATATCTTTTTATTTTTAAATCACGGAGACAATTTTGTAGACAATTCTAAAATAACCCACGGTATCGCTGTTGACTCTGTCGGAAAACTATTGGGTCTTAGAAATGGTGATAAAATATTAAAAGTGGATGGGAAACCACAAGCTAAATTTGATCAATTACCTTTAGAAATACTTTTCGGCGACAATATTACTGTTGAAAGAGAGGGAGCAGAAGTTACTTTTGATTTATCAGATGAAGGAAAACGTGATGTTATCAAAAGAGCCGGAAAGAACTTCTTGTCTGCTCGTGAAGAAATCATCATTGACTCAATTGTACCTGGTCGACCGGCAGATATAGCCGGATTAAAGAAAGGAGATAAAATTGTTGGCTTAGATGGAATTCACATCAATTTTTTTGATGAATTTGCCACGGTGATTCAATTACACAAAAACGATAGTATTGACTTAGATGTAATACGAAATAAAGAACCTCTTGTGATTAGAGCCCGAGTGACTGAAGACTCTAAACTTGGTTTTTTAAATCATTTTCATACGCTGGAAGATGCTTTTGTAACAAAAGAGCTATCCTTTTCTGAAGCTATTCCGGCTGGGTTTAATAAAACCATTTCTACATTAACAGGTCAAATTAAACAATTTAAAATCATTTTTAATTCAAAAACAGAAGCCTACAAACAAGTTAGTGGTCCGTTACGAATGTTTAAAATTTTTAAACCGGAATGGGATTGGACATTCTTCTGGTCATTCACCGCAATGTTTTCTGTTTGGCTAGCCTTTTTAAATGTGCTGCCTATTCCGGGATTAGATGGTGGTCATGCCGTTTTTATCCTGATCGAAATGATTACACGCAAAAAACCAACAGAAAAAACCCTAGAAGTTGCCCAAACAATTGGTGTAGTTATCTTGTTGAGTTTGATGGCCTTAGTATTTGGCAATGATATTTGGCATTTAATAAAGGGAACCTAGATAAAAAAATGTGTATTTTTTTGCAGATTTTATTTGGATAAAACAAATTTCGCTCTATATTTGCACTCGCAAAAAAGGTTATATACCTTCCTCCTTAGCTCAGTTGGTTAGAGCATCTGACTGTTAATCAGAGGGTCCTTGGTTCGAGCCCAAGAGGGGGAGCAGAAGTCCAGCAGAAATGTTGGACTTTTTTTGTTTTTATATGTAATTCTCTAGCTTTTTATTAAACTTTTTTCAATTTTAATTATTTTTAAAAAATAATTTTATTTATTTTGTACTTCTTTTTCTATAATAATATTAGCCAACACTCTCTAAGAAAAAAACATCTACTTAACATTATAACATGAAAACTAAAAATATGAAAACTAAAATTTTATCATTTACAGCTATTATTTTGACATTAATTTCTTGTTCAAATGACAACGAGGAAACTTATACACCAACAACAAATCCAAACAATGTTTTGGTTTTGAAAGTTGACTATAATACAAATCAGTTTGAAGGTGGAAAAGAATTATCTTTTCCTAATACTACCTCTAATATGAACTTAACTAATCAATATGTTGCTCCTAGTGATTTTGGAAGTGTTAAAATTATTTATCAAGAATTAAACGAAACATTATTTGATGGAACAATTGTTTGGAGTGGTCTTGGACAAATTAATTATCCTCAAAATTTATTAAATGCAAATCAATTTGATACAGTTATGACAACAGATTATGTTACACCTATTTCAGGATTTGAGAATGTATTTAATCCAGATAATACAACATACAGTTATAATGAAGTATGGACTTCAGTACAAAGTTTGGTAAAAGTTAGACAATATTTAAGTTCAAATCCGAACGCTAGTGTTAAACTATTTTTATACACTCCAAGTGTTGGAATTGGAAATCCAGCAGAATGGGATTGGATTATTTTTATGAAAAACTAAAAGATAGTACATCAGGAAGTTACAAAGCTTTAAGAAAAAGTAAATATAACTTTCGCAATTTGGCACCACTTTTAACCCTTTAATTTCCCAATAGTTATAAATGCAATGATCGTATAAAAATTGTAACTTTCTCTCAGAAGTGGAGCAAAAAGAGTAATACGAAAGTGTTGGTCTTTTTTATTTTATCCCTTTTTAAATCAATAATGATTTTACTCAAAACAATAAACACCATCCAAAGACAGTCTTTTTATAGATTCATAAGCAATTATCTTCTACCGTATAATCATCACCTTTTTAACGGTGGAGTCTAAAGCATCATCCGAAGAAATAAAAATCATGTAGACTCCCGAAGCTACTTTGTATTTCCCGAATGCGGTGGTATCCCATTCAATTGTTCCGCCTTCAGAAATTTCTTCATGCACTAGATTTCCTTCAATGTCGGTAATTTTAATATTGGCTTTACTGGTTAAGCCGGAAATTTTGACAGTCCCTTCAAACCTGGGACGAACAGGATTTGGATAAACAAAGACATCTTCCAAGGAATCGCTCGGCTTGGTTGAAGTTCCTTTAAAAGAAACCATTCCTTTTGCGGTAGCGATGAAAACTTCTCCTGTTTTTCCATTAATTTCAACATCATTAATAACATTACTCGGAATTGGAGAATTGGTCGTCGTAAAATGATAAAGCGTTTCCTGCCCATTTGAGGAAAATAGAAAAACTCCTGAATCGGCTGTACCAACCCATTTATTATTTGCCCCGTCTACAGCAATATCCGTAATAAACTGTCCAAATAACAGCTCTTGTGCTAATCCTTCATCATTGATAATAATAGAACTCGTAGTTAATTCCTCTTGATTTATAAAACGATCCACAGAAGACAAAATACGAAGTCCTTTTCGGGTACCAATCCAGAGTTGATTTCGGTTATCTACTGCCACTGCTTGAACAGCCGATGACGGCAAGTTCCCTTCATTTTGTCCCTCTGTAATTTTTAATAATTTATTATTGTAATTCTCATTGAACGCTAATAATCCTTCGTCTAAGGTGGCCAACCATTTTGTGTTGTTTTTATCAATAACCATTCTGTTATTGCTTGTAAATCCGCTAATTACATTACTAACTGAAAAAGACTGCCATTGACCGTTTGTTTTTAAAACCTTAAACATATTGGCAATTAAACCATTTGAAACCCACAAATTTCCGGTTTTATCAAATGCGGTTTGTTCGACACGAATATCCGGGCCATAAGTTGGATTACCTGGATCAACCAATGATTCTAATCCACTATTTGTGGTATTAAATAAGGTAGTAGCTACATCATTTTCCAATTTTAATAAACCTGAAAAATAAGAACTGGCATAAATTTCATTTTCATTTGTAGGATTAACGGTTATTCTAACAATTGATTTAGCATTTAATAATTCCTCGAAGGGAATATTTAACCAACTATTTTCTTTGTATTTACTAATACCATATGAATCTAACGGATAAGGATTGTTAAATTGAGAATAATCTCCATAGGTTGCCCAAAGTGTTTCTGCGGGAGAAACAGTTATTGAAAAAATATTGTTTTTAGAAGGTCCTTGGGGTAACAAAAACTCAAACATATTTGGGCTATCCAAAGAAGTTTCTACCACTCCATTGTTTAAAGTACCGATATAAATAGTTGACCCAATAATGGTGGCACAACTGAAATTAGAATTTAGGTCAGGAATAGAACTATTTTGTATCAAAAGAGTTTGAGCAAATGATTCATTAAGCACAAAAACCTTAGAAGCGGTTGTTATGATAAGATTAGCCTCTCTATTCCTAATATCTAAACCAACCTGTCCTAAATTTAAAACTTCAGAAGGTATATTACCGTTAAATCGATAAACTCTATTATTATTATTTATAGCAACCAGTTGATTATTAAAAGTGACAATTTTTTTCCAATAATCAGGATTAAAAACTTCCCAAGCGTTGAAATCAATTAAATTAGGATTAGATAAATCCGCTTTTTTCAAACCATGATACAATGTGACCGCATAAATCTGATTATCTAGCACAGTTGTTTCTAAAATTTCTGTTTGACCTCCTGTCGGACTAATATAGAAAGTATCTCCAAAAGTCATATTAGAAAGTTTAAATTCTACCAATCCAAAATCACAAGAAATATAAAGTTTTTCAGCATGCTCATAAATATGGTTGATTTTTTTCTTGTTAGCCGGAATTCCACCTGTTTGATCACGAATACCAACTAAAAGTTGAATTGCCCCTGACTCTTCATTAATCATAATTAATAAACCATTATCATGACCAATAAATGTTCTATTATATTGACTACTATGATAAATAGTTGAAATAGTTTGACCGGAAAGTCCATCAACTGTATTTAGTGTTTTTAGTTCATCGTTTATTCTGTCTTTCGAAAAAATTGCCGTTTCACAAGCAGCAAACAATCGTGTAGAAGATTCGGAAAGATCTATAATTTCATTGTATGAAAAATAGCCTTTCCATAATTGATTTTGAGAAAATCCGAAAGTTGGTAAAAACAGTAATCCTATGATAGTAAAAAATTTCTTCATCCGCATTTATAAATTGACACACAAATATAGCTAAAACGAAATTATACTTCTTTTAATATAAAGGAATAAAAAAAGCTGCCTTTTCAGACAGCTTTTAATAATATTAAAGAAAGATATTAAACAACTCCTTGTGCAAGCATTGCATCAGCAACTTTTACAAATCCGGCAATGTTTGCTCCTTTTACGTAATCAATATAACCTTGACCATCTGAACCATATTTAACGCAAGATTCGTGAATATTAGCCATAATTGCTTTTAATCGTTGATCTACTTCTTCTGAAGTCCAGCTTAAACGCAATGAATTTTGAGACATTTCTAATCCTGAAGTTGCCACTCCACCCGCATTTGATGCTTTACCTGGAGCAAATAAGATTTTTGCTTTTGTAAATTCTTCAATAGCCTCCGGTGTCGATGGCATGTTTGCTCCTTCAGAAACACAAATACAACCATTAGAAATTAATGCTTTTGCTTCTGTTTGGTTCAATTCGTTTTGTGTAGCACATGGAAGTGCAATATCACATTTAACTTCCCAAGGACGTTTTCCTTCTACAAATTTTGCATTAGGATATTTTTTCAAATACTCACTGATTCTACCTCTTTGAACATTCTTAATATCCATTACATGTGCCAATTTTTCTGCATCAATACCCTCTGCATCATAGATATATCCTGAAGAATCTGAAAGTGTAACTACTTTTCCTCCTAATTCTGTTGCTTTTTCAGCAGCATATTGAGCAACATTTCCTGAACCGGAAACAGTTACTGTTTTTCCTTTGAAACTTTCGCCTCTAGTATTTAGCATACTTTGGGCAAAATATACATTTCCGTAACCCGTTGCTTCCGGACGAATTAATGAACCTCCGAAAGAAATACCTTTCCCGGTTAATACCCCGGTAAACTCATTACGTAATCTTTTGTATTGTCCAAACATATAACCTACTTCTCTTCCACCAACACCAATATCACCGGCAGGGACGTCTGTATCTGCACCAATATGTTTTGAAAGCTCCGTCATGAAACTTTGACAAAAACGCATAATTTCTATATCAGATTTTCCTTTTGGATCAAAATCAGAACCTCCTTTTCCTCCACCCATTGGCAAAGTAGTTAAGCTGTTTTTAAACGTTTGTTCAAACGCCAAAAACTTCAAAATACTCAAATTTACAGAAGGATGAAAACGAATTCCACCTTTATAAGGTCCAATAGCTGAATTCATTTGAATTCTGTATCCTCTATTCACTTGAGTTTTTCCGGCATCATCAATCCACGTAACTCGGAACATAATGATTCTTTCCGATTCAACCATACGCTCTAGTAGCATTTGGTTTTGATATTTTTTATTTTTTTCAATAAAAGGAATTACAGTTTCTGCAACTTCCTTCACAGCCTGTAAAAATTCTGGCTCATTTGGATTTTTTTTAGCTACTGCTTCAACAAAAGAGTGAATACTTTCTGTCATGATTATTAGTTTAGTAACGTTTAAAAAAACGTTTTCGTTTGATGCAACAAATATACATTTTATTAAAATATTGGTGTAATTTTTTTTATATTCTCAGTAGATTTATTTTTTTATTAAGAATTCATGATAAAAACATACAGTTATTGACATGATTTATAACAATTATTAGATATTTCAATATATATACAAGTATTTTTTCATTTTATTTTATAAGTGAATTATGTTTTTATATATTTGTCGAGAATTGATTATAAACTAGATGCAAATGCCCAAATATCTTATATTTACTTTTCTACTGTTTTTTGGAGTCAAAAATACTGTCATGGCTCAATTTGGTTTTTCACATGAAGTTGGAGTTATTGTTGGGCCAGTTGCTTTTCAATCAGACTATGGTGTACGTGGTGATGCGGGCACAAACTTAGGAAATACCGGATTTGGAATTGGATTAATTCATTATATGAACTTTTCATATCGTGCAGATTGTAATTGTTATGCCACACCAACTTATTTTAATGACCACTTTAAATTGAGAACTGAATTTTCTTATAATAAAACAAATTTAGAACACTTTGGAGAATGGGTTGATAAGGACAACAATAGGCTTTTCACTCAACAATTAAGAGCAATGAAAGGAAGTACTGCAGTAACCAATATCGGTATGCAGTTGGAATATTTCCCATTTAGTATTAGAGAGTTTTCTGCAACTCCAGGTAAATTAGGTCCATTTGTTAGTTTAGGTGGACAATTTAGTTACTACAATCCTGAAGCTTATTCAACTATGGGCCCTGGATTAGGAGAATTGCTTGAAGTAACTCCAACGAAATATATTGATGGTGTAACAAATGATGGTGGAACAGTGTGGTCTATTGTTGGAAGTGTTGGAACACGTTACAAACTAACCATTCTTTCAGATTTAATGATTGATTTAAGATGGCAATATTATTTTTCTAATTGGGTGGATGGTTTAAATCCAAATCCTGATGTATATAAAGAAAATAAATCCAATGATTGGTTGGTTTGGTTAAATTTTGGATATATTTATTATTTAGATTAGTACAAATTGACTAAAAAAAGAAACCCCGTAAAATATCACTTTACGGGGTTTCTTTTTTATTATCTAAAGGCTTGTTCAATATCGGCCAGTAAGTCATCAATATCTTCAACGCCAACGCTTAATCGCACTAAGTCATCTGTTATTCCAACTTCTAACCTTTTTTCTGCGGGAATAGAAGCGTGTGTCATTAATGCCGGGTGATTTGCTAATGATTCTACTCCACCCAGAGATTCTGCCAAAGTAAATACTTTTAGTTTTTCTAAAAAGGCAATTGAATCTGATTTTTTAGCTGATTTAAAGGTAAATGAAACCATCCCTCCAAAACCACCTATCATTTGCTTTTTTGCAATTTCGTGAAAAGGATGATCAGGTAATCCCGGATAAAAAACTTTTTCAACTTCAGGATGATTGCTTAAAAACTCAGCTACCTTCATGCCATTTTCACAATGTCTTTGGACTCTAAGATGAAGTGTTTTTATTCCTCTCAAGACCATATAACTATCTTGAGGGCCTAAAGTTCCTCCCGTTGCAAATTGAGCGAAATGTAATTTTTCGCCTAATTCTACATTTCTTACAATTAAAGCCCCAGCTATTACATCAGAATGTCCTCCTAAATATTTAGTTGCGGAATGCATCACAATATCTGCCCCTAAATCCAAAGGTTTTTGAAGATAAGGGGTTGCAAAAGTATTGTCTACAGCAAATAAGATTTTTTTATCATTGGTAATTTTAGCTATGGTTGCAATATCTGCTAATTTCATCAAAGGGTTTGTAGGTGTTTCTACCCAAACCAATTTTGTGTTTTCATTTATCAATGACTGAAATTTTTCCAAATCATTCATGTCTACAAAATGAAATTTAATACCAAAATCGGCATAAATCCTAGTAAACATTCGATAAGTACCTCCATATAAATCATCCATTGCAATAATTTCATCACCAGGCTTCAAAAGTTTTAATACGGAGTCTGTCGCAGCTAGTCCGGAAGAAAAAGCTAAACCACGAACTCCGTTTTCAATACTCGCCAAAGCATCTTCTAATGCTTGCCGAGTTGGATTGGCCGCTCTGCTATATTCATAATGATTAGTTGGTACACCCGGACTTTTTTGAGCAAAAGTCGACGTATTATAAACCGGCGGCATCACTGCACCCGTACTTGGGTCGTGGTGTTGACCTCCATGAATTACTTTTGTATTGAATTTCATATTATTATTTATTTGTGCAAAGATAAGAAGTTGAATTTAGGCAATAAAGCTTAAGTTCATAAAGATTCTATAAATAATTTCATCCGCTTTTCTAAGATAACTGTTTTCAAAATTAAAATCTGTATTTTTGCATTATGGAAACAAATAGGCAAAAGAAAATAGGTAGTGTTTTACAAAATGATTTAGTAGACATCTTGCAAGGTGAAGTTCGTAAAAACGGAATATCCAATTTGATTATCTCCGTTTCAAAAGTGTCTGTAACTACCGATTTATCAGTAGCTAAAGTATATTTGAGTGTTTTCCCTACAGAAAAAGGAGCCGTGATTTTAGCGGCAATCAAATCAAATACACCCTTAATCAAACATGATTTGTCGCAACGCGTAAAACTTCAATTACGTAAAGTACCTAATTTATTGTTCTTCATTGATGATTCATTGGATTATATTGAAAAAATAGACAAAGCATTAATTGGCGATGAAAATCCAATTGAAAATCCTGAACTTTTAGATAAAAGAAAAAAATCGTAAGTTGAAATTTCCGCTTTACATAGCCAAACGGTATTTATTTAGTGGTAGTAAAAATACGGCAATCAACATCATTACTTTTATTGCCTCCGCAGGAATCATTTTGGGTACGATGGCACTCTTTGTGGTTTTATCAGTATTTAGTGGGCTTAGAGATTTTAGTCTGTCGTTTGCTAATGATTTTGACCCGGATTTAAAAGTAGTTGCTAAAATCGGAAAAACTATCTTTATCACTCCTGAACAGGAAAATGAAATTTCACAACTCGAAGGTGTTGCAAACTTTAGTAAAATTATTGAAGAAAGAGCCCTCTTTACCTTTAATGGAAAAGATCAATTAGCCAATATCAAAGGGGTTGATCAAAATTTCCCTCTAGTTAATCAAGTAGAAAAAACCATTTTTCAAGGACAATGGATAGAAGAAAACACTGAGCAAGTTGTGGTTGGCCACGGTATTAGTCAAAAACTTTCCATGGGATTATTTGATTTGGTCAATGTCTTTGAAACATTTGTTCCAAAACCGGGAAAAGGTACTATTGACTCACCTGAGGGAGCTTTTAATCGATCCGTTTTAGTTCCTGTTGGATTCTATTTTATTAATGAAGAACTTAATCAAAAATATGTTTTTGCCAATTTAAATATTGTACAGGAATTATTAGATTATAAATCCAATCAAATTTCGGGTTTTGAATTGAAACTCGAACCAAAAGCTGATGAATCAGCTATTGTTGAATCGTTAGAAAAAATTTTTCAAAATAATATTATCATCAAAAACAGAGCTCAATTAAATGAGTCGCTTTACAAAATGCTAAATACCGAAAATCTGGTTTTGTACCTCATTTTTTCTTTGGTCATTGCTGTTACACTTTTCACCTTAATTGGAGCATTAATCATGATAATCATTGAAAAGAAATCAAACCTAAAAACAATGTTTAGTTTAGGGTCAGATTTAAGTGATTTGAGAAAAATTTTTCTATACCAAGGCTTTTTAATTTGTTTGATTGGAGGAATAATTGGTTTGTTTTTAGGAATAGTATTGACACTCCTCCAACAAAAATTTGGTTTTATAATGATAAATGCCAACATGGCTTATCCTGTCCGCTTTTCAATATTCAATATTGTGATTGTGATTAGTACAATTGCATTACTAGGCTTTTTAGCTTCTTGGATTGCAAGTAGTAGAGTGAGCAAAAAATTATTGGAATAAATTATACTGTTTGATAATTAGCATACACCTGAGCAATTTCTTCAAAAACATCCATCAATGCCATGGCACCATCGGTGGTTACTAATTTTTGTTTGTAATCTTTGAAACCGTGAACACCTTTGAAGTAATTGGTGTAGTGGCGACGCATTTCAAAAATTCCTACGCGTTCACCTTTCCATTCCATTGACCAGATTAAGTGGTTTCGAGCAGCTTCGATGCGGTCTTTCATCGTGGGTTCCGGTAAATGTTCTCCGGTGCTGAAATAATGTTTGATTTCGTTAAAAATCCATGGATAACCAATGGCGGCACGGCCAATCATCATACCGTCTAGACCGTATTTATTTTTATATTCCAATGCTTTTTCAGGCGAATCGATATCACCATTACCAAAAATAGGCATCATAATTCTAGGATTATTTTTGACACGGGCAATGTGCGACCAATCGGAATGACCTTTATACATCTGTGCACGTGTTCGGGCATGAACCGTTAAGGCTTGCACGCCAATATCTTGTAAACGTTCTGCGACTTCATCAATGTTGATGGAATTTTCATCCCAACCCAAACGGGTTTTTACGGTTACGGGAAGATTTGTTCCTTTAATGACTGCCTTTGTTAATCGAATCATCAAATCGACATCTTTTAAAACACCTGCACCTGCTCCTTTGCAAACCACTTTTTTAACCGGGCAACCAAAATTAATATCCACTAAATCGGGTTGAACAGCGTCTACAATTCGGGATGATAGTTCCATGGCTTCTTCATCACCACCAAAAATTTGGATTCCCACCGGACGTTCATAATCAAAAATATCCAATTTCATTTTGCTTTTCATTGCATCACGAATCAAGCCTTCGGAGGAAATAAATTCCGAATACATCAAATCGGCACCGTGCAATTTGCACAAGCGACGAAACGGCGGATCACTCACATCTTCCATTGGGGCAAGGAGTAAGGGAAAGTCGGGTAAAATGATGTTTCCGATTTTAGGCATTGGAATTTTTTTGCAAAGATAGGGAAACGGGTGGGGTTTGCAAAATGGGCTATTTAAACCTAACTAGTTTATATTTTTCTAATTCGAATGCTCTTTGTAGTAATTACAACAAATGAATAATTTTTTATCGTGTGATTAAGTAGAAATTTTAACAATATGGAAATTATCTTCTCTAATTCAGAGTAATGATACCGTAATAAAATGACGCTTACTTGATTTTGATTGTATGCAAATACTAAATCTCCAAAATCTTTGTCCTCGGTTAGAATAATTTTTGGAGGATTTTGAGCTAATTTAATTATTTCTAAATCTGATATACCTCTGTAATTATCAAAAATTGAAATCATTTCAATTTTATTTTTAACCAACGTTTCAATTATTGGTAAAGGAATATTTTCGTCTGCAATAATCATCTAAACATCTAATAATTCTTCATTACTGATAACATTTGCAGCATAATCCAACACCGCCATTATTTGTTTGTATGTAATTTGAGGATACATTTTAAGTAAATCTTCTATGATTGCTCCTTCTGATAATTTTTTTAAAATTAGTTCAACCGTAATTCGTGTTCCTTTAATTGTAGGTTTTCCGTTCATTATTGCTAGGTCTCTAACAATTATTTCCTTTGTTGCATTCATAACTAAGTAGTTGAGTAAACAAATATACTAATTTTTACTGGTTTCAGGTTTAAGGTTTCAAGTTTCAAACCTAAAAATGAAAACTTTACTTTATATTTGCACACAATTCGCTAAGGAGCAGGGTTTGCGTTAGGGATTGCAGTGGAAAGCCCACAGGAACGGTGTAGCGATAGCGAAACCGTGACGAGGACATGGAACGAAAAGCCCGACCCTTGGGAAACGCCCAATAAAATTGAACTAAACGAAGATGAAGAACATACGAAATTTTTGCATTATTGCTCACATTGACCACGGTAAAAGTACGTTGGCCGACCGATTATTGGGGGCTACGCAAACGGTGACGGCTCGTGAGGAAAAGGCTCAATTGCTGGATAATATGGATTTGGAGCGAGAACGTGGGATTACGATTAAGAGTCACGCGATTCAAATGGAATATACGTACAAAGGCGAAAAATATATTTTGAATTTGATTGATACGCCCGGACACGTGGATTTCTCCTATGAAGTTTCGCGATCCATTGCCGCTTGTGAAGGGGCTTTGTTGATTGTAGATGCGGCCCAAAGTATTCAGGCTCAAACGATTTCCAATTTATATTTGGCTTTAGAAAACGACTTGGAAATTATTCCGGTGTTGAATAAAGTGGATTTGCCCAGTGCCAATCCGGAGGAAGTGAGCGACGATATCATCGATTTACTGGGTTGTAAATTAGAAGATATTATTCACTCTTCGGGTAAAACCGGTTTTGGTGTAGAAAATATTTTGGCGGCGATTATTGAAAAAATCCCAGCTCCAAAAGGAAATGTTGATGAACCGTTGCAGGCGTTGATTTTTGACTCACATTACAATCCGTTTCGTGGTATTGAGGTGATTTTCCGAGTGAAAAATGGTGAAATTAAAAAAGGTCAGAAGATTAAATTCATGGCCACTGGGAATGAATATTTTGCGGATGAAGTGGGGACGTTAAAATTGAATCAAGTTCCAAAAAACGTGATTTCAACTGGCGATGTTGGGTATTTAATTTCGGGTATTAAAGAAGCAAAAGAAGTTAAAGTAGGAGATACATTAACCGATGCTAAAAATCCTACCACCAATATGATTACAGGTTTTGAGGATGTGAAACCGATGGTTTTTGCCGGAATTTATCCTGTTGACACCGAAGATTATGAAGATTTGCGTGCTTCGATGGAAAAATTACAGCTAAACGATGCAGCGTTGGTTTTTGTTCCTGAAAGTTCTGCTGCTTTAGGTTTTGGTTTCCGTTGCGGATTTTTAGGAATGTTGCATTTAGAAATTATTCAAGAACGCTTGGAACGTGAGTACGACATGACCGTGATTACAACAGTTCCCAACGTTTCCTATCATGCCTTTACCAAAAAAGAACCGGAAACGATCTTGATTGTAAATAATCCATCTGATTTGCCCGAACCATCAAAATTAGATCGAGTAGAAGAACCATATATTAAAGCTACCATCATTACCAAAGCAGAATTTGTGGGTAATGTAATGAGTTTGTGTATTGAAAAACGCGGTGTAATTACCAATCAAACCTATTTAACTACTGAGAGAGTTGAATTGAATTTTGATATGCCGTTGGCTGAAATTGTATTTGATTTTTACGACCGATTGAAAACGGTTTCCAAAGGATATGCTTCGTTTGATTATTCACCTATTGGGATGCGTACCTCAAAATTAGTAAAATTAGATGTGTTGTTAAACGCTCAATCAGTGGATGCTTTGTCGGCTTTGATTCATGAAGACAATGCCTATAATATTGGTAAGAAAATGTGTGAAAAACTGCGTGAATTGATTCCGAGACAACAGTTTGACATTCCGATTCAAGCCGCAATTGGTGCAAAAATCATTGCTCGTGAAACGATAAAAGCGTTGCGAAAAGACGTGACCGCCAAATGTTACGGTGGAGATATTTCCCGTAAACGAAAACTGTTGGAAAAACAGAAAAAAGGGAAAAAGAGAATGCGTCAGGTGGGGAATGTAGAGATTCCACAAGAGGCTTTTATGGCGGTTTTGAAGTTGAATGATTAGAGACGTTGCAGTGCAACGTCTATACGATACAAACCCAATGACGAGAGTTGTTGGGTTTTATTACTTCATATCTTCAAACAATTTCATAGCATCATCCCGATTAAAAAGTTGTGTTCCTTCATTCATGGTGGCTGCTGTACCACATGAAACTCCCCATTTTAGAACTTCTTTAAATGATTTGTTTTGAGATAAAGCCCAAACCATCGCACCAACCATACTGTCACCAGCACCAACAGTACTCTTTTTGATGACTGCTGGAGCTGCAACAAATTCTGTTTGATCTTTTGTAACTAAAATGGCACCATTTGGACCAAGGGAAACCACAACTATTTCTACGCTTTGATTTTGTATTAATTTTTTAGCTGCGCCTTCTACTCCATTAAGTTCTAATCTCTCAACATTCATTAATTTTGCTAACTCCCCTATATTAGGTTTTATTAAATAAACCCCTGTTTCAAGTACCTTTTGTAAAGCTTCACCAGCCGTGTCTACAATAATTTTTGTATCTGAATTTTTCATCAAGACACAAATCGTTTGATAAAAACTAGAAGACAGACCTTCGTTTATACTTCCACTGATGACTAAATACTTGGGTTTTAAATTAGTTATTGTAGCCATAATTTGCGCTTGTTCTGTTTCGGAAATAGCGGCACCCGGAAACCCAAAACGATATTGTGATTGTGTTGAAACATCATAGGCTACAAAATTTTCACGAGTCCAATTTTTAGTTAAAATCACATGCGAGGCAATTGTTTCTTTTTCAAAACATTCTTGCAACATTAGACCAATTGGTCCTCCAGAAGTATAGATACACATCGATTCTCCATTCAATCTAGAAATTGCTTTAGAAACATTAATTCCGCCACCACCAGCATCATACCTAGGTGTCTCACATCTTATTTTTTGCTCAGGAATTAATCCTGAAAAATTAGCACTTTTGTCAAGAGCAGGATTTATTGTGAGGGTAACTATGTCAAAATTTTTCATTTTTATACGTTTCATAATATTATATAAATTTAAGAATATAATTTGTTTCTAAACCCAACCTAGTCCTTTAGTATTTTAAACTTTGTACCTTTGCAACTTAAAATAATTTATATTTGAAATAATACGATTGTTTCGTTACCTAAACTAATTATGATAGAAGACAAAAACCCTCAACGCACTTCCATCGCTCAATTAGGCGAATTCGGTTTAATTGACCATTTAACCAAGCATTTCGAAATCAACCAACCATCCACCCTCAAAGGAATTGGTGATGATGCTGCAGTACTGGATTTTAAGGACAAAAAAGCTGTTGTTACCACCGATTTATTAATTGAAGGCGTACATTTTGATTTGGCTTATATGCCGTTAAAACATTTGGGTTACAAAGCCGTGGTGGCTAACGTTTCCGATATTTGTGCAATGAATGCAAAACCTACGCAAATCACGGTTTCTATTGCGGTTTCCAACCGATTTCCGCTTGAAGCATTAGAGGATTTATTTGACGGAATCACACACGCTGCTAAAGAATATAATGTGGATGTAGTGGGTGGCGACACTACTTCTTCGCAAAAAGGATTAATTATTTCAATTACCGCCATTGGAGAAGCTAAAGAAGAAGAAATTATATATAGAAACGGGGCTAAAGAAAATGATTTGGTTGTTATAACCGGTGATATTGGTGCTGCCTATATGGGTTTACAAGTTTTGGAACGCGAAAAACAAGTATTTCAGGTCAACCCGAACAATCAACCCGATTTAGAAAATTATACGTATTTAATCGAACGGCAATTGAAACCGGAAGCTCGCACAGATATTCGTGAATTATTAGAAAAATTAGAAGTAAAACCCACTTCAATGATAGATATTTCAGATGGATTGTCATCTGAAGTGATGCATCTTTGCAAACAATCTAACGTTGGCTGTACAATTTATGAAGAAAAATTACCGTTAGATCCTCAATTAATATCTGTTTGCGAAGAATTCAATATTGATAGTACTACTGTAGCTATTAATGGTGGGGAAGATTATGAATTATTGTTCACTATAGCTTTAGAAGATTTTGATAAAATAAAAGCGAACCCAAACCTTACTGTAATTGGTCACTTCAATAAACAATCGGAAGGAATACATTTAGTTACCCGAGCCAATCAAAAAATAGAAATGAAAGCTAGAGGTTGGAATGCCATGGAAGAATAACTATTTGATTTAAAAACTAAAAAAAGCGAGATATTGGGGTGTTTCGCTTTTTTTAGTTTTGACTTTTTAAGTAGTTGTCTTTGGTTTGAATAAGATCTTTCGTTGGGGCAAAAGGGTGGTATTTCTTCTTCAGGTTCGACTACTTAGTTACGTTCTTAGGTCAATATTTTTATTATGATAATTCTTTGTTATTGATGATGTAAAGATAGCCTGGTGCTTTTCATTTTCAAATACGGTTCTCCGCAGAATGTATTACGGGTTCACGCATTTTTTTGATGTGGTTTCCCGTAATTGAAATTTTACTGATTATATATTAAAAAAAGGCATTAAAAAAAGCAATAGTTTGGGGCCTATTGCTTTTATGATTTTTTTGAGTGACCGATAAGTAGTTTAAGTCATTGGGGACTTACAAAAAGGTGGTATTTGAATCGGGTTACTCTGTTTTGTTCTTAGATTGATTTGTAAATTCTAATCTGCTAACTAACTCGATATAAAAGTATATTGATTTTCAATACTTTAATTACGGTTTCCCACAAAAAAGAATGTGGTTTTACGCCAATTTTACTACGGTTAGTTCAAATAAAAAAGGTGGTGATTAAATCAACCCCTTGTTTTTTGCTTCTGTTATAAGCTCTATATCACTACTTCCCTTTACGCTAAGAATTTCTTTCAAATTTAATTTTCGCTTTTCAATGGCACTTAATGAAAGTGGGACATAACTGGGAAGATCTTTGGTTTTAACTCCTTTAGATAAATGAAATAATATTTGTTTATCAAATTCATCAACCTGTAGATTTTCGTATTGAGATTGACTCACAAACTTTACTACTGTTTGACTGTAATAATTATCATTATTTAAAATTTTATTAAATGCATTCAATAATTCATCAAAGGTCAAATCATTTTTAATAATTAGTCCATTCGGATTAATCTCTTTAATAATTGAATTGATTTTGATTAACTCGGTGTGCATGGTCAACAAGATGATTTTACAATCAGGCATCAGCTTACGAAGCAATTTAGCCAAATCCTCTCCTGACATAATGTTTTTTTCCTCATAGGGAGGCATACTTATATCTAGAAATGCAATATCAAACGGTTGTGATGTCGTTGTAATAATTTCATAAGCTGATTTACAATTATTGGCCTGAGTGGTTGTATATTCAAAGTTATTAGCACTGTAGCTTTTTAAAGCATTTTTGTAGGCCTCAATGATGAATGGATGATCATCAACAATAATAATTTGGTAATTTTTTGACATGGCTATGTAGTGGGTTGTTGTTCTAATGGTATATCAATGGCAATACTTGTTCCTTTTCCTTTTTTTGATTTTAGTTCAAATGTTCCATGGCAAATAGTTACGCGAGATTCTATATTTTGCAAACCAATTCCTTTGCTTTTTTTATCAACATCAAAACCAACACCATCATCAATTATATTGATATGCAGATTATCGGCATCTTTAATCAGATTAATAGAAATGTTTTTAGCCGCTGCATACTTATTAATATTTTGTAACGACTCTTGAATAATGCGGTAAACATTAATTTTTATATTGTTACCCACTTTGTCCCACTTAATTGCTGAATCAATGCTGTACTTTAAATCTGTATCTTCAGATAATGTTTTCTGTTCTTCGAATAAATTGGTTAAGATGGCCACAAAGTTATTAATCAAGGCATATTTCTCTCTATTCAATTCATGAGAAATCTCTCGAATATCTTGTTCAATATTTTTTAATTCTGAAATATAATGATTTCTTCCGGCAACAGCCTGCGCATCGTCTTTTTTATTTAAACTATCCAAATTCAACCTTGCTCCAAACAAACGGCCTAGCACTCCATCATGTAACTCCTGACCGATTCGTTGTTTCTCTTTTTGAATAACTTCATCTAATTTTTTTTGTTGACTCAACATCAAAGCATATATTTCCTCATTAGCACGTTGTTGAGCTTCACGTAATTTAAAACGGGCATTTCTACTTCGTTGATCTCGAATAATGTAAAGCAAAACAACAATAAAAAATGCTAATAATGCAAAAAAAATAATATTTCGATTTTGAATTGTAAGTTGTTCTTTTTGTCGCTTGAATTCATCTGTTTCAAATTCAATTCGAGCAAATTTTTCACTGACCTTTCTTTCAGTTTGTATTAAAGTATCACTTAAACTAACATATTCTTTTGAATAAAAATTACTTTTTTCTGTTTCAACATTTCCTAATTGCTTTAAAGTTAACAACTGATGTCCTATACTATTTGAAGATAATGCAAGACTATGTGCTTCATTAGCATATTTTAAAGCACTGTCTTTTTGCTTTTTAGCATCATAATATTCAGATATGTGAATTTTGTTAACAATTATTCCGGTTGTAATTTTCAAACTGTCTCTAATCTTCAAAGCTGTATAAAAAGAACCGGGTAAATCTGTAAAATCATTCTCTTTTAACTTGGCATGTGCAAGGTTATCTAAAACCATAGCGTAAAGAAAAGGGTCGTCCTTCTTTAAATTAGGCTCATTAAAAGCTACTCTAAAATTCTGCAAAGCTTGTGCAAAATCATTCTTATTTTTATAAATTAATCCTATATTGTTAAGCGTGCTCGCTCTTCTTTGCATAAAGGTTGGGATTTCATTTCTATCTACGATTGCCAATGCTTTTTTATGAAAATCAATTGCATTATCATATTCAGTCAATTCCGTTAAACACATCCCGATTAGACTTAAAGCTTGGTATTCTAAATAACTGTCTTTGCCCAACCGTAAAAACTTCATCGCGATATAAGCCGTGTTTTCTGCTCCTCTAAAATCGCGATTGTTGAATTGGATTTCTGCTTTGTTTAAATACATTTCCCCAATATTGAGGTTGTCTTTTAGTTTTATATATTCTTTCTCTGCTTGATTGTAATATAAAAAAGCACTATCACTTTTAGTTATTTTTTTATAATAATCCCCCAAAAAAGTATAAGCTCTTGCAGAGTTTAAAGTATCTTTAACTTCAACAGAAAGATCTTTTGCTTTCTCAGCAACTTTTTTAAAATCATCAAACTTGTCAATATTAAAATAACGTATGGCTATTCTCAGGTAATTTTTTCGATTGGTGGAATCATTTGGAAGTGTCTCTACTATTTTTAGTGCTTTTCCATTATTTAAATAACGTTCATTAAATTTTAAATTATTATTAAATGCATTCTCTAAAAATATCTCAAGAGAATCTTGTTTTTTTGAATTGTCCGAAAAAGTATTTTTATTATCGGAACAATACACCAAAAAAACAAAGACAAAGGCTAAAAAAAACGTTCTTTTTTTCAAGTTGTGTAAATTATGGCTGGCCAAATATAAATAAAAAAAAAGACTACTTTAAAAAAGTAGTCTTAAATATATTTTTAAGGTTAACAGAAATCTAAACCAAATCTCTTTTTCTTGCTGGACTTGTTGAATATTCTCCTGTTTCTGTTACCATTACTAAATCTCTTTTTCTAGCAGGGCTTGTTGAATACTCTCCAGTTTCTGATGTTGATTCAGATACACGTGGTAAATCTCTTTTTCTCGCTGGACTTGTTGAATATTCTCCTGTTTCAGTAGTCATTACTAAATCTCTTTTTCTAGCAGGACTAGTTGAATACTCTCCAGTTTCTGATGTTGATTCAGATACACGTGGTAAATCTCTTTTTCTCGCTGGACTTGTTGAATATTCTCCTGTTTCAGTAGTCATTACTAAATCTCTTTTTCTAGCAGGACTAGTTGAATACTCTCCAGTTTCCATTAACTGAGGTTCGTTACTTGTTAATGTGCTTTCAGTTAAATCTGTTGAAGAAACAGAAGCAAACATAAACAATCCTAAAAATGCAAATAATGTCTTCATGGTATTTTTTGTTTTAAGTTATTTCGTAAATTAAATTTTTGGTGCTATTCTTGAATAATGGTGTGATGTACTCATTAACTGTGATTATACAGAAAGATGGCTGCCTAACGTGGGGATACCTTTCAATCAGGACGTAAAAGTAAAGTGCATCTCTAGTACAGCCAATAAAATCAAGGGGTAAATGGTGAGTGTAATCCTTTTGGGTGTGGATTGGTATTAAATCTTGGTAGAATAGAGTTTTTTAAATGTCTTTAAAATCTGACCCCGCTAATTGGGCAATAATAAGTTCAACATTCTCTTTATAACTCTTTGAAAACGGAAGTTGTGTTTTCGTGTTTTTTATGTAACAAACTGTATTTCCCGTGTGAACTCTTGAAACATAATTTTTATTGACAATATAGCTGTTGTGAATTCTAAAGAAGTAATTAGGTAAATTTTCTTCAAAATATTTTAATGTTTTGAATGCTATAATGACTTCTCCATTATTCATGGTGATATCCGTAGAATTATTATCTGCCTTCAAAAAAGCAATTTCGTCTAACTCTAAAAAGCGATAATCACCATACGATTTTATGCAAATTAAATTACGGCTTACTTCTTCATTTACTTTGCTATTTACAGAAGAATCTTTTGAAATCATTTTAATTTCTGAAAGCAATTGTTCTAAATCAACCGTAATTTTGTCTTGAGGCAAATGCTTTTCAATCGTTTTTACAAGTTGATTTACAATAAGCTCCGTGTTCATCTCTGATTTCTGGCTATTAGCCATTTCCAGAAGTGCCTCTTTAAGTCCGGCTATTTCATTTCTTAAAAGCGAAAATAACTCATCCTTTAGTGATTTGTCAGAAGTAGGCTCCGCTTTTAAAGAAATTGGCTGGTTTGATGTCTCCTTCTCCTTTAAAAACGCTTCTTCCGGTTCACTATTTTTAAACTCTTGAAGCTTACGTGGCTCAGGATTTAAAGGAATTACGGGAATATCAATGGTTTTTTCAAATCGTAATAAGGCTTTACGAACATCGCTAATTGCAAATGGTTTAATCAAAAAATCCAACACATCATATTTTACCGCTTCAAATGCTTTGGAAGAATCATGTGAAATGGCAATAATTTTTGGTATTTTTTTTAAATATCGATGTAATTCATTGATTAACAATAAGGAAAGATTGGAAGAAGTGGAAATTGGATTGATTTCCAGGAAAACAAAATCAGGTTGACATTCTAAGACTAAGTTTAAAGCATCATCATACTGTGTAGCTGAGCCTAAAAGTGTAAAATTTGAAAAACTTTCCATTACGGACTGTATTTTCAAAATACTTTTAGTATCATCGTCAAGAATGATATATGAATACTTCATAAACCTATCAAATCAAATCAAAAACGGAGGAAGCACCAACAACCTTTCGTTCTTTTTTTTTGTTATATTATGCTGATTTGTAGGTTATTTGCGTAAAAATAAGGGGCGGTTTTACACTTTAACAATTTTACTTATAATAATCGGGGTATTTTTGTGTAAATCATTATAATTATTAACAAACATAAGTTAAAAAAAGTCCTTTAAAAAGTAATTTTCTAACGTTTCGATAACACGCAAAAATTTCCGATTAAAAACTAGTATAACCTTTTTACTAAAAATTAAATCCCTATAAAAACGTCATTGAATGAAATAAATTAAATCAAGAAAATAAAGAATTTTCACAGACTTTTATACGAAAAATGGCATGTTATTTGTTACTTTCGTAAAAAAAATCAATTAAATTATGAGAAAAACACTTTTTTTACTTATTAGCCTGATCGGCTTTTCGTCTTTTGCACAAGAAAATGAAATTCCGGAATTCAAAAGGAATGAATTGAAAGGAAATGCTTTATTTTTAGTTTTGGGGAGTTTTGAAGCTACTTATGAACGATTATTAAACGAAGAATCAGGCATTGGAATTAGTGTAAACATTCCTTTTACCAAAGATCAAGATGTCGTTTTTTCAGTTACACCTTACTATCGTTTCTATTTTGGTAAAAAACCGGCAGCCGGATTTTTTTTAGAAGGTTTTGGGATGTTGAATCAAGTGGATGACTATGTTTATGATTATAATGGTTATTACCAAGATGCTAACAAAACTATCACTGATTTTGCCTTTGGTATCGGCGTTGGCGGAAAATGGGTTTCTAAAAGAGGTGTTCTTGTTGAAATTAATGCCGGCGTTGGCCGAAACTTATTCAGTGAATATAATGACACTCGCGATTATGAATTTATTGGAAGAGGTGGTATAACTGTTGGATATAGATTCTAATAAATTAATTGATAAATTAAAATCCCAAATTTCAATTATTTGAAACTTGGGATTTTTTTATTTTAAATTTTGGAAGCTTACATTTTCATCAACCAGTTTCGCATGGAAACATCGTTTGTAATAATGTCTCTTAACTCAGAAATTTTCACGCGGTCTTGTTGCATGGTATCGCGGTGACGAATAGTTACCGTCTCATCTTCTGTCGTTTGGTGGTCAACTGTAATGCAAAAAGGTGTGCCCAACGCATCTTGCCTTCTGTAACGACGACCCACAGCATCTTTTTCATCATAGGCTACGTTGAAATCCCATTTCAATTCTTCTACAATCTTTCTTGAAATTTCAGGCAAACCGTCTTTCTTAATTAATGGTAAAACAGCCGCTTTTGTTGGTGCTAAAACCGATGGCAAACGCAAAACAGTTCTGGTGGAACCGTCTTCCAATGTTTCTTCTGTTAATGAATTGGCGAAAACGGCCAAAAACATACGGTCCAAACCAACTGAAGTTTCTACCACATATGGAACATAATTTTTATTCTCCTCTGTATCAAAATATTGCAACTTCTTGCCTGAATATTGTTCATGAGCTTTCAAATCAAAGTCGGTTCTAGAATGAATTCCTTCTAATTCTTTAAATCCGAATGGAAAATTAAATTCAATATCGGCTGCAGCATTGGCATAATGAGCTAATTTTTCATGGTCGTGAAAACGGTAATTTTCTCTTCCTAAACCAAGTGATAAATGCCATTTTAAACGGGTTTCTTTCCAATATTCATACCATTTCATTTCTTCGCCCGGTTTCACAAAAAATTGCATTTCCATTTGTTCAAATTCCCGCATACGGAAAATGAATTGACGGGCTACAATTTCGTTTCTAAATGCTTTTCCGGTTTGAGCAATTCCAAAAGGAATCTTCATTCTCCCCGATTTTTGAACGTTTAAGAAATTTACAAAAATCCCCTGAGCAGTTTCAGGGCGTAAATATAAATCCATAGAAGAATCAGCAGAAGCCCCAATTTTTGTCCCGAACATCAAGTTAAACTGACGCACTTCAGTCCAATTGCGAGAACCCGATTCCGGACATGCGATTTCTAATTCTTCAATTAAAGCTTTTACATCGGCTAAATCTTCATTTCCTAACGAACGAGCCATTCTTTCCAAAATTTCACGTTGTTTAGCTTTGTATTCCATCACACGAGCATTAGTTGCCACAAATTGTGCCTCGTCAAAAGCTTCTCCAAAACGTTCTTTCGCTTTGTCTATTTCCTTTTGTGCTTTTTGATTTAGTTTCTCAGCATAATCCTCAATTAAAACATCGGCACGGTATCTTTTTTTGGAATCTTTGTTGTCAATCAATGGGTCGTTAAACGCATCCACGTGACCGGAAGCTTTCCAAGTGGTAGGATGCATAAAAATCGCAGCGTCAATACCTACAATGTTTTCGTGCATTTGCACCATTGATTTCCACCAATATTCCCTGATATTTTTCTTTAATTCTGCTCCGTTTTGAGCATAGTCGTATACTGCACTCAAACCGTCGTAAATTTCACTCGACGGAAAAATGAATCCGTACTCTTTTGCATGTGAAATTACGTTCTTAAAATTATCTTCTTGTTTTGCCATAATGATACAAAAATATAAAAAGTGAATAGATAAAAAAGAGAAGAATTGCTTTTATTTTTTAAGTTAATTTAATTGATGCAAACATTGTTTTTATGCTGAATTTATTAGGTTTTAATTTGATAATTTCTTAACTTTAATAGCGATAAAGTTGATATTTCATAATTATTAAAATATATATCATGAAAAATTTAGTAAACTTGCTTATGTTCTTTTCTATAGGGATTTTAAGCGTATCATGTGATGATTTGGTTGATAAAGATGATCCCAATGAAATAAATGGGACTCAGTCTGAGATGGGTTTAGTTGGTGTAACTGTTCACTCAAGTTCTTCTGAAATTGCGGGTGTAAGTGATTTTTCGGCAGTAGTTGAAAGCCTTGAAGACGGAATTTCAAGCTATAGTGCTCAAGCCACTGTAACTAATTCGTTAGTAAAAAATATGATTTCAAACTTCCCCGGTGTAGTAATCGATGGCAATTCTGTTTCTATTGACAATTTAAAAATCCAACAAACAACAGGCGGTATTAAATGTGTTACCGGTCCTTTGGCAGGCGTTTTAGTTAAATATGATTCATCAGTTGGTGACACTTATGCTGCCGGAACTTCAGGAAACGTAAGAACCGTTGTTAGTAAAACCGGTGTTGATGATTATCCTTATGGTTTTTACATGATTAAAACTATTCAAGTGGAATCAACATTAGGCAATTCAAATAGAGTGAGTGGAATCAATAAAATTACATACATCGCAAATCACAAATTTGGAATGGTCGGTGTAAAAGTTGACTTTGAAGATGGTACCAGCTCTACATTCCCGGTTTACACCAGTGCTGAAAATTAACAATTTAATACATTGTTTTTCGATTAGGTAAGGTTTTCTACCTTGCCTAATCGAATATAAAAATTTAATATACTTACTATCTTAAAATTGCAATGAAAAATTTTCTTTTCCCCTATTATTACAAAGCCGTTGGCGTTATTTTGGTTCTTATTGCGATTGTTTTTTCTGTACTTTATTTAAAATTTGATTTAAATTATACAATACCCGTATTTGCAATAGTTTCGATTTATTTAGAAACTAAAATTTTTGTAATATCCCAAAGCAATTTTATAGATGAAATTACCCTCATTCTTTTTGTTCTAGGTTTTGGACTTATTGTTTTTTCTAAGGAAAAAAATGAATTTGAATTCTTACGCGTTTACAGAGAAAAAGCATTGGCAAAAGCAACAATAGTTAATGCTTTTATTATGTTGTTTTCTATAATTTTCATTTATGGCGGTGGCTTTTTGGGCATATTGGTATTGAATTTATTTTCCGTTTTTATCTTTTATCTACTCTTTTTCTATGTAAGCTTAAAAAAAAGAAATCAAGAAACTCGTTTGTAATTGAATAATTATAAATTTAATGTATCTTTATTTTGAAAAATAAAGACTGTAGTTTATAATTGTTTATGCTAAAAGATTTACTCAATTTATTCTTCCCTAAAGTTTGTTTGGCTTGCAAAGAACATTTGTTAGCCAATGAAAATATAGTTTGCACAACTTGTCGTCATCATTTTCCGTTAACACTTCATTGTGAAAATCAGAACAATGAAATTATTCGAAAATTTTACGGCCGTTTGACTTTAGAACATGCTTCCGCTTTACTTTACTTTCACAAAAATGGCATTGTTCAAGAACTCATTCACAATTTAAAATACAAAAACCGGCAGGAAATTGGCACTTTATTAGGAGAATGGTATGCTGAAGACCTTAAAAATATTCATGCTGAACTTTTCTTTGATGCCATTATACCGGTTCCTTTACACAAAAAACGAATGCAAGAACGTGGTTACAATCAAATGACTACTTTTGGTCAGGCTATCTCAAAATCGCTTCAAATACCTTTGTGTGAAAACATTCTACACAGAGATAGTTATGCTAAAACACAATCCAAAAAGAATTTTTTGGAACGAACGGAAACTAAAAAGTCGGTTTTTGATGTTGACTTTACAGAAAAAGACCATCACAAACATTATCTCTTAATTGATGATGTTATTACCACCGGATCAACGCTGGAACAATGTGGAAAGGCAATTTTGAAAATACCCGGAGCTAAATTAAGTATTGTTTGCATGGCCTATACTCATTCATAAAACGCAAAGAAAAACCTAAAACATTTCATTTCCACTAAATATAATTGTTATTTTGTGGCTACGAAGAAAGCATTTTATTTCATGAGAGTTTTAATCCTTATCATTTTATCGGTTTTGTTTGCAAGTTGCGCAAAAAGAGGTACTATTACTGGCGGAGTGAAAGATTCTATTCCACCAATCATGAAAATGAGCGAGCCTAAAAACTTATCTACCGAATTTAAAGGAAATAAAATAAAATTGTATTTTGATGAATACATCAAGCTGAAAGACATCAACAAACAATTGATTATTTCGCCTCCGATGAAAAATATGCCGTTGATTTTGCCTTCTACGCCTACAAAAATTTTGACAATCACCCTAAATGATACTTTAACGCCAAATACTACGTATAGTCTTAATTTCGGACAAAGCATTCAAGATAACAATGAAGGCAATCCATACCAACAATTTAAATATATTTTTTCCACCGGAACATATATCGATTCCCTGCAATTAGTAGGTCAAATAAAGGATGCTTACGCCAAAAAAACAGATAATTTTGTTTCCGTCATGCTTTATGAGCGGAATGAAAAATTTTATGATTCAATTGTTTATAAGGAAGTTCCAAGGTATATTACCAATACATTAGACAGCCTAAAGACCTTCACGTTAGAAAATATAAAGGCCGGTGAATACTTATTGGTGGCTATGAAAGATTATAACAACAATAATAAATTTGATCCGAAAAAAGACAAAATAGCATTTCATAGTGAAATCGTTACTATTCCAGATAATGCAGCTTATGAATTAGAATTATTCAAAGAAGAGTTGCCTTTTAAACCTATTAGACCTTCACAAGCATCCGGAAATCGAATTATTTTAGGTCATGAAGGTAAATCCAATGATGTAAAAATCGAACTCAAAAATGGAGATGAAATTGTTCCAACTGTTGTTACTCCTTTTGAAAATAAAGATTCATTACAAATTTGGTTTAAACCAATTAAAGCTGATTCACTTTCAATAAAAGTGAAAAAAAATGTGTTGGAAAAAGAATTTAAACTAAAATTTAATACCCAAAAAGCAGATTCGCTGCGTATTAATGCTGTTCAAAGTGGCGTTTTACATCTAGGCGAGAAATATACCCTGAAAAGTTCCATCCCAATTACAAAGATTGATGCGTCAAAAATCAAACTTACTAATAAAGATTCTGTTGCCGTTGTTTTTACAACGCAATATGATGAACCAAAACAACTTGTCGTTATCGATTTTAAGAAAGAACCTCTTGAAAGATATAAATTAACCCTTGAAAAAGGTGCATTTACTGATTTATTAGAAAGAGAAAGTGACTCACTAGCATTTACAATTGGGACCAAAAACCTGACGGATTATGGTAATTTACGACTGCATTTAGAAGGTATTAAATCTTTCCCAATCATAGTTGAATTAACCAATGCAAAAGGAGATATACAAGCGTCCGCCTATTCAGAGGGTGAAACTACGATTGATTTTAATTTACTCCAGCCGGCTTTGTTTACCGTACGAATCGTCTATGATGACAACAAAAACAGAGTATGGGATACCGGAAGTTATTTAGAAAAACGACAAACGGAAGAAGTACGTTATTTTCCAACAGAAATTGATGTTCGTGCAAATTGGGACGTTGATCAAACGCTGAAATTCAGTAGCGAATGATTATTCAGCACTTTTGTTTAGTTTAATTACAAATTCATCTCTGTCTGCTAAAAAATTTAACTTTTTTCTCGTATTCAAGAGCTTTTTCATATCTAAATCTGCTTGAAAAATTCCTTCATCTACTTGCGGTTCCAACAAAAAATAACCTAATTCATCAATTACTTGGGAATGGCCAACATATTCCAATTTATTAAAATCGGAACCAATTCGGTTAACCCCCAAAACATAACACATGTTTTCAACAGCTCTTGCTTTCAGTAAAATATCCCAAGCATTGATTCGAGTTTCAGGCCAATTTGCAACATAAATCAACAAATCGTAGTCTTCTGTATTTCTGGAAAAAACAGGGAATCGCAAATCATAACAAATTTGAAGACATATTTTCCAACCCATGTATTTAATTACTTTTTTAGTTGTTCCCGGTTCATAAATTTTATTTTCTCCCGCCAAAGTGAATAAATGCCGCTTGTCATAATAATCTATTTTACCGGAGGGATAAACAAAAACCAATCTGTTATAAAAATGTTTATTTTCAAAAATGATTAAACTTCCGGTGATGGCCACTTTCTTCGTTTCGGCTATTTTTTTTAACCAGGAGATGGTTTCTCCGTTCATGTTTTCTGCTGAAGCAAATGGTTCCATCGTAAAACCGGAAGTAAACATTTCCGGCAAAACAATCAAAGCAGTTTCTTCATCAATTTCCATTATTTTTTGCTGAAAATACAATATGTTCGCAATTGGATTATCCCAAACTATGGGAGCTTGAATAAGTGAAATTTTCATGTCTAAAACTTTTTATAAAAATACATTATTTATTATTTCTTACCTTAGACAAAATTTATTCTATGAAAAAAATAGTTTTTTTTTTTTTAGTAACTTCTTTTTCTCTTTTTTCACAAGAAAAATCAGGAGCTCAACAGTTTTGGGCTACCTTGAAAGCACATTGCGAAAAATCGTTTGAAGGACAAATTACAGAAGGTCCTGCTGATGATGATTTTCGTGGCAAAAGATTGGTTATGCATGTTCGAAGTTGCGTTGAAAACACCATAAAGATTCCTTTTTTCGTTGGAGATGACAAGTCAAGAACGTGGATATTAACCCTCAATAATGATCTAATTACCCTCAAACATGACCATCGCCATGAAGATGGAACAGAAGATAAAGTCACCCAATACGGTGGCACTACTCCCAACTCAGGATTACCCGGTATACAAATATTTCCGGCCGACCAACAAACATGTGATTTGATTGATTATGCTTCAAATAACGTTTGGTGGATAACCGTTGACGAAACTTCATTTACTTATAATTTGAGAAGAATTGGTTCTGACAGAGTTTTTTCGGTGAAATTTGATTTGACAAAAACAATTGAAAATCCTTCCGCACCATGGGGCTGGAAAGATTAGGTTTTTTTCTGACAACTTCTTCTACTGCTGAAAACTATTAAGCCTTTAATAGATTTAATAGATTTTGCTAATTTTTTTGATTCGCTACGATTGAAATAGATTGAAAAGGATTATTCCCTTAAAATTTAGAGAATTTTTATATGTCTCGTCTCTCTCCTTTGGAAAGGTTTGATGGGAGGTTATCTAGTCTACCTTAATCTCATCTACAAAAATAAATGCCTCGCCATTAAACGGAAAACCTTGATGCCAGTCTGGTAATTTTCCAAAATTGGTTGCTTTTACTTTTACATAACGAGCTTTTACCGGCTTGCTGTTGCTTTCAAATCCTTTGATGGTAGAAGTGTATTCTTTCGG
>NZ_JBIKJL010000056.1:0-13426 GCF_044361015.1 Flavobacterium sp.
AATAATACCAATTACTTCTTTGTTTTTTAGAACAAGTAAATAATCTGTTTGAGCACGTTCAAATTTTTCCACGATGGTTTCTGCGGTTTCATCATAGTTTATTATTTCTTTGGGAGCATGCATGATATCTTTTACAGCTGTATATTTTATTTTATAAGGATTAAATAAATGTGATTTAACTTCTTCAAAATCAATTATCCCTAGTAATTCATTTTTATCATTGACTATCGGAAAAATCATTTGGTTGTAACTGGAAATTTTTTCAACTAATACTTCTAAGGATGGAGCAAGTTTTAATGTTTGAATCGGGCTTTGAATTAATCGCGAAATTACAATTCCGGATAAAATATTCCGGTCTCTGTCATCGGTAAACACATCACCTTTATCCGCTAAGTTTTTTATATCAAAGGAATAAGGTTCATATCTTTTTGAAATTGCAAAGCTAATGGATGAAACAAGCATCAACGGAATCATTAAACTATAGCCGCTGGTAATTTCAGCTATCAAAAATAGGGCAGTTAAGGGAGCATGAAATAAGCCACTTAAAATTCCGGCCATTCCTACCATGGTAAAATTACTAACAGGAAGTTTTACAAATCCGAGTAGATTAAAAAATGATGCTACAAAAAAACCTAAATATGAACCTACAAAAAGGGAAGGGGCAAAATTTCCTCCATTTCCTCCGCTACCAATGGTAATACTAGTAGCATAAACTTTAATGAGCATTGTGGCACCAACAAAAAGCAATAACATCCAGGCATTGTCTTTAAAACCTTTTAAAACAGTATTGTCTAAAATTTGTTCCGGATTATTAGTTGAAAGTATTTTTATGCTGTTATATCCTTCTCCAAATAAGGTTGGAAAAAAGAAAATTAAAATAGCTAAAATACAAGCTCCAAAAAGAGCTTTTCTCATGGGGCCAAATTTTATTCGGCTAAAAAAATGTTCTATTTTACGAAAAGTTCTAGCATAATTAATGGAAACAAAACCGGAAGCTACCCCTAAAACTATGTAATAAGGAAGATTATGATAATCGAAATCCATTTGTTTGTTAAATGACAATAAGATATCTTCATTCAAAAGAATAGTTGAAACCAACGCACCGGTTGCTGCTGAAATCATAATAGGAATAAAGGCCGTAATGCTCACATCAACTAAAACGACTTCAATGGCAAAAAGTACTCCTGCAATAGGAGCATTAAATGCTGCTGCAATTCCGGCAGCAACGCCACAAGCTAAGAGTAAAGTTCTGTCTTTGTAACTTAAACGATAATTTTGTGCAAAGTTGCTACCAAAGGCAGCACCTGTAATTGTTATAGGAGATTCTAATCCGGCAGAGCCACCCATTCCGACAGTTAAACCACTAGTGATTATTTGAGCATACATTTGCTTTTTAGGAATAATTCCGGATTTTTTTGAAACGGCATACATTATTTGAGATGTTCCTTTTTCTAATGAACCATCCAAAACCTTTTTTATAACCCATGCAGTTAATACTATTCCAATAATAGGAAGTGTACTATTACTGTAAGGTAAATGAAAAATGCTATCAATATATTGAGCAAAAATGTAAACCCAATGGGCAAAAGTTTTTAAAACAATAACAGCTAAAGATGCTGAAATACCTACTAAAAAACAGGATAAATAAATAAATTGCCTGGGAGAAAGATACGATTTTAAATATAAAATAAATCCCTCCAATCTTCTGAAGTTTTTTCGGAAGAATGTTTTTAGAACTGATTTATTTTGAGTGGGCATGTGATTTTTTTGAACCGCTAAGATAAAACTTATTTAAAAACCAATAGCTCTATCATCACCTCTTTTGTCCGCACCACCTTCTAATTTAGTATTAGGTAAAACTAAAATAGCATCAACTTTTCCCAATACAGGAGTTTGTTTTTCATTTATTAGGTATCCTTTTGCCTTAAGGATTTGAAGTATTTCTGCTGAAAAACAATTTGGTTCAAAAATAACTTCATCCGGTAACCATTGATGATGAAAACGTGGAGCGTCAACAGCTTCCTGCATACTCATATTGAATTCAGTGACATTTAAAATAGTTTGTAAAACCGAAGTGATAATCATAGATCCCCCAGGAGTTCCCACGACCATGAAAAGTTCTCCGTTTTTTTCTACAATGGTTGGTGTCATCGAACTTAACATACGTTTTTGAGGTGCGATACTATTGGCATCAGAACCTACCAATCCAAACATGTTAGGAACTCCTTGTTTAGCTGAAAAATCATCCATTTCATTATTGAGAAAAAAACCTAATTCGTCACAATATAATTTGGAACCGTAAGCATCATTAATAGTTGTTGTAGCCGATACAGCATTTCCATAGGGGTCAATAATAGAATAGTGAGTGGTTTCGGTACTTTCTGAAAAGACAATTGCTCCGTGTGAAACTTCTTCCGATTTTGTAGCTTTTTCAAAGGAGAAAGCAGCCATTCGTTCCTTTAAATACGTTTCATCTAAAAGTTCTTTTGTCGGAATTTTTATAAAATCAGGATCACCTAGAAAATAGTTTCTATCGGCATAAGCTCTTCGTTCCGCTTCTACAATTACTTGAATGTATTGTTCAGAGTTATGTCCCATTTTAGCTAAATCAAACGGTTCAATCATTTTTAAAATTTGTCCTAAAGTTATTCCGCCGCTACTTGGTGGTGCCATTGAAATGATTTTATAATCTCGATAAGAATTAACAATCGGCTCACGCCATTTTACTTCATAGGATGCTAAATCTTCCAAGGAGATAATACTGCCTTTAGCTTGTAAAAAGTTAACTAACTTTTGTGCCGTTTCACCTTTATAAAATTCATCCCGACCATTTTTAGCGATGCGTTCCAACGTATTGGCTAAAGCTTTATATTTAATCGTGTCTTTTGTTTGAAAAGGATAAGAAAATAAAGTTTCGGAACCATTTGCTTTAACTATCGCTTTTCGGTATTTGTTTAAACGTTCTTCTTGTTTTTTGGTAACTACAACACCTTTTCTAGCTAAATCTATGACCGGTTTTAGGATGGTTTCCATTGGTAATGTCCCATATTTTTTATGAACTTCAAAAACTCCGGCAATTGTTCCGGGAACGCCTATTGCTAATTCTGTTTCGGTACTTAAACCTTTAATTACATCTCCATTTTCATCTAAATACATATCTTTAGTTGCTGCCAAAGGAGCTTTTTCGCGATAATCCAAACTTCCGGTTTCACCATTGTATTTTCGATAAACCATAAATCCGCCACCGCCAATATTTCCGGCATAAGGGTAGGAAACTGCTAAAGATAACTCTATTGCAATCATTGCATCAAAGGCATTGCCACCTACTTGCATGATTTGTGCTCCAATTTGTGAAGCTTCCTCCCGAGCTGAAACTACCATTGCTTTTGAAGTGACCAAGCCAGTTGGTTGAACTATATTTTTTTCTGTTTTACAACTTAAAAAAAGGATTAGTAAAAGCAGTAAGTGTTTTTTCATAAAGCGGTAATTTTTTCTTTGCAATGTAGTCGAATTTCTTCAAAGAACTGAGTAAATTCATTTTCAAAATCGAAATAAAATTCTTTTAATTCTAAGATAGATTCATGCATTACAACCCTGTTTTTGGTTCTATGATCCATTTGAAATAAAATCATAGTCAAACCTTCAATTGTTGCATAACTAACTAGCCAATTTTGGGCAATCATAAAGGGCATCATTTTTTTTATTGGTTCTGTGAGTAAATCATAATTGATTTGTAAATTTTCGTAAAATGCTGAAGAAGTTTCTTCTAAAGATATAGCAGAATAGTTTTTCCAATTTTTTGCTAAAAAATGGTCATAAAAAATATCTATTATTACACCCGAGTAATGTCCGTATTTTTCATGTAATCGGTGTTTACTTTTTCTGAAGATGGGGTGTGCATCTGTAAAAGTATCAATTGCACGATGCAGTAAAATGCCTTTTTTAATATCAGGTAAATAATCATTATAACTTTGCCCACGAATACTATCCGCCATAAAATTCCCAATTTTGACGAGGTCATCATCACCGGAAAGATAAATATGAGCCAGAAAATTCATGTTTCTTTATAATTTGGTATCAGTAAAAATAGGAAACTTTATCCGTATTGAAAAATAAACTACTTTTTACACTCTATTAAATGTTAAAAAACTCGATAAAAGGGAAAGCAAAAAAGGGAGTTCCTTTTTATCTTTGTACTTCAATTTAAAACAAAAATTAATGACACTTATAAAATCAATTTCGGGAATTCGTGGTACCATTGGTGGGAAAGTTGGTGATAATTTAACGCCTGTCGATGCAGTTAAATTTGCGTCAGCCTATGGAACATGGTTGAAAAATGTCAATACTAAAGAAAAATTAAAAGTAGTAGTTGGCCGTGATGCCCGAATTTCTGGACCAATGATTCATAATTTAGTAGTTAATACATTGATTGGTTTAGGTATTGATGTCATTGATTTAGGACTTTCTACTACGCCAACTGTTGAAGTTGCTGTTTCCCTAGAAATAGCTGATGGTGGAATCATATTAACGGCTTCACACAATCCAAAGCAGTGGAATGCTTTAAAATTATTAAACGAAAAAGGAGAATTTCTAAATGGGGCAGAAGGAGCAAAAATATTAGAAATTGCGGACTCTGAAGCTTTTAATTTTTCTGATGTAGATAGTTTAGGAGAAATCACTATCAATGATGCTTACATGGATATTCACATTGATGAGGTGTTGAAGTTGCCATTAGTCGATGCAGATGCTGTTGCAAAAAGAAAATTTAAAGTGGTAGTGGACGGTGTTAATTCTTCCGGAGGAATCGTTATCCCAAATTTATTGGAGCAAATGGGAGTGGAGGTAGTCAAATTATATTGTGATCCAAATGGTCATTTCCCACATAATCCAGAACCATTAAAGGAGCATTTAGGGGATATCTGTACTTTGGTTTTAAAAGAAAAAGCCGATTTCGGAATTGTAGTAGATCCAGATGTAGACCGATTAGCATTTATTTCTAATGACGGAGAAATGTTTGGTGAAGAATATACATTAGTGGCAGTAGCCGATTATGTCTTGAGTAAAACTCCCGGGAATACAGTTTCAAATATGTCATCCTCCAGAGCATTACGAGACATTACAGAAAAACACAAAGGTAGTTACCTAGCCAGTGCTGTTGGCGAAGTGAATGTTGTTGAATTAATGAAATCTACACAGGCCATTATCGGAGGTGAAGGAAACGGGGGAATTATTTATCCGGAATTGCATTATGGTCGTGATAGTTTAGTTGGAGTTGCTTTGTTCTTAACCCATTTAGCAAATTTAGATGTAACAGTAGCGGAATTGAGAGCTTCCTATCCACAATATTATATGAGTAAAAATAAAATTGAATTGACACCTGAAATAGATGTTGATGCTATTTTAGTTGCTATGACGGATAAATATAAAAATGAAAATATTTCCACCATTGATGGAGTTAAAATTGATTTTGCGACAGAATGGGTTCACTTACGCAAATCGAATACTGAACCGATAATTCGTATTTATACTGAAGCACCAACGCAAGAGGAAGCCGACAAATTAGCTTTGCGAATTATTGACGAAATCAAAGAGGTGGTGAATTAAAAATATGATGAAAAGAATCGGTTGGTTACTTATTTTCTTGTGCTTTTCAACCTTAACTTTTGCTCAAAAGTTTTCAAAAGAAGAACGTAAACTCATTACGGCTTTGTTATGTTTAAAATAATACAAGTAACAGATTCTTCTGAATTCAAAATTTTAAAAGCAATTTCTGAAAATATTAAACCAAAAATAAATATATTCCAATTATGCCAAGAGAATGTATTTAGCCATGCAAAAACCTGCTAACTAGGGGGTTGGAATTGCCGCACCTCAAATAGGAATAAGCAAAAATTTAATTTGGGTACAATGTTTTGATAAACCAAATGTACCATTTGAATTTTATATAAATTAAAAAATTTTTTGGCGTTCTACCTTTATGCAAAAAGGGATGGAGGGATGTCTTTCCATTCCAAATGAACTTGGTGATGTATATCGCAATCATACAATATTTCGACAGAAAAGGAAAAAAAGAAAGAAGAGGTAATTGAAGGTTTTACAGCTGTAATTTTCCAACATGAAATGGACCACTTAAACGGATTATATTTACAGACCGATTAATTGAGCAAAGTCAATGGAATAATTCTCAAATCAATAATGAAGTAAATTTGTTTCTGAAAACTAAATTAAAGCAATTATAACACCGCTTGAATTATTCAAAATCAAAAAAGAAAAACACCAGGGCAGCCCATTCTTTTACTACTCCTTTTGCATACCCAATTAGCCAACAGTTGAATAGTGGTTATTCTCAATTGTCCCATCATTTTTGATGTACCCAATTGTAGCATAGTGTTTATTCTGAATAGTTTCATCATTTTTGATGAAAGCAGTTGTGCTGTAATGACTATTTTGAATAGTTTGTGCATGAACAAAATCCAAACAAATAAAAAAACAATAGTATAACCAAGAATTTTGTTTTCATAAATTTTAAAAACAGGATTGAATGTTTTCAAAAGTAATAATTTTTATCGATGTACATTTAAAGAAAGTCAACTTGTAAAGAATAATAATCCTAGAGAATAAAAGAGTTTTTTTAAACTATTTATTAGAATAACAATCTTTAAATTTGAAACTTAATTTAAAAAACTTTTCATGTTTTATTTTTCAAATAAAAATATTCTGATTACCGGTTGAGCTTCCGGAATAGGTAAATTAATGGGAGAACTTGTTTTGCAAAAAGGGGCAAAACTTATAATATGGGACATTAATCAAAAGAATATTGATGAAACACGGTCACAATTTTCAAAGTTTGGAAAAGTGGTTGGCTAAAATGTAGATGTTGCTGATATACAGCAAGTCAAAAATAACTGCTAAAATTGTTAAGGAAGATTATGGAGCAGTAGATGTCCTGATTAACAATGCCTGAATAATCGTTGGAAAATATTTTCATGAACATTCTCTTGATGATATTACTTAAACAATAAATATCAATGCGAATGCTCCCATGCACATTGCTTTAGCATTTCTTTCTGATATGATGGATCAAAATTCAGGACACATTTGTAATATTACTTCCTCTGCGAGTTTAATCTCAAATCCTAAAATGGCAGTTTATGCAGTCAGTAAATGGTCAGTAATAGGTTGGTCTGATAGTTTGCGTCTAGAAATGAAACACTTGAAAAAAAATATTGGAGTCACAACTGTAAAGCCTTGTTATATAAGTACCGGAATGTTTGATGGGGTCCGTTCTGTTATTCCGTTGTTAAAAACTGAAAAAGTGGCTAACAAAATAATTAAAGGAATTGAAAAAAACAGCATTTTTGTCATCATGCCGTGGAATGTTAATTTTGTTCGGTTTTTCCGGGGTTTATTGCCTATATGGTTTTTTGAATGGTTTGTAGGTAAGGTAATGGGAGTCTATAATACTATGGAACATTTTAAAGGACGTTAATTCACAAACGAAAATCTTTTTTTATTGGTATAATTGCTTGAAAAATAGTTTTGTAATTACAAAAATGCTTCGTACTTTTGCACACCTTTTGGCGAAGAAGAGTTTCCATTGGGTATAAACTATTTATGTAAACAACTTCTGCTGTTTTCTATCGCATCAAGAAACTCAAGAGAACTCAGAATACAAATTTTTAATCAGCATGTCTGAAATTTTAAAAGAACAAGAAGTGTTTTTAGCAAACTTTAACTGGTATAACTTCCAAGAAGGAATTGATGCAGTAGATGAAAAAAACCTAAGAGAATTTGAAGAGTTGGTTGCTAAAACCTTCATTTCAACTGACAGTGACGAAGTAGTAATGGGAACAGTGGTTCGTGTTACTGATCGTGATGCTATCGTTGACATCAACGCTAAATCAGAAGGAGTTATTTCTTTAAATGAATTCCGTTACAACCCAGGTTTAAAAGTGGGTGACAAAGTAGAAGTTTTAATCGACGTTCGTGAAGACAAAACCGGTCAATTGGTTTTATCTCACAGAAAAGCCAGAACAATCAAAGCATGGGATAGAGTTATCTCTGCTAATGAAACTGGCGAAATCGTGAACGGTTTCGTAAAATGTAGAACTAAAGGTGGTATGATTGTAGATGTTTTCGGAATTGAAGCATTCTTACCTGGTTCTCAAATTGATGTGAAACCAATCCGTGACTACGATCAATATGTTAACAAAATGATGGAGTTTAAAGTGGTAAAAATTAATCACGAATTTAAAAACGTGGTAGTTTCTCACAAAGCTCTTATAGAAGCTGATATCGAAGTTCAGAAAAAAGAAATCATTGGTCAATTAGAAAAAGGACAAGTATTAGAAGGTGTTGTTAAAAACATTACTTCTTATGGTGTGTTTATTGACTTAGGTGGTGTTGATGGATTAATCCACATTACTGACT
Source organism: Flavobacterium sp. (assembly GCF_044361015.1). Classification (GTDB taxonomy): domain Bacteria; phylum Bacteroidota; class Bacteroidia; order Flavobacteriales; family Flavobacteriaceae; genus Flavobacterium. Next base: position 8,431 of record NZ_JBIKJL010000056.1, read on the forward strand.
TATCTTGGTCAAGAATTAATCACCCAAGTGAAGTGCTTGAATTAGATCAAAAATTAAACGTAGTAATTCTTGATTTTGATGATGAGAAAACAAGAATTCAATTAGGTTTAAAACAATTAAACGCTCACCCGTGGGATGCCTTGAAAGCAGACTTGAAAGTGGGTGACAAAGTGAAAGGTAAAGTAGTAGTTATCGCTGATTACGGTGCTTTCATTGAAGTTGCTGAAGGTGTTGAAGGTTTAATACACGTTTCTGAAATGTCATGGTCAACGCATTTACGTTCGGCTCAGGATTTCATGAAAATTGGTGATGAGGTAGAAGCAGTTGTATTGACTTTAGACAGAGACGAAAGAAAAATGTCTTTAGGTATCAAACAAATGACGCAAGATCCTTGGACTGATATAACTTCTAAATATCCAGTTGGTTCTAAACATAAAGGTATAGTTAGAAACTTTACAAACTTTGGTATTTTCGTAGAATTAGAAGAAGGTATCGATGGTTTAATTTATATCTCTGATTTATCTTGGACTAAGAAAATTAAACATCCATCTGAATTCGTGAATGTAGGTGAAACGTTAGATGTTGTTGTCTTAGAATTGGATGTTGACGGACGTAAATTATCGTTAGGTCATAAACAAACTACAGCTAATCCTTGGGATAAACATGAAGATGCTTATGCTGTAGGAACTGTTCACAACGGTACTATCGCTGAGATTGTTGACAAAGGTGCAACAGTTGATTTCGGTGATGATGTAGTCGCTTTTGTACCTACTCGTCATTTAGAAAAAGAAGATGGTAAAAAATTGAAAAAAGGTGATGTTGCTGACTTCAAAGTAATTGAGTTCAACAAAGAATTCAAAAGAGTTGTTGCTTCGCACACGGCTATTTTCAAAGAAGAAGAGGAGAAAAATGTGAAAGCTGCTACTGAAATAGTTGCTGCAAATAATAATAATAACACAAACGCTCCTGCTCAAACACTTGGTGAAAACAACCAAATTTTGGCAGACCTTAAAGCTAAAATGGAAAAAGGAGAGAAAAAATAATTCTCAATTTTTTATAAATTTAAAAGTCCTCTCGTTTTCACGAGGGGACTTTTTTTTGTTATGCAAACTAATTTGAAAAAAACAAGTTATTACTTGGATTTTCTGATTTATAGTAAAGAATTATCTTAAAACGGCACCTAACTTTTCGAAATTTAGCTTGAGTTTATTCATAATTTTATCAATTTGATCATCTGTCAAGGTTTTTGTAGTATCTTGAATATGAAAACTCAAAGCATATGATTTTTTTCCTTCCGGTAAATTTTTTCCTTCGTATACATCAAACAAACTGATTTCCTTTAATAGAGATTTTTCGGTTTGACTTGCAACAGCATATAAAGAATCAAACGTAACATTTCGATCAAGTAATAATGACAAATCTCTTCGAACTTCAGGATATTTTGGAATATCTTGAAATTTAATTTTATTAGAAATAAGTTTTAAAATTAAATTCCAATTGAAATCGGCATAATAAACAGTTTGTTTAATATCGAAATGCTTTAGGATTGATTTTTTGATAGTTCCCATTTCTACTAATACATCATTTCCAATCGCAAATGCAATTCCTTCTCCAAAAACATCTGAAACAGCAGGAAGTGTTTTGGTTTTTTGAAGTGAAAGACGAGAAAAAATGGTTTCAACATAACCTTTAAACAAAAAGAAGTCACTCGGTTTTTGCGAATTTGTCCACATTTCATTTTGACGATTACCGGAAACAAAAAGGGTTAAATGCTTATTTTCATCATATCCGGATGGCATTTTGTGGTAACTTTTACCAAATTCAAATAATTTTAAATCAGCATTTCTGCGATTAATATTATACGAAACAGCTTCTAAACCTGAAAATAAAAGTGATTGACGCATCGCCGATAAATCATTGCTCAACGGATTCAGCATCATCACATTAAATTCTTCTTTCAAATCATCAGAGAGTTTTACATAATCCGGAGTGGTCAAGGAATTCGCCATCATTTCATAAAAACCTAATGAATTCAACTGGTTTGCAATGATATTCTGCACTTTATAATCTTCCGTTCTACTGGAATTGGAAACCGTAGCATTTAGTTTTTTTGTGAATTCAATGTTATTATAACCATAAACCCTTAAAATTTCTTCAATCACATCAATTTCTCTTTGAACATCCACACGATAGGCTGGGATAATTAAGCCTAAACCTGCATCGGAAACACTGTTTACTTTGATATCAAGTGAAACCAAAATCTTCTTAATGGTTTCTTTAGGAATTTCTTGGCCAATAATTTTGTTTACCTTATTAAAGTTCAATAAAACAGTGAAATCTTCAATTTTCTTTTGATAAATATCGACGATGTCTGAGGTGATTTCACCACCGGCAATTTCTTTAATTAAAATGGCCGCTCTTTTTAATGCATATTCGGTAATGGTTGGGTCAATTCCACGTTCAAATCGAAACGAAGCATCAGTGCTTAAACTATGTCTTTTTGCCGTTTTACGGATTGAAACCGGATTAAAATAGGCACTTTCTAAAAATATATTGGATGTATTTTCAGTGACGCCTGAATTTTTCCCACCAAAAACACCGGCAATACAAAGTGGTCCCTTTTCGTCGCAAATCATCAAATCTTCTTCATGTAAAATCCGTTCAACATCATCTAACGTTTTGAATTTTGTTCCACTTTCAATCGTTTTAACGATAATTTTTCCGTTAATTTTATTGGCATCAAATGCATGTAGTGGTTGTCCTAATTCGTGCAATACGTAATTTGTAGCATCCACAATATTGTTTTTTGGAGTTAAACCAATGGCCTTTAAACGATTTTGCAACCAATCCGGCGACGGTTTCACCGTGATTCCGGAAATCGTAACGCCGCAATAACGTGGAGCTAATTTGATATCTTTTACCTCTACATCAATTTTAAATGTTCTTTTATCTACACGAAAACTGGTAACTGAAGGCGTAATTAACTCAGGATGCACATTTTTCTGAACTAAACCGGCACGTAAATCTCGGGCAATACCCCAGTGGGACATTGCGTCAGCACGGTTAGGCGTTAATCCGATTTCAAAAACTTCATCACTTTCAATGTTCATTACTTTGGAAAATAGCGTTCCAGCTTGCAACGAATCATCTAAAATCATAATTCCGTCGTGATTTTCACCTAAACCTAATTCATCTTCGGCACAAATCATTCCGTGACTTTCTTGGCCTCGAATTTTACCTTTTTTAATTTGAAATTCATTTCCATCTTTGTCAAATAAATTGGTTCCAATGCTGGCAACGGGCACTTTTTGACCAACCGCAACGTTTGAGGCTCCGCATACAATCTGAATTGGATTACCATCTCCTAAATCTACAGTCGTTATTTTTAAACGGTCAGCATCAGGATGCTGAATGCATGTTTTTATTTCGCCAACCACGATTCCTTCTAAACCACCTTTTATGGATTGGTATTTTTCAACCACTTCAACTTCTAAACCTAAATCGGTGAGCAAAGCAGCTGTTTCTTCGGACGAGGAATCTAATTTAATAAATTGTTTGAGCCAATTGTATGAGATACGCATTTTGGTTGGATTTATGAGTCTGCAAAGATAATAATTGTCTTAAGAAGCGTATCAAAAATAATCAGATTTTAGCAATTAAAAAGTGATTTTAATTTAATAACTTTATTAAGTATTTACACCTGCTTTTTTTATACTATATTAATTTTAAAATTAGAACTATGTTAAGAGAGATGCTAAAGCATAAAGTAGTTAAAATAAACTCAAAATTTTAAGTATTTTATTTGTAAAAATTGCTTTAATAAATATCGCTTGGTATTTACGTTTCAAGCCATCATGAAGAAATTCTTCAGGACATAAATAAAGTAGCTTATGAAAATTTTAAAGCCGATATAAAAATAGGGGATTTAGATATCTTATTTTTTAAAGGTTTTCCAAATTTGACTTTAAAAATAAAAGATATTGAAGTAAAAGACAGTCTTTGGAATCAACATAAAAAGACGCTTTTAAAATCTGAAATGATTTATGCAAAAATATTACCCTGGGCAATTTTGCATTCAGAGATTAATATAGAATCAATTACAATTGAAGGTACTACGTTAGCTATTTATGTTGATGAGAATGGATTTAGTAACATTGTATTTCCTCAAAATAATTAAAATCAGATTTTATTGGTTTTGATTGAATAACCGGAAGAGTTTCGAAATTGCCAACATAAAGTCCAATTTCAGTAATTTTATAACTAGAAATAGATTTGCAACTAAAATACAAAAAATTATCATCATCATAAATTTGTAATTCACCTATAACTTTTGTAGCTTGATTTACTAAAACATCATATCATTCCGCTTTTCTATAAACGAACTTTGAGTAGAATTTTTTCCAAAAGTGGTGTAATCTTCTTTTGAAGTAGAATCGTCTTTGCTGCAATTTATTCCTAAAAATGTAGCTAAAATTACAACCGTAATTTTTTTCATTTGGTTAAGTTGTTTAGTTAGACTTGGGATTTATTTCAAATAAAATCGGGTAAATTCTATTTAATGAGGCTAAACTAAACTTTAAGTACTCTCTATAAAAATTAAATCGTTTAAAAAGGATATTTATGGTTAACAAGCAGAATGCATTGATAAATAGCTACTCTAAAGTATCTCTTCGATGTGTTTTTTAATATTTGCAGTGATTTTTTCAATAGGTAAATCATTTGCATCCATACCAAACGGATCTTCAATTTCTTCGGCAATTAATTCTAGACTGGCTAAAACATAAAAAATAAAAATTACAACTGGTATAGCATAATAGCCCAAGCTAAAAACGTAACCAAAAGGCAAAGTCATTATATAGAAAAAAATGAATTTTTTTATAAAAGCACTGTAGGAGTAAGGTATTGGTGTGTTTTTAATTCGTTCACAAGCTCCACAAATTTCTGTAAATGATTGAACTTCACCATTTAAAATAATCAATTGATCTCCGGTTATTTT